>NC_014253.1:1894878-2242317 GCF_000196655.1 Methanohalobium evestigatum Z-7303 | reverse complement strand
TAATTAATTCCTAACTTAAAATATAATTTAAACATTAAAACAAATTAATTTAATAAGCAATCAAATTGGTAATAATATAACAAATAAAACCTCCAATTGAAATAATGGGGTCAGGGTCAAATCACCTGTAATTATTAAAAGTAAAAATCGATTATAATTTAAACACAATATTAATAACTGGTATCCTACATTCTGGTTTAATATGAATGAAAAAGGAATATCCAATCAAAAGTTAACTGATTTATTAGATACAGCAAAATCCAATGATGTGGGTTATGAACGTGTTTTAAGTGCGATGTGCACCTATCCTCATGATGTAGCAGTACAAGCTCATACAAAGTTCATAGAAGCTAATATGGGAGACCCTGGATTGTTTCCAGGAACATATTCTCTTGAAAAAGAAGTTATCAATATGATGGGACAGCTTCTGCATTGTTCTTCAGTACATGGTTACATAACTACAGGCGGAACAGAGTCCAATATACAGGCACTTAGAACAATGGTTAATTCAAGTAATGTAGCAAATCCTAATGTAATTGTTCCTGAATCAGCTCATTTTTCATTTGACAAAATAGCAAATATACTGGGGATTGAGGTCAAAAAAGCAGAATTGGATTCCAAATTCAAAGTGGATATAGGTTCTGTTAAGTCTCTTATAGATTCCAATACGATTGGGCTTGTAGGAATTGCAGGATCGACTGAATTCGGTCAGATAGACCCGATAAATTCTCTTTCTGATATAGCTCTGGAAAATAATCTTTATCTTCATGTTGATGCTGCTTTTGGAGGTTTTGTAATTCCATTCCTTGAAACATCATATCATTTTGATTTTGTACTGGATGGGGTTACATCCATAGCACTTGACCCTCATAAGATGGGTTTTAGCACTATTCCCTCTGGTGGTATACTGTTCAGGAACAGGGAAGATTTGAATCACCTACAGACACATACTCCTTATTTAACTATCAGTACTCAATCGTCACTTACAGGGACAAGAAGTGGAGCCTCAGTAGCTGCTACATATGCTGTAATGTCTTATCTGGGAAAAGAAGGTTACCGTCAAATTGTAAAACAATGTATGGACCTTACTAATGATTTGGTTGAGGGTGCAAAGAAAATTGGAATCAATCCTTTAATTGAACCTGTAATGAATGTAGTAACACTTGATGTACAGGATCCGGATACGCTTAGAGCAAGGTTAAGAGATGAATTCGGTTGGTATGTATCAATTACACGAAATCCCAGAGCTTTAAGGCTTGTTCTGATGCCTCATTTAACTCACAAAAATCTGGATTTGTTTTTGCAGGACTTGGAAAAACTGGTTAAAATTGGTTAATCTTAATTAATCTATTTTGCATTGTAATATTATAACAGTATCCGTTTATATGTACTGTTATATTATCCAGTTCTGGTATGTGTCTGTGTTCGGTTATCATCGCCAGAGATTTCCAACTAATGAATATGTTGATGCTATCATCTTCATTTGAATAGGGAATATTTTCAGTTTTTATAGTTTGTATTAATTTATCAGCAAAAGTTGAAGATTGTTTTGTAGCAAGTGGACATGTAAAATCGATAACGTTTGCTATAAACCAGATGGTAGCATCTACAGTTTCATCTGTTAAAATTTCATTTAACGACCCAAAATGAAAATGTAGACCTGTATGATCTATCCAGTAATAGGAATTGTTACCAAATGTAATGTCTTTTTCAACACCACCCTTAGCATTGGTTCTTAAAACGTTAAATTTCCATACCATTTTACCCATAGTGGTTTCTTCCCACTTTTTGATAAAATAGTATTCTTCGTCATTTTTATTATTAAGGATGGTTTGGCCTCCAGGATTTTTATTATTTTAGCTTTAGTTTATTCAACTAAATACTGTTACCTTATATATGGTAGATTATATAAGTTAATATAGAATTTTAATTATATATTAGTAATTTACAATAAAATTATATTAATGATATAATTATATCATTAAACTAATATTATATCAGGTTACTAAAATTAGTTGCTTGTTCAATATTAGTAGGGTATGAATGGCTTTAAAAAAATATACTGGGGTAGTTTTGAAAGAAATATAAAACGAAAATTTATATCATCTAACTGGTTTGAAAAAAATTATTTATTCGATAACAAAAGGTTATTAGCAACTTTACATCTGTTAAACAGTTCTACACTTGTTTCTTTTTCAGGAGCTTTGAGAATATATCTGGCTCTTCTTCTGTTAAATGCACATATAAGCCTTTTAACTTGTTTTGCGGGTGGTTTAATTATATATACAGTTTACACTCTTGATCGAACACTGGATTCTGATGAGGATGCAGTAAACAGGTCTGAACTTGGTGGATCGTACAAAAAAGTAGCTTTTCTTGTATCTCTGGCGGCTTTTATTGTGGGAACAAGTATACTTATTATGAAAGGTTTGTATTTGATACCCTTCTTGCCGTTTATAACAGGTTATCTTTACAGCAAGGGTCTAAAAGTTGGGGGATACAGTTTAAAATTAAAAGGAGGTCTTGGTGTTAAAAATTTGGTAGTAGGATTAACATGGGGCGTTTTTATAACGGGTATAGCTGGAATATCTATTAACAGTTTAATACCGCTTTTTTTCATATTTATTTACTTTAGCAGTAAATTGTTTATAAATTCAACCATGTTTGATTTCAAAGATGCAAAAGGAGATGCAATGGCTGGAATCAAGACTCTTCCTTTAGCACTCGGGGAGAAAAAAGCCAAAAATCTTTTGTTGGTTCTACAACTTATGTCTCATATGGGTCTTTTTGTTGCTGTGATGTTTGGTTATATAGCTTTTGAACCGGTGATTTTGATTTACAGTTTCATAATAGGTATTTTATACATCAGGGAATTTTCAACTCCAGCAGAAAATGAGCCAAAACGGAAGCGGTTCAAACGGTTATTCATGATAGATGGTGAATCTACAACTATAGTTAGCCTTCAAGCTTTCATAGGGATTTTATTTCCCTAGATTTATTTTTATAGTAATTGAAAAGGTCATCTCCCCAATTCAGAGCGGAATCATCAAAACCGAGTAAATCTTTATGAGGGTCAAATCTACCATTTTCAAAGTACAGGGAAAGGGAAAAGAAATAATCGGTGACTACAAAAGCAAGTTTGGCATCATCCAGTACATATAAACTGGTGCTTTCTGCATCCAAGTATGTCTGTATCTGCTCTGTATGTTCATTTTTAACTTTTTCAAATACCGGTTCAGTCAGTATAAGTGAGGTGGGAACATTGTTTATTGCAAGTTTTTCAAAAAAAGGCGGATATGTAGGAATAAATATGGATGAAAGTCCTTTTACAACAGTGGATTTAGAGATGTTATCTGTGAATTCTTTGTGTGATTCATAGATATGTTCAGTACTGTCTTCAAGAAGTTCACAATTATTCAAGTCGCTTAACCTTTCCAAGAGTTCTTCAGGAATATCCTGTAATGTGTGTTCCTTCCAGAAATCTTCATGTTTTTCTATAACATTTAGGTAATCCAGCAATGGTTGCAGGTATTTTGCTGCAATTTTCCCTATAGATGTAATATGATACCTCTTATCGCTTTTACATATTAAATTTGCTTCTTCCATTTCTTTAATTCGTGGAGATATTTCTGGAGAGGAGACACCAAAATAGTTTTTAATTTCTGACAAGGATTTGGGTTCCTCTAATAATAAAAATAGTAGTTCTTTTCGTTTTTCTGAAAAGGTTAATATGCTTAGTAATCCGCTTGATTTCAAGTTACCAACCTGATGGTTTTGTTTTTGTAATCTTATTTGAAATATTTTATATATAAGGTTATATATAAAGATTAAACATCTAAAATATAAAATTTAATGTAAAAAGTGTCTCATTTCGGTAAACACCAGTGAAATACCAAGTCTATTTGCTGTATCAATAACTTCATTATCCCTTATGGAACCACCAGGTGACAGTATATATTTTATATTGTATTCATTAGCATGGATGACACTATCATCAAACGGGAAAAACGCATCTGATGCCATGACACAATTAGACATAACTTGTTCACAATATTTTTCAAAATCCATATCTGGATTTTCACGTTCATATATTACCTGTAAATTTTCACGTGCTTTTGTGGCGGCAAGTTTGCGGATGGAATCAACACGGTTTGGCTGTCCAGCTCCCATTGCAAGCATCATATAACAGCCCTCTTTGTATTCATAGGCAAGAGTTACAGCATTGGATTTTGTGCTTTTACAGGCGTTTATACAGAATTCACCGAGAGGTTTTTTGTTTTCAGGGAACGGCGTTTCAGTAACACATTCCCACTTTTTGTGAGTACCGACATCCTTTGATTGTTTCAGTAGGCCGCCAGTGATATATTTGTAGGTGTAGTCTATATTGGATTTATCATTTAATTCTGGAAGTTCAAGGATTCGTATATTATCACTTTTGTTTTTCAGGAATTCGAGAGCTTCTGGTTCATAATCTGGTGCCAATACAAGTTCAACGAATTTGCCTTTAAGGAATTGAGCGGTTTCAAGATCAAATGTCGTGTTTGTACAGATAATACTTCCGAATGCTGATATGGGGTCTCCGTCCCAAGCGGCTCTAAGAGCATCATTGAGTGAATCACCTGTAGCCAGTCCACAAGGGTTGTTATGTTTAACAATAGCCACACTTGGTTTTTCATTTCCAAGTTGTTTAACAGTCTGTAATGCGTTATCTGCATCTACATAATTGTTATATGAAAGAGCTTTACCGTGCAGTTGTTTGGTGTTTGCAAGTGATGGACCTGTTACATCTGGTTCTTTATAAAATGTAGCATTTTGATGCCAGTTTTCTCCATATCGGAGTTGTCGTCCCTGTGTAAAGTTTAATCTGATAACCTCTTCGTCAAGTAGTTCTTTGCTGAGGTATGTGTCAATTGCACTGTCATAATTTGCTGTGTGTCTGAATGCTTTGACTGCAAGATGTTTTTTAGTTTTATCTGATACAATACCGCTTGAACGCATTTCTTTTAGTACAGTGCCGTAATCATTTGGGTCACTGATAACTGCAACTGACTGGTAGTTTTTTGCAGCTGAACGCAATAGAGTAGGTCCACCGATATCGATGTACTCGATAGCTTCATCAAGGTTTACTCCATCTTTTGAAACCGTTACTTCAAATGGATAGAGGTTGACAACTACCATGTCAATAAGTTTGATATTTGCCATTTTGGCTTCTTCTATATGATTGGAGTTTTCACGAAGACATAACACTCCACCATGAATCATGGGATGCAGTGTTTTTATTCTCCCTTCCATCATTTCAGGGAAATTGGTAATCTCTGAAACGTCAGTAACCTCTATTCCGTTTTCCTGAAGTATTCTTCCTGTTCCGCCAGTGGAAATTATTTCTACACCAAATTTTGAAAGCTCATGCGCAAATTCAACAATACCTTCCTTATCTGAAACGCTGAGCAGTGCTCTCTTTACCAAAAAATCACCGTAATACAAAAGTAGGTATATGGTATAAAGTTTCTGGTTAAAAATTTAATTAGACCGTTTTAAATAGACCGTTTTAAAATAATAATTGATTAAAATCAGCAGATAACCTTATATGTTTGCTTCCAATGATTTTGCTTTTTTATAATGTTTTTCAGCTTCATCGGTTCTACCCAGTTTGTCCAGTAAACCTGCATAATTATAATGGGCTCTTATATATTCGGGGCTCAATTCAAGAGCTATCCTGTAATGGTCTTCAGCTTTATTTTCATCCCCTGTAGAAGTTTCTATAAGAGCCGCGTTGTGGTATGCTTGTGCTTTTTCACCGTTATCCAGAAACTGGACTGATGCGAGAGTGTACACATAGGCAATATCATAATTATTATTCACCCTTTCCTGTATGGATAATTCCAGTAAATCTATACCATCTATATCATTTTCATTTGCAAATCGTATAGTTTGGTTTATACAGGTCACAGGTTCTTTTGACTGGATACAGGATTTAACCTTTTTTTGAAGCTCATCAAGGTTTTTATTTTCTGACATTTAATCAATATAAATTTATAATTATAATCATAAATATATTTTTGGGTAAAATAGTTTGATTTATACAGTTAGATCTTTGTATTTTACCACAGGACAGACCCTTATGCACTCACTGCAATGTGTACAGTCATCTCCAACAACAGCAGTACCACTTTTAATTTGTATCGCATTATTTGGACAGTGTGCTACACATACACCACAACCACTACATTTTAAAGCTCTCCTGACTGAAAATTCGGCTTTTTTCATCAGTTTCTTGGTTTTTTTCTGTGTACCACCTCTTGATGTTATATTTCCAGATGCAAAAACATGGACACTGTCCTTATTGCTGAAAATTGAAGCCGCACCATCTATATAAGAAACACTACCAACTGGAAGTAGTAATCCTGTATCCTTAATAAGTTCCATATCTATGGTAGTTTCAAAACTCCCTTCTGCAACTATCCCGCCTGATTTACAGGGACTATAACCTGATGTCATGGAAAAAGTCAGTTTGTTCTGATTTTCCATATTGGATTTTGGAACTGTATCTATGCTTTTCCTTTCCGCCATTTTTGCAATATTTGGTGGTAGTTTCTTCCATCTCCACAGACCGTATTTCACCCAATCTTTGGATAATCCCATACGATTTGCATAATCAAGAAGATAATCTTTTAGCTGTTTTTCCATTTCAGGATGTGTATTTTTCAGACGTTTAAAATCTGCAAGTGAAGCAGACGGGCATAGCCAGCATCCTATTCTGTCAAATCCTTTTTCATACAATGGGTTATAAGGGGCATTGGTTTTAAAAAGATACAGCCATACATGCAAAGCTGTCCAGTTCTGTATAGGAGATGCGGCAATTTGGTTATTAACCCACGGGTTTTTCCAGACGTTTTTACTTCTTGCGCGACTACTGGATTCGTATTTACGCTGTCCTATAAATGTCAGGCATCCATTTTCAAAATTGTTCTCTATCAATCTTGTAATAGGACCCAGTTTACAGACTTTACAGCACCATCGAACTTCAATACTTGGAGGTCCAAAATTATCAACCGATTCCCAGAAAGCGTTTCCAGCACTTTCTGTTTTCAAATCCTGATTGTATTTATCAGCGGCCATATACGTATTTTCTACAGTTTCCGGGAACTCAAGTCCTGTATCAGCAAATATTATAGTAAAATCGTTCAGACATTCACTTACAAGCTGAAGAACGGCGAGGCTATCCTTACCTCCTGAATATGAGACACTTACAGGCAGGTTATATGATGCTGAAACGTTTTTGATAAAACTGTGAGCGCGTTCTATATAATCATCCATGATGTGCTTGTTTACATCCTGTACATCGCTCCATGTCTGCATAGTTCTATCAGATAACGTTGATGAATTATCAGAAATAGGTAAATCTCTCCACCGTGTTTTTACGGCTTCTCCTCTGGAGGATTCAACCATTTTATTACCAGTCATTTTTGCCCGACCAGTAGCAACAACTTTATTTTCAGGAGTCAATACAACAACTTCATCTTCTTTAACAATACCATAATCAGCATCTATAATCCCGGGTGAGAGTGCATTAGCACCATTGGCGATTGGTTTTACCGCGCTGTCATCGATAATAACCCAACTTTTTATATCGGATTTATCCTGTTTGTTGTACTGAAAAAGTTTTCTGGCTCCGCTGAGTCTTAAAAGCAATTTCCATTTCAAATCTTCTATCTCATACCGTATACTACCGATTATCTCTCCATCAACAATGATTTCTTCCATGCGGTCTTCAGATGGTATTTTGTTTAGTAAAACAATTTTTCCAGTAGAAATAAGGGGGGTATTGAACTGTTTTATTGAAATTGAATTGATAAAGTCAATATCGTACTTAAAAGCAGGTCTGACATCTCCTGGAGGTGTTACTTCCAGATTATCGGTATCTGAACCACAGTTACAATTTTCACCGAGAACAGGTAGATTACATGACCTGCACCAGTAAAGCTGTAATTTGCCAAGATATAGCGGTTTGGACATATAAGAAGCAGTATAATATAATACTTAAATAAATTGTGGGTAGCTATATTAAATCAAAATAGCTTTGATGCAAGTCAGCTACTAACCGCTAAAGCGGTTAGTTTGTCCTTCCATCTCTTAACTAATAGAAGCTAAGCGGAGGACATTAGGAAGGCTGACAGCTCCCCTGTGCGCAATATTCTTCGAAGCATTGTAATCAGCGTTCTCTTTATGACCGCATCTCTTACACTTGAGGTTAGCCTGTTTCTGGCGGTTATTTTTATCGATGTACCCGCATTCAGAACATTGCTGCGAAGTATACATCGGATTGATAACCACAACAGGTACTCCTTCCAGTTTTGCTTTGTATAATATGAAATCGGTCAATTCAGAGAACGCCCATTTACCTAACCTATCTTTCTGCGCTTTAGTAACCGTAGCCTCCGGACGAAAACCGTTGAGGTTTTCCAGTACAATAGCTAGGGAAGTGTCTTTAGCGCTTCTGACCAGCTGTTTGGCAACCCGGTGGTTCAGATCGCGTTTGAACCGGCGTTCCTTTTTGGATAATTTCTTGAGATGTTTCTTGGCGGACCATGTCCCAGCTGACTGCAACCTTGATTTCAGACTGGTGTATCGCTTTCGTATCTCATCAGCTTTTGTGCCTTTGTAAATTTCGTTATCATAAGTGGTTGCTATATTGACTACACCAAGGTCTACTCCCATGACATCATCGTTATATTCAACCTCGTTTTCACCCACTTCCATCACAAGCATCAGGTAAAAATTATTATCTTCGTAAATCAGGTCTGTTTGACCTCGGATTCTGTTTTTATCCAGAGGTCGAAAATCACTGTAAGAAATACTGATCTTCTCACGACCATCCAGTGTAAGTATAGAAACCATATCGTTTCCCTTGAACGACAGTACCCTCTGGTCGTAGACCACTGCTCCTCTTCTATCGAATTTGTGCATGGTTTTTCTGTCGTTGCTGTAGCTTTCAGCTACTTTACCGATTGCTCTAACAGTCAATTGAGCAGACAGAGTGAATTTTTGCCTGATGTCATAATAAGTCAGTTTCTGAATCCCGGTTTTACCAAACTTCTTGTTGTGCCATGCAGCCTCAGAAGCATAGTTGCAGGCCTCATTGAAAGTTTGCATGGTTGTCAATAGTTTATTGCGTTGTTTTCTATCGGGATTCAGTTTTACTTTCAACGTCAGGTACATGCTATCTACAAATATGTCATGCATATATAAACTAATTCTGAATCAGAGATGATGTTGTTGATTCATTAATGGTTTATTTAATAATTAGACGCATTCCTCACTCTTTAAACGAAGTTTAAAGATATCTTTAAATCATTGATTTAAAGAGAACAGTTTAAACTGTTGGCTTCCTGCTCCATTTCTCGTGAATATCATGGTATTAAGTATCATGAAGTAGATGAGGCTTATACCAGTAAAGTTGATGCACTGGCATTAGAACCAATCAGAAAACATAAGAAGTATCTTGGTAAGAGACCTAAACGGGGTATCTTCCAGTCGTCAACAGGTAGACTAATCAATGCCGATATCAATGGAGCATTGAACATTCTGAGAAAGGTAATCGGTGATTCCCTTACAGGGATAATCAGTCGATAGTGGGGATGTGAACTCTCCTGGAAGAACTTTGTAAATTGAAAATTTACAAATATCTTTAAATCTTTGATTTAAAGAGTAAGACTTTCAAGGTAACCTTCTCTCGAAGCCGCTGAGTCTTTAGCTCAGCGGTAGTTCACAGGGTGTAATCTGTTCAAGCAAAAGATTTTTTCCGTGATAGGATATTGTAGAGTTTAAATTGGTAGCGATAGTTTCAAGATGTTTGTAAACGTTATTTTTGGCGGTTTCTACTAATTCAGATGATACATTAATAATAAGTTCATCAGGATAAATGTCTTCAAGATTTTCAGCAGTGTTATAAAATTCAGTTTCCAGTATTTTATCGATGTCATCGTCTTTTGACGTATGTTTTATGCTTTCTGGATATTTAAACCCCAGTTCTTTAATTAACAGGTTTTCAATATATGAACAGGTGATATCAGGGAGTAATTCATATCCGTGATTTACAAAATATACCTGTCTGGGACAGCGAAGGTACAATTTAAGTTCTGAAACGTTTTCTTTTGTTCTGTTTTGTGGGGACATATAACAATAATTTGCGTTCGACGTATAAATAATTAAAACCTGCTAATAAAGTTATTTTAATCGGCAATAAACGAATTCAACTTCGTTAAATATATATACCTGCAAATGTTTCTTTGGAGTAAATAATGGCTAAAAACGAAACCCATGAAAATGTTCGCCAGAGATTGTCTGAAAAGATGGCTGGTGAAATTACATTGTCCGAAAAGCCGGGAGAAGCGCTTAAAAAATGGCGATTGAATTTTGAAGTCGCACAAACAGATCTTTCCAACTATCTTGGTGTTTCACCTTCTGTAATCAGTGATTATGAAAGTGGTCGAAGAAAATCACCAGGAATCCTTATTGTAAGCAAAATTGTTGAAGCGCTTTTAAATATAGATGCTGAACGGGGCGGACAAAAAATTCATGCTTATGAAGGTATGCTATACACCGAAACATCCTCAAGAGCTGTTTATGCAACGTATGAATATACCTACCCGATGCAACTTGCAAAGCTGAGTAAATCTATAGATGCGGATGTTATTAATAAAGGAGTGGAAAAACCACTCTATGGTTTTACGGTGATTGACAGTAAAAAAGCCATTCTTGAGCTTTCATCCCATGAATTCCAGAAACTTTACGGCTGGAGCACAGAACGTGCGATGGTTTTTACCAAAGTATCCACTGGAAAATCTCCGATGGTAGCCATCAGGGTGACAAATCTAAAACCAGGAGCAGTTGTAATTCATGGGTTGCGGAAAAATGAAGTTGATCCGCTTGCAAGAAAAATGGCTGAAATTGACAGAATTCCGCTTCTTGCAACTACAATGGATATAGATGGGTTGGTAGATTCATTAAAAAAGTACAGCCAGTATCACATAATCGAATAAAATTTATTAACATAATCAAACAGGTGAAAAAATGAGTGTAGGGATTGTTTCATATGGTTCCTATATACCAAGATATAGGATAAAAGTTGAAGATATAGCTCGTGTCTGGGGTGAAGATGCAGAGACCTTAAAAGCTGGATTGATGGTATCTGAAAAATCTGTACCAGACCTTGATGAAGATACGGCGACCATTGCAGTAGAGTCTGCAAGGGCTGCGATTAAAAACGGAAACATTGACCCGGTTCGTATCGGTGCGGTTTATACTGGTTCTGAAAGTCATCCATATGCTGTAAAACCAACAAGTACTATAGTTGCTGAAGCAATAAGTGCAACACCGGTAATGACAGCGGCTGATTTTGAATTTGCCTGTAAAGCAGGGTCTGCAACTGTCCAGAGCTGTATGGGTCTAACATCATCTGGAATGATAGACCTGGGAATGGGAATCGGTGCAGATGTATCCCAAGGTGCACCAGGAGATGCTCTGGAATACACTGCAGCAGCCGGTGGTGTCGCCTTTATAATGGGTAATAAAGAATCAGAATCCATAGCATTGATAGAGGATACATATTCTTTTACAACCGACACTCCTG
Organism: Methanohalobium evestigatum Z-7303; assembly: GCF_000196655.1. GTDB lineage: Archaea > Halobacteriota > Methanosarcinia > Methanosarcinales > Methanosarcinaceae > Methanohalobium > Methanohalobium evestigatum. Next base: position 2,230,685 of record NC_014253.1, on the reverse strand, counting down.
ATTTTTGGAGACGTGAAGGTAGTGAATTTCCACAGCATGGAGGTCGTTTTACAGGAGAACCCGGATATTTTAAACATGTAATAGGTGCATCCAAAGGTCTTATGGAAAAAATGGGCACAGGTCCTGAAGATTATGATTATGCAGTATTTCATCAGCCAAATGGTAAATTCCCTACAAGAGTTTCAAAGGATCTGGGCTTTAGCAGGGATAAAATAGAACCTGGAATGGTAATAACCAAACTCGGTAATATCTATTCAGGTTCATGTATGATGGGTATTGCTGCTACCCTTGACCAGGCAAAACCCGGTGACAGAATATTTGCTACAGCATTCGGTTCAGGTGCGGGAGCAGACGCTTTCAGTATAAAGGTTACAGATAAAATGGAACAATTCCAGAAATATTCACCAAAAGTCTGGGACCAGTTGAAAGACCCGGTGTATGTAGATTATGCAAAGTATGCAAAGCACAAAGGCAAGTTAAAACGTTCGTGATTACAAAAAGAGGGGTTAGTTATGAGAGATGTTGCGATTATCGGTATAAAAAGTACAAAATTTGGAGAATTGTGGGATTATTCATTTAGAGATATCTTTGTTGAAGCTGGAGTAGGAGCTATAAAAGACGCAGGAATTAGTGGAGATGAAATAGACGGGCTTTATGTAGGGAATATGAGTGGAGGACAATTTGTTGACCAGGAGCACATCGGAGCGTTGATAGCCGATTATTCCGGTCTTGCAAGAAACCTTCATATCCCCTCTACCCGGGTAGAGGCGGCATGTGCTTCAGGTGGACTTGCTCTTCGTCAGGGAGTAATGGCTGTTGCATCAGGATACCAGGACTTTGTAGTAGCTGCTGGTGTTGAAAAAATGACTGATGTCAACTCTGCAGCAGCTTCATCTGCACTTGCTGCGGCGTCAGATAGAGAATGGGAAGGTATTATGGGAGCAACATTCCCGGGTTTATATGCGATGATTGCCAGAAAGCATATCCATAAATACGGAACGACCAGTGAACAGCTGGCAGATGTTGCTGTTAAAAACCATCTAAACGGTTCTATGAATCCGATATCCCAGTATAAGAAAAAAATTACCAGGGAATCGGTGTTGAATTCTATCATGGTGGCAGACCCTCTGCATATCTTTGATTGTTCACCGATTACAGACGGAGCAGCTGCACTTGTCCTTGCTCCTGCAGAAGTAGCACATGAATATACTGATAATCCGATTTACATAAAGGCAAGTGCGCAGGCAAGTGATACAATCGCACTTCATGATAGAAGAGATATTACTACACTGGATGCAACTGTTGCTGCAGGTAAAAGAGCCTATGATATGGCAAACCTGAGACCTGAGGATATAGATGTTGCAGAAGTCCATGATTGTTTCACCATAGCAGAAATATGTGCCATCGAAGACCTTGGGTTTGTTAAGAAAGGAGAAGGTGGTAAATACACTGAAGATGGATATACCGCAGTCAACGGACAAATACCAGTAAACACTTCTGGTGGGTTGAAGTCATGCGGTCATCCGGTAGGAGCTACAGGTGTAAAACAGGCGGTTGAAATAGTCCACCAGCTTAGAGGCGAAGCAGGTAAACGTCAGGTAGAAAATGCTGAAATCGGAATGACTCATAATGTTGGAGGATCAGGTGCTACTGCTGTTGTGCATATTCTGTCAAATAAAAGGTGATATCAATGTCAGTTGTAAGATTCTGGAGAAATCAGGTTAACAGGTACAATCTGGAAGGTACCCATTGTAACAGTTGTGATGAATATTTCTATCCGCCAAGGTCTATGTGCCCCACCTGTAGACGTGAGGGTAAGCTTGAGTCACATAGGTTTGAAGGTAAAGGTGAAGTTGTGACTTATACAATTATTCATAGTGCTGCAGAAGGATTTGAAAATCAGTCTCCCTATCCACTTGCTATAGTTAAACTGGATGAAGGAGCAAGCCTTACAAGTCCTATAGTAGCAGACCCTGAAGAGATGTATATTGGTATGCGAGTGAAACCTGTTTTCAGAAAACTTGGTGAAAGCGGAGACAAAGGAATGATATACTACGGAACCAAATTTGCACCTGATAAAAATGATTGAAGTAGAAGTAAAAGCCCGCACAGACCTTGAAACCGCAAGGAAAATGCTTGAAGATGAGGGTGCTCGTTTTATTGAAACCGAGCACCATTTTGACAGTTACTACAACGCACCGCATCGGGATTTTGCCAGCACTGATGAGGCTCTCAGGATACGTTCAAGGGACAATAAGACATTCCTTACCTATAAAGGAAAAAAGATGGACAGTGTATCCAAAACCCGTGAGGAATTTGAAACTCCTGTAGATTCTGAAAACATGCGTAATATTCTCCTGTCTCTCGGTTTCAGGGAATATGGTATTGTCGAAAAGGAAAGAGAAGTTTATAAACTGGATGATTTTGTAATTGCTCTTGATTCCGTTGAACAGCTCGGTGAGTTTATTGAAGTTGAATTGGAATCAGAACCAGGTTCGGATATTGAACACAACAGCAGCAAAATTTTTGAATTTCTGAATAAACTGGGTATTGAAGAAAAGGATTCCATACGAAAATCCTATCTGGAACTGGTGATGGAAGAAAAAGTTAAATGAAAAAGGGAAGGGAAAATAAATCCCTACCTTAGCCTATTTTTGTTCCGAGAGTTACCTCTCTTTCCGGTTTTAGTAATACAGCACCGTTGTCTTCTCCTGCAAGAACCATACCTTTGGAATCCACACCGCATAGTTTTGCTGGTTCCATATTTGCAAGAACAACGACCTGATGTCCAATAATTTCCTCTGGATTGTGAGTTTTTGCAATTCCTGCAACTACCTGTCTTGGGGAATTTTCACCAATATCAACTTCCAGGCGGAGTAATTTATTGGATTTTTCAACTTTTTCTGCATTGACAATTTTTCCAACCCTTATGTCCATCTTTGAGAAATCATCAAAGTTTATATTTTCCTCGGATTCCATTTTATCTTCTCTCATACCCTTTTCATGTTCTTTTTCCTGTGCCTTTTTAACCCTGTCAGATGATATCTTTTCCATTTCTTCTATCTTTTCATCTTCGATTTTCTTGAACAAAATCCTGGGTTTTGGTATTGGTGTATTGCTTTCAACCAGTTCTGTGGCATCACTGTATCTGGATGCGTGGACATCACTTGACATGCCAATCTGTTTCCATGCATCTTCCATCTTTTCGGGAACTACTGGTTCAAACAGGACGACAAGAGCTTTGGCTATCTGTATACAGTTTGCAATCACTCTGCCACATTCAGTTTTATCTTCCTTGATTAACCTCCATGGTTCATTGGACTGGAAATAGGTGTTTCCATAGGATGCAAGTGACAGTGCGGTATCAATGGCTTTTTTGAATTCGTAATTCTCCATTGCTTCTGTGTATCCATCTATTGTGGACTGGATATTATCCAGGACATCGGACTCAATTTCACCTTCTGGGATGTATCCAAAATTTTTGTAGGCGAATAATAATGACCTGTAAAAGAAATTACCAAAAACACCGACAAGTTCAGAATTGATTTTTTCCTGGAAGAACGGCCAGGAGAAATTCAGTTCTTTGGTATGTGATGTATAGGTAGCAAGGTAATATCTCAGCAAGTCAGGATGGAATCCATGATTGAGATAATCTTCTTCAACCCATACTACATATCCTCTGCTCTTTGAAAAAGTCTTGTTTTCAATCTTGAGCATTCCAGAGGCTACAACCGACCAGGGCTGGGTATATTCTGCACCTTTTAACATGGCAGGCCAGAAAATACAGTGATGGTAAATAATATCCCCTCCAATAAAATGAACAATGCGGGAGTCATCTTTCCAGATTTTTTCCCAGCTTTCGTTGTTAGCGTTTGCCCATTCCTCGGTAAAGGATATGTATCCAATAGGTGCATCCACCCAGACATAAACGACCAGATCATCACGCCCTGGGAATTTCACGCCCCATTCAAGGTTTCTTGTAATACACCAGTCATCAAGGCCTTTTTTTACCCATCCCATGGCATAATTTCTTGCATTTGATGTACCTTCAAGATTTTCCAGATAGTTCTGGAGGAAATCCTGGAATTGAGAAAGTTTGAAAAAGTAGTGTTCCTGTTCTTTATATTCAGCAGCATCTCCGCAAAGGGTGCAGACTGGACTTTCCAGTTCTCCCGGTTCAAGGTGTTTACCACAACCCTGATCACATTCATCACCTCTTGCTGCTTCAGCACAGTGGGGGCATTTACCTTTGACGTATCTGTCAGGAAGGTATCTGTCACATACTGGACAGTAGGCAATTTCGATTGTTTTTGAGTAGACGTAACCATTATCAATAAGCTTGTTTACAATTGCATGGGTTCGATTGTGGTTGGTGGCATCCTCAGTTGTGCCAAAAGCGTCAAAATAGACATTCATTGATTTGAATATATCATCAAAATGTTTGTGGTATGTTTTTATAAGTTCTTCAGGTGTGGTATTGTATTCCTCGGCATTGAAAACAATGGGTGTACCATGAGTGTCTGAACCACAGACAAAGGTAACATCCTGCCCATGTTTTTTCAGAGCCCTTACGTATATATCGGCAGGTATGTAGGTACGCAGATGTCCTATGTGTGCTTTACCGTTGGCGTAAGGCAGTCCACAGGTTACAAGTACAGGTTTATCGGTTGGAAATTTTGTCATATTTACTCCCATGAATTACTAATTTATCGATTTATATCGAATGATATACAACTATAAAATATATTTCGCTTGCAACAGGTGATAGAAGGTTTTTGAAGGCAAGACTTTTAATGTAATACCAATATATTGTAACTGGTATAAGAGGAATTAAATGAATCCCGGCGATAATTTCCAGAACTTTGAAGGTCAAAACGAAGAGGAACCGGTTGAATTTTTTAATTATAATTCAGATACTTCAAATTTTTCCTATAAATATCAGGAGCAATCACAGGAAAAAAATATCCATGAGCCTGATTCTAAATTTAACAAAGAAGAAACCATAAAAAGAAAAGGGCGTAAACGCCAGTATCTGACTATTTTCTTTTTACTAATTACTATTATTGCAGCAAGTTTTGCGGCAATTGTTTATACCTTTGATGGAGACCTGTATTCTACAAATGATAAAGTTGCAGTAATACATGTACAGGGAACTATGATTACTGGAAGTATTCCCGGTGGTATAGGCTACTCCACTTCTGAAGATGTAGCCAGTAGTATTCGGAAAGCCTCAGACAGAAGTGATGTAAAGGCAATCGTCATGCGTGTAAACAGTCCCGGCGGGTCTCCATCTGCTGCAGAGGAGATATCCAGAGAAATAGAAAGAGCAAAGGACAAGGGTATACCTGTTGTTGTATCAATGGGGGATGTAGCAGCAAGTGCTGCATACTATGTGTCAGCACCTGCAGATGTTATAATGGCTAATCCATCAACTATGACTGGAAGTATTGGAGTTATATGGACGTTCCAGAACAGATCTGAATTCTACGATGAAGAAGGAATAGAACATGAGGTAATCAAATCCGGTGAACTCAAGGACATGGGAGCACCATGGCGAGGTTTGACAGAAGAAGAGAGAAATTATGCCAATAAAATTGTGCAGGAGATATACAAAAATTTTGTAGACCATGTAGCAGAAAATCGTGACCTAAACCGTAGTTTTGTTAATGAAATATCGGATGGGCGAATATATACTGGTATGAGAGCAAAGGAACTTGGATTAGTGGATAAGTTCGGTAACCTCTATGAGTCCATAAATCTTGCAGCAGAGCTTGGAGATATTAGAGGTGAACCTGATGTAATCTATTTGAATAAACCCAGTATATCCCGATTGCTTTTTAGTTCCAAAACTGATTCTGGTATAGCGAACACCTCATTAACCGATTTTGCGGAGTATTACGAAAACAATCCTTATGGGAAAATCGAAGCAAAATAAACTCTGATTGTTCCCATATTATCTTTTTAATATTAATTTTATAGGCTAAAGATTTATATAAACAAAAATTGGTTGCAAAGAGGTGTATGTAATGCTCTTCTATCAGGTTATAAACTTAAGGTTAACTAATTAACCATCTTTAAACCCATAACTATATATGTTAAATATTCATTTATATATTTAGAGTTGAATACAATTACTAAATAGATTAACTATAACTTTAAAAAAATACTCATAGATAAAACAGATAAACATTTAGTTTATTTTAATATTCCAAACAAGTATCTGGAAAACAACGGTATTGAATTCAAAAATCACTCCACTGTTCTTAATGAAATCGGTGATGAATATCTGATGCTGGATGCATATCAACAGGGAGTTTGGATTCCAAAAGAAATAATTGAATGTGAAAAAGTAACAATTGATAATGATTTGGATACGTAACTTTGGATTATAAACCTTAGAATTTAATGATGAATTTTGTACCACTGGTTGTATCCAGTTCAAAAGTCCCATCAATTTGTTCAACCAGACTGTTTATAAGCTGGAAACCGAGTGAATCAGAATTAGTGATGTCTATATCTTCATTGAGACCTTTTCCAGTATCTCCTACTATTAATGTATAACCAGAGTAGTCCTTATACAAATTAATAATTATGTCGCCTTTTTCATCGTTTTTGAAAGCGTATTTCAAAGTATTAGATATCAATTCATTGATTATCATACCAAGTGGGATGATGGTATCGAACCCAAAATTTATGTCCTGGATATCGATATTTAGGCTGATATCATTTCCATTATACAGATATATAAGATGTTCAACTAATTCTTTTATATAATCGTTAGTATTTATATATTCCAGATTTTTGGTTTCATATAAATTTTTATGTACAAGTGCAATTGAATCTACACGGTTTTGAGTATCTCTGAAAGCATCGTTAACCTCTTCGTCCTCAAATTTGCTCGATTGTAGATCAAGGAGACTGGATACCACCTGAAGATTGTTTTTTATTCTGTGATGCAGTTCCAGTTTCTTAGTTTGTTCAAACTCCAGTATCTGTTCTCTTTGCTGTTTGATATGTTCTTCTGAATTTTTGCGTTCAGTTATGTCTGTTGCATATCCTATATATTGATTGTCTGCAATTTTAACAGCATCCAAATACCAGTATCTTCGTTCGCCACCTTTTGTAATAAAGGGCAATTCAAGAAATGATTTACCTGTCCTTAATAGTTTATTAAAAAAGTATATGACTTGATCATTTTCATCAGGTGGATACAAATTAAAAAAGGGCATTGAAAGTAGCTCTGTTCTGGAATAACCTGTTATGGATTGTGCAGCAGGATTTACATCTATTATATATCCATTTTTTTGGACTACAAAAATTCCTATGGGTGAATTCTCTACATAATTACGGAATTTTTGTTCACTTTCTTTTAGTTTTTTATCCTTTGCAACTTTTTCTGTTTCATCATCTATCGATGATACAATTCCATCAAAATTGCCATCTTCGTCAAAAGTCGGTGCTGAATTTATGTTTAAATATTGCCTTTGTCCATCATCAGGCCATTCAATTGCAAGTCTGAGGTTATATACAGGTTTAAGGTCTTTTTTGACAAGATTGAACGGTAAATTTTTTTCAGGATAATGATTCCCTTCAAAATCTTTTACAACCCATTTCTAATCCTTGTGGCTGCCCCCCAGTGTATGATTTTCTGCTAACCCCAGTACTTTTTTAGCGGCAGGGTTGACGTATTCAATATAGCCGTTTTTATCCACTTTAGTTATATACGATGTACTCGTTTCTGCTATCTCTTCAAAAAAGTCATACCTTTTTTGTGATTTATTTTTAATATCTTTATTATTGATTATAAACACATCCCTTGTTTATAGGGCTAATTATTTTTAACCCTTCAGCTAACCAAAAAAAGTAATATTAATTGAAAAAGCTTCAAGACAAACCTTTTGAACTATTGTCTGTTTGAGCTGGTATAGTGAAATCTTAGATAAACTCGATTGAACAATCAACTTTTTCTGATAACCCCACAAATCTTAACTTTATTTATTAATGAAATGTATATCTTCTTTATGATATAAGAATTTATTGAGCTATAAAAATGGAATGTAACAATCGTAATATTAATAAATGAAATTGGCAGAATTACATTAACAAAAAGTTTATTCTGATTTTTTACTTTTACCTGATACTTATCTATGAATTTATTATTCAGAAACATCGGTTATCCCTTTATTTCTTATAAATAATAGAATCTGGGATACCAGACCAAGTACAGGGAGTTCTATAAGAGGACCTATAACAAGGGCAAGTGCTATCAATGGTCGCTCTGGAAAAGCCATTAATGCTATTGCCAAAGCAATAGGTGATTTTCTGGCAAGTGTAGTAAGGTTTAAACTTGCAGTATCTTGATAATTAAATCCTATAAACCTCCCGACAGCCTGTTTAAATATAAACACGATCAAAGGATTTGTAAACCAAAACTGTTAATTATACATTATAACATCAAATTTGTATGAGGGTGTAGTTATTGAATGGCTACCCGTTAAAGTTGGAATTTCATATGTGTTACCTCTTCCATCTAATTGCTGCATCCTCACAAATTAACTATAGGTTTTTAATCATTGCAAAGAAACCTATGGAATTAATTGGATATAATAAACGTAAGTAGAATATGGATTCGGATTTATAATCTATTGATTTAAACGATTGTGTTAGTGATTAAATTGAATTTTTTAAGAAAACTGTTTGGTAAAAAAGAGAAAGATGAAGAGGTACAAGAAGAACCAGAAAAAATCACATTGAGTCTTGAGGAGATCCAGGACTGGATGAAATCCGAATCAAACGATGCATTCAGCGATATGAAACCTTATATAACACAAAAATATGAGGAAATCAAAACCCATCTTGACAGCCTTGAAAAAGATAAAAAAGAACTTGAAAATGTAGAAATTAAAAATCAAGGTATTCCAAGAGCGGTTCAATCCAATAAAGAAAATTTTGTTAAAAATCTAAACATTATACTGGATAAAATATCGATACCATATGATATCGACCCGTCAACAGCACACCGATTCTATACAGAAGCAACGTCAACTCTTAATACCTGTGTGGAAAACAGCATCAAAAGTCAGCATTACATTAAGCCGATTTTTCCTGAAATTTTTAAAAATCTTTCAAATGACCTTTCAGAAATAAATTCATCACTTTCAGATCTTGGGGACAAAATCAACAACATTAAGGATAGACTGGATATATACGAAAACCTTCCTGAAAAAATTGATGAGGTCAATCAGATAAAAAAACAAATAGAGGATAAAAAAAGCAACATACAGGAACTTGAGAAAAAGTACGAATCATCAAAACATAGTCTTTCTGATGCACAATCCCGTCTTGAAACTTTGAAAGCAAGTGAAAATTACCAGAAAGCGGAAGAACTGGAAAATGAAATCCAGAAATTAAAAGATGAAAAATTAAACATCGATTCTGAACTGAAGGATTTATTTGCACCACTATCTAAAGCCATATCCAGAATGGAAAAACAGGATAAAAGCGACAGACATACATTATCTCCTGAATTCAGAGAGGTAATTGAAAAAATAAACAATAATGAGGTTCATTTGCTGGATAAAGATAAACTTGCCTCATTCCTTAATGATATGAAAAATCGTGTGGAAGACGGCTCACTTGGTCTCAAACAGAGAAAGGGGAACAACATCATTGAACAGGTTAATCATCTGCTTGAATCGGATGAATTTTCTAACCTTGTTGAAAAGAGGTTATCCTATACATCCAGAATTGAAGAACTTGAAATAGAACTTGACAGGCTTACGGTTTATAAGGAAAAAGCAAATCTGGAAAAACAGATATCTAACAACAAAAACACAATGGATACTGTTCAAAGTGAAATCGATAGTGAAAGAAAACACCTTGATGAACTTAACCAGAAAAAAGACCAACTTCTGGAAGAGTTGCAATCAGACCTAAAATACGTATTTAATAAACAAATCGAAATCAAAGATTAAATATGGTCTTTATTAAGGCTACTTTTTACTGATTATCATTATTTGAACTGGATTCATTGTTTTGGTATTCATTGATTTTTTCCAGAACATCTTCTCTTATTTGCTGTTTTGCAATTCCTCTAAACCTTGTATTTTTCCTGTCCATTACTGTACCTTTTTCCATTGGGATGTACCTCCTTTGAGATTATTTTATGTTACTTTTAATGGTCTCATGGTATATTTTATTTTCCAATTGAAATTCTGGAAGAAAATATAGTATACTTTATAAGTAAAATATATAAGAATTGATAACAGAAAATATAATCAATTAATCAATTATATTCATCATGGAGATTGTTATGGTAAAAAGAACCGAAACGATATACCTAAATTATGATAAAAACCTTAGCTGGTTGTGTCATATTTCCAAGAACTTATACAACCAGGCAAACTTCATAGTTAAACAATCTCTAAATGATGAAGGTGGTTGGGTAAGATACGAAGAACTAAATAAACAGTTAAAAGGTACTGAAAATTATTCTGTTTTACCCACACAAACAGCACAACAGACACTAAAACTGATGGATAAAAACTGGAAATCTTTCTTCCAATCAATTAAAGACTGGAAAAAGAACCCAGAAAATTACTATTCAAAACCCAACCCACCAAAATATAAAAAGAAAAATGGCGAAAATATTCTCACTTTCACAAACCAACAGTGTAAGATAAAAAACGGAGTCCTCAAGTTACCGAAGAAAACGAACCTGCAAGTAGAAACTCGTCTTACAGATGACACTAAACTAAATCAAGTTCGAATTCTTCCTATGGGTGTTGGTTATAAGTGTGAAATTGTTTACGAGAAGGATTTAGAAACACCAGATCCAAACGAAGAAAACATCGCCAGTATCGACTTGGGTATTAATAATATCGTCACTATGGTGAATAATATCGGTGAAAAACCGATTGTTATTAAGGGCGGAGTCGCAAAATCAATAAACCAGTTCTACAACAAAAAATCTGGAAAACTAAAATCCATTTATGATAAATTAGGCATCAAAAAACAGCAAAAAACTGAAAAAACTATACCATAAATATAAACTGAAAATCAATGACTTCTTCCATAAAGCAAGTAAAAGAGTTATTGATTTTTGTGTCAAACACAACATCGGCACACTAGTCATTGGATATAACGAAGGGTGGAAACAAGAAGTGTATATGGGTAAGCGCAATAACCAAAAGTTTACACAGATTCCATTTCATAGACTTCTTGAACAACTAAAATACAAAGCCGAAGATGTTGGATTGAAAGTGATTGAGCAAGAAGAATCCTATACATCGAAGTGTTCGTTCCTCGATGGTGAACCAGTTGAGAGAAGGACTTCTTATCTTGGTAAAAGAATTAAAAGAGGGCTTTTCCGATCATCTAACGGCACTATAATCAATGCCGATGTAAATGGTGCCTATAATATTATGAAAAAAAGCAATCCCTGATTTAGATGGGATAGAGGGTGTAGCGTTACACCCGGTGAGTATATCTCACGAATGTAACTGATAATAAAATTAGTTATCTAATGTTACTAAGTTTATCAATTACAATGACGTAATCCTTTGCGTATTTTTACCAAAAGTACTGGGTAACATAAATGAAGATGACTTTCTGGAAGTCTGGAAGAATTCGTAATTATGGAAGATATGAGAAACAGGAAAAGATACGATGAAGGTTGCGGGGGATGTGATTATAGAAGCGTATGTGGGGGTCTTCGTGCCAGAGAGTATGCCTATTATGGAGACGTTCAGGAATCCGATCCCGGATGTATAATAAACAAAAGTAAATGGGAATCGCTAAAAGAAGAGATAGGAGAAAAACAGTTTGTAGCACTGGATAACAGACAGATAAAAACCTGATCTCTAATTTTTTCTTAATTTTTATTTTAAGTAAGACCCCCTGATATAGAAAATTTAGGTTAATCAATATCTCCGAGTTCCCAACCCAGATATTCCTTTATTATAAAATAAGCCATACTCGGTGGAATAACCCCTGCATCTGTGATTATAAGGTCTATATATTCAGCAGGAGTAACATCAAATGCAGGGTTTTTGACCTCTACATAAGGTAAATCCCTTAATTCATCAGGGTTAATGACTTCATCGGTAGGACGGTCTTCTATTTCTATCATCTCACCCTGGATTGTACTGGGGCTGAATTTGTAGGTTTCTGCAGCAACCAGTAAGTTAACCCGGGATTCATGGGCGGCAAGAGCAAGCTGTGAAGTACCTATTTTATTAATGAGAGCTCCATTGACAGATATAGCATCTGCTCCTACTATCACTTTATCCACATTCTTCATACATGACCTTACAGCAGAATCAACGATGTAGGTAGTAGGTATATTGTAGTCATTAAGGTGTTTGATATTGAGCAGCCCCTGTTTTCTGGGTCTGGATTCAGTAGTGATTACCGATATATTTTTGCCCTGTTCAAATGCGGTTGTGATGGCTGACAAAGCTGCATGGGAGTTGCAGTGAGTCATTATCACATCTCCATCCTGTATCCGTTTAGAACCTATTTTACCGATGTTTTCAAGGGCGTAATCAGCCTGCTTGATGAAACGGTTGGCATTGTTTATTATTTCTTCTCTGGCATCATCGACATTTGTTTTGCTGTGTTTTACACTCATCCAGACTGCATTGGGAAGTGATACTGCAGTTGGACGGGTGTTGACCAGTATTTTTGCAGCCTTTTGAACTTTATCATCAAATTCTTGGATGGTTTCTGCATCCAGATTCTTGACATAGTCATGGATGGCTGTTGCTGCGGCACTGGCGATTCTTCCAGCACCGCGTATTTCCATTGTGCGAATTTTTTCTGCGGTGTCCTGCAATTGGTTCATGTTTGATAATTGGGTATGGAAGAATTTATAGATATTTATCTTCAAATTTGCTTAAACACGATTTATATATCATCACAACGACTTATAATTTATATGGAGTATAAATATGGGAGATGAATTAAAAGGAGCAGTAATAGGTCTGGTTAGCACAATTATACTGTATTTGCTACCGTTTATAGATATACTGGCACCATTAATCGGTGGTATTATCGGAGGTTATGCAGGTGCAAAGGATGCTTGGGGCGGATTTAAAGTTGGGATTTTGATGACAGTTTTGATGATTATACCCGGGGTTATACTGGCTACACTGCTTGGTTCAATACTTAGTTTTGTACCTCTGTTGGGAGCGTTTTTTGCAGGATCTACAATTCTTCTAACAATATTACTGGTGGCACATACAGCAATTCTTGGAATCTTTGGAGCAATCGTAGGAGGACTTTTATCAGGTTAATCTAACAAAATAATGAAACCTGGTAACTTTAGTGGGGTTGTACGCTCAATAGACCCTACTTATCCTCAAAATTTTGCAATGCTTATTCTGGTTATTGCAGCTATAATAACCGGTGTTGTTATTTATGCGTTGAATAATTACTCACTGTATGATAGTATTTTGCAGGCGATAAAATCGGGAATATCGGTCTTTCTTTCATGGGCACTGGCAAGAGAACTCGACCCTGACAACGAGTTATCTGCTTTATTTTCTGCAGGAATAATTTTTATTTTAATATCCTCATTGATTACCCACTCACCGGATATCATTGATCTGGTCTGGATATTGTTGATTTTGCGTGTTATAAACAGAACAAGTGGAAGGTATGCTGGTGTTCTGGATTCATTGGTTGTAATAGGATTAGGCATATGGATTACCTATCAGCGAGGATTGATATTTATTCTTATTACATCACTGGTCTTTTTTCTGGATGGCAGCATGGATTTTCCCAACAAAAATAATCGATATTTTACAATTATTTCTCTTATCATATCGGCTGTAATAATTATATTCAATGGAAATGTTGTATTAAAAACACCTGCAACTTTAAACGTATTGGTTATTTTAATTGTATCATTATTGTTTTTACTGCATATTTTCACAATTTCTGGAATTTGTTCTTTTGATGATTTAAATATTAAACGACTGGATTTTAAACGAATAAGAATATCACAAGTATTAGTTTTGTTTACAGGAGTATCTGTACTAATTTTTGGTGACGATTACAGTATAAACTCTATACTTCCTTTGTGGACAGCAATTTCGGGTATATTGATATACAGATTAATTTTTGCGATGGGAAAGTGCTTTAGTTTGTGCAGATAAATTTGAGAGTTGAGGAAACCAGGTATTTAAAAATGAGGGTAAATTCATGACAACAATAACATCCATTAACCCCGCAACAGAAGAGATAAATGGCACATATGAATTGTATTCACAGAATAAAGTGGATAAGGTTTTAAAAAAATCAGAAGAAGCTTTTCTGGAATGGAGCAATCTCAAAGTTTCAGAGAGAGCAATTTATCTTTCCAGAGTTGCAAATGTTTTGAGAAAACGCAAATCTCAACTTGGAACAGTTATCACAAAAGAAATGGGGAAACCAATAAAACAGTCAATGGGAGAAATTGAAAAATGTGCAGTCACTTTTGATTATTTTGCAAAAAACGCAGAAAATTTAATGCAACCTGAACCAGTAGAATCTGATGCAAAAAACTGTGGAATTTATTTTGAACCTCTTGGTATAATTTTAAGTATAAAACCTTGGAATTTCCCCTTCTGGCAAGCTATAAGTTTTGCAGCACATGCACTTGCAGGAGGTAATGTAATACTTCTTAAACATTCCAGTCATGTACCCATGTGTGCACTGGAAATAGAGGGGGTATTCAGAGAATCTGGATTCCCAGAAGGAGTTTACCAGACACTGCTTCTTGATGGGAAATCCACATCATCACTGATAGGAAGAGATGAAATAGCAGGGGTATCTTTTACAGGCAGTACATCCGCAGGTGGGAGTATAGCAGAAGAAGCCGGCAAGAACATAAAAAAATGTGTACTTGAACTTGGTGGAAGCGACCCGTTTATAATACTGGATGATGCAGACCTTGATAAAGCGGCGGAAGCTGCTGCTGTTAGCAGGTGTATGAACGCAGGACAGACCTGCATATCCGCCAAACGGTTTATTGTAGAAGAAGGTATTGCAGAGCAGTTCACATCCCGGTTTGTAGAAGCGATGAAAAGTTATACACATGGTGACCCCATGGATGAGAATACAAAACTGGGTCCACTTGTAAGGGATGAACAGCGTAGTTTACTTGAAGAACAGGTAAATGATGCAGTGTCAAAGGGTGCAGAAGTGCTACTTGAAGGTGGCAAAACCGAAGGTAAAGGTTTCTATTATTCACCGGTGGTTCTTACCAATGTATCTAAAGATTCCAGAGTAATTACAGAGGAAACTTTCGGTCCAGTGGCTCCGATTATTATCGTTAAAAATGATGAAGAAGCCGTTGAAGTTGCCAATAATACACGTTATGGGCTTGGTGCAACTATATACAGTCAAGATGAGGAAAAAGCTCACAGTATTGGCAGGCAGTTGAATACAGGGACGGTGTTTGTTAATTCAGTCCTCAAACCAGAACCACAATTACCTTTTGGAGGGGTCAAAGATAGTGGTACAGGTAGGGAATTGTCAAAGTTTGGGTTTTATGAGTTTATGAATAAAAAAACAATGAAAGAATATTAAAAATTTTTGACATGTTATCAGTCTAAATCAGTGGAAGGAGTGGATTTATAAACTATGCAAAATATAACAGGATGATATGTAACTGATAGTATCTTTGTAGGGGGAGAGTTACATATGTTCAAATTGTCTATTATAGGTCGTGTGGTAGAAATTCTTAAAAACACACTAAATTGTGGATCTGATATATGTGTTTTTATAATCATCCTGTTTTCAGGATTTGCGGTGCTTTTGCTTTTCCTGTTGATTCACTGGATTCATATAAACTTTTTACAAAAGAAATAAATTTTATCTTTTGGGATGTATTAACCGATTGAATAACAAAAAAATATTGAAACCCAGATTAAAAACATCTCTTTTATAATAGGAGAAACATATCAGACAAACAGCCTGTTCATAAAATACCGGTTGCAGGCTAAAAGGGGGAGATTGGAGGTAAGGTTTGCAATCAATAAATGCTTCTAGGTCTTGTAGTTTATATTGTATCAGGAGATTGGGTATTTCACAATTGGAACATAGAGATACCTCCAGATATAATTTTTTAGCCTGTTATTTGGCTGGTTTAAAACCATTGATAATTAGATTAAGGAGGAAATAATATGGATAAAATAGTATCTATTAATCCCGCTACGGAAAAGGTAAATAAAGAATACAATTATTATTCACAGGAAAAGGTTGACGGGATATTAAAAAAATCCAATGAAGCTTTTGAACAGTGGAAAAACCTTGATGTTTCTGAAAGAGCTGAATATCTGAACAATGCTGCGGCTAAACTCCGGGAAAGGAAAGAGGAGCTTGCTCCAACCATTACAAAGGAGATGGGTAAGCCTATAAGGCAGTCAGAATCCGAAATTGAAAAATGTGCATGGGTTCTTGAACATTTTGCTGAAAAATCAAAGCAGTATATAGAGCCTGAATTTGTGGATACAGATGCAGAAACTTCTGGTATTGTTTTTGAACCACTCGGAACAATTCTTACTATTATGCCCTGGAATTTCCCCTTCTGGCAGGCATTACGCGTAGGTGCAGCAGCACTTGCAGGAGGTAATGTAATACTTCTTAAACATTCCAGTCATGTACCCATGTGTGCACTGGAAATAGAGGGGGTATTCAGAGAATCCGGATTCCCAGAAGGAGTTTACCAGACACTGCTTCTTGATGGGAAATCCACCTCATCACTGATAGGAAGAGATGAAATAGCAGGGGTATCTTTTACAGGCAGTACATCAGCAGGCAGGAATGTAGCAGAAGAAGCCGGCAAGAACATAAAAAAATGTGTACTTGAACTTGGTGGAAGCGACCCGTTTATAGTACTGGATGATGCAGACCTTGATAAGGCGGCGGAAGCTGCTGCAGCCGGTCGTTTTACCAATACAGGTCAAAGTTGTGTATCTGCAAAGCGGTTTATTGTCATGGAAAGTATAGCAGATGAGTTCATTTCCAAATTTGTAAACGCAACCAGAAACCTGACAATAGGAGACCCGATGGATGAAAATACCGATATAGGACCACTTGTATCTGATAAACAGATAAAATTGATTGAAGAACAGGTAAATGATGCAGTTTCAAAGGGTGCAGAAGTGTTACTTGAAGGTGGCAAAACTGAAGGTAAAGGTTTCTATTACTCACCTGTGATTCTTACCAATGTATCTAAAGATTCCAGAGTAATTACAGAGGAAACTTTCGGTCCGGTTGCTCCGATTATTACTGTCAGCAGTGAGAAGGAAGCTATAAAAGAAGCCAATGATACCCAATTCGGACTGGGTGCAAACATCTGGACAGAAGACCGTGAAAAAGCGGTACGACTGACAAGGGATATAGAAGCAGGCAATGTCTCTGTTAATTCAGTTACAAAATCCGACCCGAGGTTGCCTTTTGGCGGAATTAAGAAGAGTGGTGTAGGTAGAGAACTTTCAAGGTTTGGTTTTTATGAATTCATGAATATCAAATCCATGAAGGTGTACTGAATGAAAGCTAGTGACCTCTTTGTCAAATGCCTGGAAAATGAAGGGGTTGAATATGTGTTCGGAATACCAGGTGAAGAAACCCTTGACCTAATGGACTCGCTTTCACATTCAAGTATAAAATTCATTGTAACAAGACATGAACAGGGTGCGGCGTTTATGGCTGATGTCTATGGGAGGCTGACCCATAAACCCGGGGTATGTCTTTCTACACTTGGACCGGGCGCTACCAACCTGATGACAGGTATAGCTGATGCTTATCTGGACAGGGCACCATTGGTAGCAGTAACCGGACAGGCATCACTGGAGAAGACTCATAAAGAGGCTCACCAATACATCAACGTTGTTGATACATTAAAAAACATAACAAACTGGAACAGAAAAATAACCCGTCCGGATTTTATACCTGAAATTGTACGAAAAACGTTTGACATAGCCTGTGATGCACCCGGTGCAGTTCATGTTGAATTACCTGAGGATATAGCAATTGAAGATACACTGGAAACTCCCCTTCAAAAGAAAATGTATTCCCATAAAAGTGAACATGATGAAAATGAATTGGAAAAAGCTGTTGAACTAATTGAACAATCGAATAAACCTTTAATTCTTGCAGGAAATGGGGTGACAAGGGAACAATCTGCTGAACAGCTTGAAAAGTTTGTAAACAGGTTAAAAATCCCAGCAACAACCACATTCATGGGTAAAGGTAACATTCCTACAGACAATGACTTATATATCGGATCCGTCGGGCTTCAAAGAAAAGATTATCTTATGTGTGGATTTGATGTAGCAGATCTTGTAATCTGTGTAGGTGTAGACCCTGTTGAATACAGTCCGCGTCTGTGGAATCCTGATGGTTCAAAAAAGATAATACATATTCATAATAGCCATCCGGAAATAGATTCAAGTTATCTTCCCGAATGTTCACTTATAGGTAATTTAAAACATTCTCTTTATCGCCTGACAGAAAACTGTACATCTGAAAAGGGTGTACCCGAATCAATAGCAAAACTTAAACAGACGATGGAAAACGAGTTATTGTCCTACAGGAATGATAATTCGTTCCCTGTGAAACCGCAAAGAATCTTATATGATATAAGGAACCGTCTTTACAGAGATGACATACTTATCAGTGATGTGGGGGCTCATAAACTATGGGTGGGCAGACTGTTTCCTGCATATAAACCAAACACAGTTCAGATATCCAATGGACTGGCTTCAATGGGTTTTGCACTTCCGGGAGCTATTGCTGCAAAGCTTGTCCATCCTGAAAAAAATGTTGTTGCAGTCGTAGGAGACGGCGGATTTATGATGAACGTTCAGGAACTGGAAACTGCAAAACGGATTGGCACTGACCTGATTGTTATTATATTTAACGATTCCAAATATGGGGTGATTGAGTGGAATGAACTTGAAAAATTCAAAACATCTTACGGAATCGATTTTTCCAATCCGGATTTTGTCCAGATGGCTCAAAGTTTTGGGGTGAACGGGGTTAAAATAGAATCAGCTGATGAATTAACCTCCAAACTCCAATATGCACTGGAAAATGGGGGAATCTGGGTTTTTGATGTGGAAGTCGATTATACTGAAAATATCAAGCTTGGTGAAAAATTGCGGGAGATGACCTGTGGGATTTGAAAAGATTTGCATATAAAAAAAAGAAGGTTGGTACATATTAATTCTGAGGGGATGAATGGCCAACCTTTTTATATGCATTTTTATTCCAGATCAAGAGCACGATCGAAATTATCGAACTGCTCGTAATATCTGGCGCGTTCAATCAGATCTATTAATGTATCGTCCATCTGATTCGCCTCAATTACCAAAATGTTTTCAAAATATATAAATGAAAACCATTTAAATTAAAAATTTTATTTATTTGTAACCAATAAAAATAGGAAGTTATTGCATATAAATAACAAATCTTTTTACCGATTATGCACAATTTGGGATTGAAAACTATTAAGAACTAATTCAATAGTTCTATACTTGTGGGGAACAACAAATGAAATGGAAAGTTATTGCTATGGTACTTATGCTCATTACCGCTATAATGGTGAGTGGGTGTGCACAGAATCCTCAAACAAATGAATCAAACAGTAATCCAAATTCTGATGAAACTATTGTAATAGGTTCCAAACTTTTCCAGGAATCCTATATACTTGCTCATATGCTTTCAATATTACTGGAGGATAATGGATATAATACCGAAGTAGAACAAGGACTTGGGGGAACGTTTGTTAATTATGAAGCACTGAAACAGGGACAAATAGACGCCTATGTTGAATATTCAGGAACAGCCTACAGCCAGATACTTAAAAAACCGTCACCTGATACTTGGGACCCCCAGATGATATATGAAGAGACCAAAAAAGGTCTTATGCAGGAAGATAATGTAAAAATAGCAAATCGATTGGGTTTTGAAAATGCTTATGCTATTGCAGTAGATGAAAATTGGGCAGAAGAGCATAATATAACAAAACTGAGCCAACTTGAAGGTTACGCGTCAAATATGGTAATCGGGACAGACCCGGAATTTGCCACCAGAGAAGATGGGCTCCCACGTATAAAAGAGGTATATGGTTTTGAATTCAAAGATTACAAACAGGGTGCTCCATCTATTATGTATCAATCCATCAAAAATGATGAAGTAGATGCTATATCTGCATATACTACCGACACAAAGAATGAAAAGTTTGGGCTCAGGGTTCTTGAAGATGATAAAGGAGCACTTCCACCCTATGATGCTATAACACTGATGACAAGTGATTTTGCATCCAGTCATCCAGATGTAATGGATACTCTCGGACAATTGAATAATACTATAGACCAGGAAACCATGAGAAACCTGAATTACCAGTATGATGTAGAGAATAAAGAAGCAAAAGACATTGCAAGGCAATTCCTTGAGAACAGGGGTTTGATAGAAGAAAATAATTAATGTCGACCTTTGGTTGACTTTTTATTTTTAAATTTTTCAAAAATAGTGAATCAGATGCCATCCAGAAAACTTTTTGACCGGATAGATTCGATACAACTTGAAAACATAACAAAAAAATACAATAACAGTTTTGCAGTTCAGGATTTAAACCTTGAAATCCATGGTGGGGAATTACTGATTCTTATAGGTCCAAGCGGCTCAGGAAAAACTACCACCCTTAGAATGATAAATCAGTTAATAGAACCTGATGAAGGACGGATTTTTATAAACAATCAGGATATCATGCAGTTTGATTCTGTAAAATTGAGAAGAAATATTGGTTATGTAATCCAAGACATTGGTTTGTTCCCTCATATGACAATAAGGAACAATATAGGTCTCATTCCAAAACTTGAGGGCTGGTCAAATAATGAAATAATAGACAAGGTTAAAACCTTGCTGGATTTTGTATCTTTGCCTCCTGAACAATTCCTGTACCGATACCCCAACCAGTTAAGTGGTGGTCAACAGCAGAGAGTAGGGCTTGCAAGAGCATTGGCAATGGACCCCCCGCTTTTGCTGATGGATGAACCATTTGGAGCACTTGACCCGATATTAAGGCGACAGTTGCAGGATGAATTCTGCAGGATAAAACAGGAGCTTGGAAGAACGATAGTTTTTGTAACTCATGATATTGAAGAAGCGTTCAAACTTGGTGACAGAATTGCGATTATGGATGGTGCAAACCTTATACAGATTGGAAAACCTGAAGATTTGATATTTAACCCTGTAAACGAACTTGTATCTGATATTGTGGACAGTAACCATAAATTCAAACACATGGATACTCTAAATGTAAAAGACCTGATGTCCCCAATGGACAACAAGTATATTTTTGATGGAAATATAAAGATTAATGATGCTGTAACCAGAATGACTGATAATAATATAGAATTGGGGTTGGTTTATAATGGTTCTGATTTCATGGGAACAGTAGAAATGGTGAATTTGTTAAAATATGAAGGTGACGAAAAATTACAGGATGTTGCACAATCATCAACAACGTTTTCACCTATGCATTCAGTATCTTCGGCTCTTTCCGAGCTAAAAAACAAAAATGAGTCTTTTGCGGTAGTTTTCAATGGCGACACTCCTAAAGGACTTCTTTTATCCAATGAAGTTTTTTTAAAACTTATCTAATCCAAATTGAAGGTGGAATATTGCTGGGGGTTTTAAATGACATCATTCAGGTCTGGCAGACAAATTCACTGACCATGAGAACCATTGAACACCTGTATATGTTTAGTATAGCACTTTTTATATCTTCTGTCATTGGGGTGGTTCTGGGTATTACCATCTATTACAATTCAAAACTCTCAAATCCAGTATTAAACATATTAAATATTTTTGAAACCACACCTGATATCGCTCTTCTTGTAATCCTTTTACCTATAGCAGGAATGGGAACTCTTCCCACTATAATAGCATCAATTCTGTATTCCCTGCTTCCTATTACAAGGAATACATATACTGGATTGAAAGGTGTGGATAGAAAATACATTAATATTGCTCGAGCTCTTGGACTCTCATCCAGAGAAATATTATTTAAAATACGTATACCTATGTCATTGCCCCTTATTGCAGGTGGAATACGGATAGCACTGGTATTTACCATGGGTCTGGTTACTCTCGGGGGGTTGATTGCTGCTGGAGGGCTTGGAACAACGTTACAAACTGGTATCCAGCTTTATGAGGTTAATACGATTCTTCTTGCCGGTATCTGGACAGGATTGCTTGCGGTTATACTTGATGGGTTTGCAGGTATGGTTGAAAAAAGGCTTAACTCGAGGTATGAAACATGGTAACTCTGGAAACCATTGCAAATGCTACTCTCCAGCATGTAACCCTTGTTTATTTGACTTTAATAGCAAGTATTGTTATATCTATACCTCTTGCTTTCATATCAGTAGAAAGTGAAAAACTGGCGAATTGGATTATGAAAGTATCCAACCTTTTACAGGCAGTACCGAGTTTTGCAGTGGTAGCTATTGTTGTTCCTCTTATAGGAATTGGGTTTACACCTGCATTGATAGCCATCCTTGTAAGGGCGTTGTTGCCGATTATAAAAAATACATATATTGGTCTTTTAAATATCGACCCATCACTTATTGACTATGCACATGGTGTAGGATTGACCAGATGGCAGATTAACCGTTATATCCGCCTTCCAAACTCCTATCCAGCCATATTTGCAGGTATCAGGTTTTCAGCACTACTTGCAAACAGTATAGCGGTACTGACTGCACTTATAGGTGGTGGAGGTCTGGGGGAGCTGGTTTTTGAAGGACTTGTGAGTTTTAACATTGATAGAATTCTGGCAGGTGCTATACCTGCAATATTACTCGCACTTGCAAGTGACAGTTTACTGGCAATGATTGAGAAAAAGTTGACACCAGTAAATCTAAGAGAATAATGTATTACATTTTCCGTGACCTCAGGAATAAAACAGCAGGTTTTTCCCATACCCAATCTTTTTCTATTATCTCAAAACCAGCCTCTTGGAAAAGGTTAACAAGTTCATCGGATTTAAAATTGTGCCAGTATTTCGGTTTCCCATAGTGTATAACCCATTTTATCAATTTGACCTGCTCAAATAGACTGGAATCTCCAAAACAATAGGTAATACTTAAGTATTCGTTACCTTTATCCAATATTTTCCCGCATTCCTGAATTGATCTATACGGGTTTTTCATGGTCTGGAGTACATTACAGCTGACAATTTTTGTAAATTCATTTTTGTCAAAAGGAAGGTTATAGGCATCCTCCACCTGAAAGCTAAGATTATTATATCCTGATTCAGTGTTTTTCTTTCTGGCAATATCAATCATTCCGGGTGAAATGTCAATGCCTGTCACATTTTTGCATTTAGGTGCAATATAGAATGCTATTTCTCCGGTACCTGTTCCAATTTCCAGTACACTATCTCCAGATTGGGTGTATGATGCAATTTTTGATTTGAAAGCTTTATATTGCTCTTTAAAACCATGTTCAATCCAGTCATCATAACTATTACTGACCTTGCTCCAGAACCGGATTTCTTCCTTTTTCCTTTTTTTAGTATCGTTATTCTTATTTAAGAAGAACATATTATCTCTCATATGTTGCTGATAAGTCAAATCGTTAATGATATTTTGGTCGGCATCTTTGTAGTTTATAGTTTTATGGAGGGTATAATATTAGAAAAAATACAGTTCTGATTTTTATTATCATTTTAATATTGGCTTTTTCTCTTGCATTGATTTCATATTCATTGTTTTCAATCGATGATGAATCAGGTTATGTAGTTGGTAACGTTACAGCTGTAAATGAAAAAGGTGATAAATTTGCGGTAACTATTGAAGATGCAGAAGGCTATTATGAAGATGAAATAGGTAACCAGGCAGGTTTTGGGGTTGAAAATTTTACAATAGTGGAAACCGAAATCGTTATGGGTAAAAAGTTGAAAGTAACATATACTGAAATTGATGGCAAGGTTTCAGCTATTAGAATTGAAAAATATGGCAATTGACTTCTGAAGTTATCCATGAATCTTAGAAATCAACTGGAAAATAAGGTTCCTGAACATTTACTTGGTAATGTACCAAAACGTTTTGATATCATAGGGGATATAGCAGTGGTATCAATACCCTATGAACTTGACACTTATAAATTTGATATTGCCCGAGCTATTACAGCAGTTCACAGGAATGTAAAAACAATTCTTAATAAAACGAATAAAGTAGATGGGTATAAAAGAACATCAGATTTTAAAATTTTATTCGGGAATGAAACAATAACAACCCACAGGGAACACGGTTTTAGTTACAAATTCGATGTAGGTAAAGTATTTTTTAATAATCGTCTCTCTTATGAGAGGCAAAGGTTGATTGCAAAGATAAATCCATACGAAAAAATTCTGATTCCTTTTTGTGGAGTAGGTCCTTTTGCTATTCCTGCGGCTTTTTATGGTTTTAAAGCCGTTGCAATAGAAAAAAACCCCGAAGCTTTTAAATGGTTGCAGGAAAATGTCTGTTTGAATAAAGTGAAAGATAGTATAACACTTATCCAAAAGGATGTTACAGATATATCTACATTCCTTAACAGTTATGATTTTGATAGGGTTATTGTTCCTACTCCATATGGTATGGACAACATCCTTTTGTATATAGCAGAATTTGTAAAAAGTAAAGGTTTTATTCACTTTTATACTTTTAAACCAGAATCTGAAATCCCTGATTTTATTGATAGTGCTAAAACACTTGGTCTGGAGACTGTTTATTATCGAAGATGTGGGAATGTGGCACCCGGTATAATCAGGTGGGGAATTGATTTTAAAAAGATGTAATAAATAACCTATCTTTTAGGGCCATATGCTTATTGAGTAATCAATTTACTTCCTACAATTTTTGTATATTAAATTAATTCCTATAACATATAACTTTTATAAATATGTCTGGTATTGTGGATAAAATAGTTAATTACTGTTCTAAATTTTTTAGCTTATACAATCGACAAAATACGATAAAACTTAGCTGGACAATACATACATACATTGGTCTGATTTTAATTGTGAAAAACAAAATCAATAATTAAAAGGGCAAAGTACAGAAGCTCCAAAGGTATAGGGACAATAAGAGCACGTTGGTGGACATTCTTCTTCGTTTTGTTCCATGTAATCACCTGGGTAGGTATTTTGTAGAAGTAATCTACCGTTGTTTTGTATTTGTTTCCAAATATTTCAATTTCAACCTTTAATTGCTTTAATTGATTGTTTTTAATTATATAATAATACTTATTATAATAAAAAGTTTATTATTTTTATACCAGAAAAACTTTCGATATCTCCAAGGTTTTACCTTAATATCCTACAACATTGATTTTGTTCAACCAATACTGTATATACACAAATTAGTTATTTTTTCTTTTACACCTAATAACCATTAATATTGGCTGTAGATTTAACCTACAGAAAAAGTAATCAGTAATTTATATGCATGCTGTTTTTATGGTCAACCATTTAAAAATGTGATTACTTTCACACTGCTTATTATCTCAAAACTGCCTTTTAAGTTTATATTCAACCATGTTAAATGGGTTTCCCTATTCATTCTTCCTTTTCTAATAATAATGCCCTTTACTGTTAATGGTGATGTTTTGGTAAATATTAGCAACATAACAGTGACCCATGAAGGGATTACCTATGGATTTCTTATTACTGTTAGAGCTTTTACAGCAATTCTACTGGTATTTACAATGCTTGGAACAATGAGGTTTGATACCACAATCAAAGCGTTACATATGCTAAAAATCCCAAATCCTCTGATACAGATGCTTATGTTTACCTATCGTTACATATTTGTTTTCCTTGATGAATTCCAGAGGATGTGGACTGCAATGACATCCAAGGGATTTAAACCTGGTTTAAACATTTCTTCGATGTCAAAAATCGGAAAATCCGTAGGAATGCTTGTTGTTAAAAGTTATGAAAGGGCTCAAAGAGTATATCAGGCTATGCTTTCCAAAGGATATACAGGAAACCCCAATACAATAGTAAAATTCAATATAAAAACCAAAGATACCTGATAACATTTTTAATTATAAGTTTTGCAGTCGTTTTACATATATTCCCCGTGGTGTTGTTACAATGATAAATGCCATTGATGTTACTAATTTAAACTATTCATATCCCGATGGAACAAAAGCTCTTGACGGTATTGATATTAAAATTGAAGAAGGCGAGAAAACCGTTATCTTAGGTCCCAATGGGGCGGGAAAAACCACTCTTTTTCTGCATCTTAATGGTACTTTAAAAAGCCAGAATAACAACGTGTCAATTTTTGGAAAAAACATTTCAGAAATGGCTATTGAATAGAGAATAAGAGAAATCGGCATCGTTTTCCAAGACCCTGATGACCAGCTTTTCATGCCCACTGTATATGATGATATTGCATTTGGTCCACTGAACATGGGGCTTGAAAATAAAGAAGTGGATGAAAAAGTAAAAAAAGCACTATCTATTGTAGGGCTTGAAGGATTTGAGGACAAAGTTCCACACCACCTAAGTTATGGTCAAAAGAAAAAGGTTGCACTGGCATCTGTACTGTCAATGAAACCTAAAATACTGGTAATCGATGAACCAACAGCCAATCTTGACCCAAGAAGCAGGAAAGAGTTAATTAAGCTTATTAATAAGCTAAACAAAAATCAGGGTATTACTATAATAATGGTAACACATGATGTTAACGCTCTACCCCAGCTTTCAGACAGGGTATATGTTCTCAACCGCAAAATTATAGCTCAGGGTTTCCCAAGAGAAATATTTTCAGATTCTACTGTTTTAAAAGAAAACAATCTGGAAGCCTCTGGTGTATTCAAATTATTCAAAGTATTGGGATTTTTTGGATACGACTGCGACACTCTGCTGTTATCCATTGATGAGGCTATCGAAGAACTTACAAAAACAATAGAAACCAACAACGGACACATCCATCTTCATATACATGAACATACTCATCAAAACATCAGGGATTTTATCAACAACAATGACCATCATCACTGAATTATAAAAAGCAGAAAAAGTTACGTTCGGACCGGGATTTGAACCCGAGTCGAGGCCTCGACAGGGCCCCATGATAGGCCACTACACTATCCGAACACTTTGTTATCTGAAAGCACATCTAATTGTGTTTTCTAATATATAACTGTTTTTGTAAAACCTATTAATAATGGTTAAGTCCCGCCTCCCAGATTCGAACTGGGGACATCGCGGTTCCTGCGCGGTATGTGTGACAGATGTCACATGGTCCTAACTACAGCCGCGCACTCTTCCACTGAGTTAAGGCGGGTCAGGTTTGGCGTGCAACCTACTTTCATACACATAATATTACTTATCCTTTTCGCCTTATTATATTTCTAACAAAACAAAAACAAACTTGTATGATAAAAAAACAAGTACATATAGATGTCAAATTCAGATGTTAATGTTCTTGTGGTTGAGGATAACGTATTTAATATGGAATTAACAGTTGACCTGCTAAAATCCTACGGATACAATGTCACAAAAGCAGAAGATGGGTATATTGCCCTTGAAAAATTAAAAAACATAAAAATCGATTTGATACTGCTTGATATGCAACTTCCGAAAATGGATGGTCTCGAACTGCTTTCAAAGTTGAAAAATGACCCCGAAACCATGAACATACCGGTCGTTGCCCTGACTGCTCATGCGATGCTGGGCGATAAAAAACGTTTTATTGATGCTGGTTGTGACGGATATATATCAAAACCAATGGACATATATAAATTTAAGAGCCAGATTGATCAGCATTTAAACAACGACCATTAATTTTCCTACACAACCTGTTGTTTTGTATTTAAATTATCAGCAAATTTTGATAGGCAGAAATCGTGAAACCTATATGCTATAAGTGTAGTTTAAAAAATAGTTAATTTGTCATTATTCCAGAGGATTCCCTTATGATACGTATCGCTATACCAAACAAAGGACGCCTAAATGAACCAACTGTGAAACTGCTTAAAGAAGCTGGACTCCCTGTATCTGACGGAGGGGAGAGAAAGCTTTTTGGAACAACTACTGATCCAGAAATTTCTTTTTTATTTGCAAGAGCCGCAGATATACCTGAATATGTACAGGATGGAGCTGCAGACATCGGTATTACTGGTATAGACCTTGTCTCAGAAACCGATGCTGATGTTGATCTTATGCTTGATTTGAATTACGGAAAATCAAACCTTATGCTTGCTGTTCCTGAAGATTCATCAATAGAATCTGTAGAAGAGCTTGAAGGTATGAAAATTGGAACCGAGTTTCCAAATATAACAAAGAAATTTTTTGACAGCAAGAACATAAACATAGAGGTCATCAAAGTAAGCGGTGCCTGTGAAATGACACCCTATATAGGAGTCGCTGACGCCATTGTAGATATATCAAGCTCAGGCACTACTTTTGTACTGAACAATCTAAAACCCGTGGAAAAGGTTTTTTCGTCTTCTGTATATATGATTGCAAACCACCAGAGTGCAAAAAGAAAAGATAAGATACATCATATAAAAACTGCATTTGAAAGTGTACTCAACGCCGAAGGGAAACGGTATTTGATGATGAACGTACCAAAAGATTCACTGGATGAGGTTAAGGAGGTTCTTCCAGGTCTCTCCGGACCTACTGTGATGAAAGTTGAATCAGAATCCTCTACACTTGCAGTACACGCAGTAGTAGATTCTGATATGATTTTTACAACAGTTAACAATCTAAAAGAGGTAGGTGCAAGAGACATCCTTGTTGTACCAATTGAACGTCTGATGCCGTGAGGACATATTATGTGTTTTGAAATCATACCTGCAATCGATATTAGAGAAGGAAAATGTGTTCAGCTTGTACAGGGTGTTCCCGGTAGTGAAATTGTATGCCTCGATGACCCTGTCGAAGCCGCAGTGGACTGGTACAACAAGGGAGCTAGAATTTTCCACCTTATAGACCTTGACGGTGCTATCGAGGGTGAGCGTAAAAATGCTCCTATTATCCAGAATATCGTGGATAAATTCAAAACCGAGGATGTGGTAATACAGGTCGGTGGAGGCATCCGTTCCGAAGAGGATGCCGCACAGCTTTTGAATATCGGTGTTGACAGAGTCATATTGAGTACTGCTGCTCTTGAAAACCCCGGACTGATAAAAGGTTTGGCTAAAAGATTTGGAAGCAAAAGTGTAATGGTTGCACTGGATTCTAAAAAAGGTAAGATATCAGTAGAAGGATGGACAAAGGAATCCGAATTTACCGCTGTTGACATGGGTATCAAATTCGAAAACCTTGGTGCAGGGAGTATTCTATTTACAAATATTGATACAGAGGGATTGATGCAGGGCACAGAAACAAAACCCATTGAAGAACTTGTTGAATCAGTAACAATTCCTGTTATTGCTTCTGGAGGAGTTACCAGTATAGACGACCTTCTTACAATCAAAAATGTTGGTGCATCGGGTGTTGTTGTAGGAAGTGCACTCTATAAAAACAAATTTAAACTTGCAGATGCAATTGATGCAGTTAAAGGTAAAAATTGTAAGTAAAGTAAAGTTATAAAGGTATTTTATGAGAACTGCTAACATATCAAGAGAAACCGGTGAAACAAGTATTGAAATAGAACTCAACCTTGATGGTTGTGGAGAAGCAGAGGTTGATACAGGAATCGGGTTCTTTGACCACATGCTATCGTCTTTTGCAAAACATTCCAGTTTTGATTTAAGTATCAGTGCAAACGGAGACCTTGAAGTGGATGAACATCATCTTATAGAGGATACCGGTATTGTCATGGGGCAGGCAATAGACAACGCACTGGGAGATAAAAAAGGAATAGCAAGGTATGGTGAAGCCCGTATACCGATGGATGAATCTCTTGCCGATGTGGTACTTGACCTCGGCGGTCGCAGTTATCTGGTAATGAACGCAGAATTTGAATCCCTGTATGTGGGATATTTTAGCACCCAATTGGTTAGACACTTTTTTGAATCAATTGTCCAGAACGCAAACATGAACCTCCATGCATCTGTTTACGGAGACAACGACCACCACAAAATCGAGGCACTTTTCAAGGCATTTGCTCATGCAATGAAACGTGCTACTGTTGTAGAAGGAGAAAGTATCAAGAGTACAAAAGGAATGTTGTAAATATCAATCAAATTTATATTTCAACCTTTTATAAAACGCCTGTTCATCTCCGCTTGCTTTCCTTGCAAGCCTTTCTACAATCAGTTCCGGTGTACTTTTTGCAATATAATTCTGTCTCGGTGTTCTGTCCACTATCAGGTTCAGTTCAGAATCAAGACCTTCTGCCTCTATTCCATCAACCCTGACATCGCACTGTGTGTTTTCCATAATCAGTTCTGAAAGATGGGATACAAATACAGACATACTTTTTTCGTTTTCTGATAATGTTTCAAGTATTCCAGCTATAATTTTGGCGGAAGCTCCCGGTTCTGTGATGGATTCCAGTTCATCCACAAGAACCACTTTACTCGAGTTATCTGCAACTACTGAAAAATCTGTAAGGGAGCTTTCAAACGCCCCTGCATCAAGCGTACCCTTAGATTTGGCAAAATAATAGAGTCCATCTGTAATCCCAATTTCAGAAGCATTTGCAGGAACTGGAAATCCCATATGGGCAAGTATAACACATTGTGCAAGTAGTTCCAGCATAGATGTTTTTCCACCTGAATTCACTCCACTTAACAATACATGTCGGTTATTATCGCTATTTTGAGATGTTTTTCCCAGTGAATAATCAATCGGGGTAACATCACCGTATTTGGATTGTAGAAACAGGTTACTCCCCTTAACAAACCCTATTCCTGCACCATCTATCAACTGGGGCATTTCAAGATTATACTCTCTTGCAAATCTACCGATAGCAAAACCTACATCAAAATCCAGTACGGAATAGACCAGTTCCCTGATTATATCATGATATTCATGCAGAGTCTTTGAAATTTGCCTTTTGTGATCAACCTTTTTCTTCTGAATTCTGCGGACAATATCCTGTTTCAATGCGTTAACCTGGCTATCATCAATTTCTATTGGATAGGATATTTCATCTGGGAACAATGAATCAACAAAAAGTTTTTCCTGTTTCTCAAGTTTTAATTCATTTGTGATACTGTCTTTTGCTTCCTCAAGGATTGATTGGTAGGACTGATAGATTTCTTTTCTCATAAGGTCCTGGATTTCCATACTGCCGTTCATGACTCTGAGCATGTCCTGACCGCTGAGTGTCATTTTACTCTCTTCCAGGCACTTATCCAGCTTTGCATTGGCATACTCTACCGTTTTTGATACAGTCTCATATATACGTTCATGGATTTTGCTCAATCTATCGATTTCAGGGTCTGTTCCTGTTGCAACATCCCCTTTTTCATCTATCAATTCAAGTGTCTCTTTAAGAATTTCAAGGTCTTTATTATCCATCTGCTCAAAGAAGTTGAAATCATTTGAACGTAGACATTGGATTACATCAAGAGAATTATCAATCGCTGGAAGGTTTTTGGCATAGAATGCAATCTCTTTTTCAGGAATTATCTGCCAGTCCTGCAATTTCTCAAGGTCGGTTACATATTCCAGTTCCATATCTTCAGAATAGTCAACATCCAGATAATCATCAGTTATTGCATGTGAATACCCGCGAGCTATATCAAGCATTTCAGAAGAATCGGTAACAATCTGGATATCTACAAAAGATCCATACTTTTTCTTTAGATTCGCATAAACATTTTCATCAGTTGTTAAAATAGTTCGGTCTCTGATTTTTCCTGAAGGATAATTTGACTTCAGGGGTTTAATATGGGACAACATTTTCAGGAATTTATCATCTTTTCCAAACACATCTGCTGTTTTTCTATAATAGTTAACTGTATCCTGAATTTGTTTTATCAAATTTATTTTACTGGATGGATACGGGATGTAAATATGGAGTTTATCTCTGGCGTATCCGGTATTTGCAAACTGTTTTATTACATCAAGTAACCGTTGATAAATATTAACTGCTTCATTTGTTTTCAAAAAATCAGTCAATGTTACTCCATCGATAATACCGCGTGTTTCATGTACCAGTGATATTGCAAATTTTTGACCGATTCCCTCAATTTCTGATATACTGGCAATATCACCGTTTAAAATAGCATTAAGTGCGGCTTCCTCACTTCCAAAATGACCTATAAAACGCTGGGCTGTTTTATCCCCTATACGGGGTACATCTTGCAGGCTTTCCATTGCTAAAAATTCACCTGTGATTTTATTGAATATGATATTTATTAAAACAACTGGTTAAAAATAGAGGTTTTTATTCCTTTTTTATGTTTATATTCAGTTTCATTTTAGTGATTGGTTCAAGTTTTTTCCATTTAACTGTAGCATCTTTATCAAAAGTGCATTCATTTACTGTTTTGTCAGAAAAGGTACCATCCACTTCATAAACATAGAAACCTTTATCACCATCAGTAGCGACAACAGCATCCCTGTCTCCAATTTGTTTGACCTCTACTGCCGATACCTTTTTTAAAGCATCGAGCAGTGTTGTTCCTTTGTCAACATCCACACTTTTTGTTGGTGCAAATCTGTCCAGTATCGTATATATATTACTGGTGTTTATTTTTAAAATATCAGTTTTACCAAACCTTTTTCGGTTAACAAGTTCTGCTTCTTCAAGTATTTTTACATGCTTTGCTGCAACAGGAACTGAAATCCCCAGTTTTTTAGCCATCCCTGTTATATGAGTTTCAGAATCGCTCAGAATTTCAAGCATTTGCAGACGGGTGGAGCAACCAAGTGCTTTGAATACTTTATTATCCAGATGGCTCATAATTATAAGTTGAAAAGGATAATATAAATAAATTATCTTACTTTATATCAAGATCTTTTATAGCTTTCAAACTTTTTTCCACATAATCCCTGCTCCGGTGTTCAAGAACCTTCATACCACTGTTTTTTTTCAAAACATCCTTCATTCCTTTAAAATCAATATTTCCTGCACCCACCCATAGATGCTCATCACTTTTACCCGTGTTGTCATGAATATGAAAATGGGATATATTGTATTCTAAAAATTTATCTAATGTCTGTGTTGTATTGGCATGCCCCACATCCAGAGCAAATCCATTGTTTCCAAGGTCAAGGTCTGGATACTGGAAAAGGAAACAATTCCAGTCACTTGGCATATTTTCAACACAGATTTTTATATCAGTTCCATCGGTTATTTTTTCAAGTTCTAAAAGTGATTTTTTCAAAGATACCCTTGCATCAGGGATATCGCACGAATATGTAAAATATCCGGGATGAACAACCAGAACTCTGGCATCTATCTGACTGCATATATCAACCATTCCCTGTATCAATTCCATCCCTGCTTTACGCATAGGTTCTCTGATACTTCCAATATTAAGGTCTGTATTGGGAGCATGGACAGTATATTCAAGATTGTAGGAATAAGGTGTTTCAGAGTCTTTGAGAAGGTCATGGAAACCTTCGGAAAATATCTCCGCACCTTTGGAAAGTTTTTCAATGTTTTCCAGTGCTTCTGACAGAGGAAGGTCATGGAATGCATAAGAAGATATACCTATCATGGATACAGTATTTGACAGATAATTAATTATAATTTCTGTTTGTGTTTGTATCATCATCGACCTAAAACCAGTGATATTTATGAAATACTGCACCAAAAACTCCACACTGATAATTTCAGGAGAATTTGAAGGGCTTAGTACAGGAATTAATGGTGGTCGTGGGTATGTAAAATCCATATTCAACCATGAAGTAAATAATGGATTTGAATTCAAAGACCCAGTACAATATCTGGATAATGTTGCAGAATACAATGAAGTTTACAAACCATATTTTGGGCTTTTGACCGCAGTTGAGATGGAAAACCTGTGCATAAAAACCGATGATAATCTTACAACGTTTGTAACAGCAGGTATAACTCATCCCTCTGTATACAGATTGGATGGCTACTATCCTGGTACAATTAATATTATACTTGTTGTTGATGCTGAATTATCAGAAGGTGCAATGGCAGGTGCGATAATCACAGCAACAGAGGCAAAAGGTCTTGCACTAATGAAAATGGGTTACGATTTTCTGGGTACTACAACAGATGCTGTTGTGGTTGCTTATCAGAAACAGAACAAAAATTCCAGTCCGTACATAGAATACGCAGGATCTTACACAGATTTTGGGAAAAAAATTACCGATACAGTTGTTAAAGGTGTAAAAGAGGGAATAAAAAAGACGCATCCAGAATCGGCATCATACTGATTAATCACAGATAATTCGTGTTCCCGGATGCTTCCCTGTTACAGGTTCGGTTTTCAGGTTTTCCTGCATAATAAGGTCTGTTACCTGACCCGGATCAGTGCCGTCCATTATAGTAGTGGGCATCTTGCATCTTTCTATTATTTTGGCAGCCAATGGGTCAACTGGTGATTTTGAACCTGCTTTAATCTCTGTTGAGATGACTACATCAACCAATTCCTTGGCACTTAATTTCTCATATCTCTTTGCGTTGGGGTCCTGTCTCGGATCTTTAGAATAAACTCCGTCCACCGAAGTTGCAATCACCAGAAAGTCGGCATTTAGGTACTCTGCAAGAATTGCAGAAACTGCATCCGTGGTTTGGCCGGGAACAACACCACCCATAACTACTACTTTGTCGGATGCAAGAGCAAGTTTTGCTTCCTTATAGGTACGTGGGGGTTCTGGATATGCATCTTCACCAAACGCTGATATCAGAAGTTGTGCGTTTAAGCGGGTTATCTCTATCCCTATAAAATCGCACACAACTTCATTTGAACCCACACTGCGTGCTACATTAATATAATCTCTTGCTGCCTTACCACCGCCCGTTACGATTACCAGCTGATGGTCTGGCAATAGTTTACTGAGAGCGTTTTTATAAAAAACGAAACGTTCCGGGTCGAGGTCGTTTGCAATTATAGATCCACCGATTGACAAAACAACTAACATGATTATCTAAAACTATAATTGCATTTTACTTTTAAAAAGTATCGGAAAAAATCAATATTAAATATCATATAAAAATTGGAAAACGATGCGTTTTAAAGCATCGTTATAATTTTCCTTTTTTGTGAAGGAGTTCAGCATTGAGTACACTTGCACCTGCCGCTCCGCGGATGGTATTGTGACCCAGTGCAATATAACGGATACCTTCTCGGATGCGTCCGACATTTACCGCCATTCCGTTACCTATGTTTTTATCCAGACGCGGCTGGGGTCTATCAGGTTCATCCCAGACAACCAGTGAATTTTCAGGTTTTGATGGGAGGTCTTCAAGTCCAGGGTCAAAATCAAGGAAAGCCTGTCTGACGTCCTCTGGTGTTGGATTATCATCCATTCCAGCCCATATTGCTTCTGTATGTCCATCAAGTACAGGTACTCTGTGACATGATGAACTTACGTGTATATCCGGGTTTAAAATCTCAGAACCATTAAATTCTCCCAGAAGTTTTAGAGTCTCGTTTTCCATCTTCTCTTCCTCTGTTTTGATATAGGGGAGAATATTGTCTATTATTGACATGGACGACACACCATCAAATCCCGCACCCGATACTGCCTGCATAGTCGCTACATTGACATTATTAAGACCAAACTGCAACAAAGGTTTGAGAGATACTATCATGATAATAGTCGAACAATTTGGATTTGTTATAATATATCCGTCCCAGTTGCGGTTATCTTGCTGCTGTTCTATCATACCCAGATGGTCGGGATTGACTTCAGGAACAACAAGTGGCACATCGTCTTCCATTCTATAAGACGATGCATTGCTTGCAACCGCAAACCCTGCTTCTGCAAATTCTGGTTCTACAGTTTTTGCACTGGATGAGGGTAGTGCTGAGAACACTACGTCAGCATCTACTTTGGAAGGGTCGACAGGTACTACATCCTTACCCTTTACTTCATCAGGTAACTGGGAATCCAGCCTCCAGTTTGCAGCATTTTCATAGGTTTTGCCAGCACTTCGTTCTGATGCTGCAAGTGATGTGATTTCAAACCAAGGATGGTCTGTAAGCGCTTCGATAAAACGCTGTCCAACTGCTCCTGTAGCACCCAGTACTCCAGCTTTTATTCGCTCTGCCATTGCCACCACCTAAAAAATTGATTAAATTATTTGATTGAATATATTAAAACGGATTACTCAATTTCAATTGCTTCTGTAGGACATACATCTACACATTCACCACAATCTGAACATTCACCTTCATCTACAACTGCAATGTTTTCGCCATCCAGTGAAATTGCTTCGACCGGACATTCATCAACACATGTCGCACAGCCCACACAATTTTCAGAAATAATAACTGCTACCATTTGTACTATATCTCCTTTTATTGTATTAATAAGGTTTATTAAAACTTGCTACTTTAGATAAGGCAGTTTGAATAAAAAACTGTCGATATTAGATTTCAACTTCTACAACCGTAATGGTTAAAATTTTAGATAAAATTTAAAGAACAAAACCTATTAAAACGGGCTAAGATTTAGGTGTTGCAATGAAAGGTTCCAAAGGGTATTTAAAATATTTTACAAAAGATTCCTGCTATCCCAATCAGGAAGATGCAATGGAGAATATCCATTCAGCTCTTCTTAAAAAACAGATAGTTCTTTTTGAAGGTGCATGTGGTACAGGAAAAACCCTGAGTGCTCTTGCACCAGCACTACAGGTAGGTAAACAACTGGACAAAACTGTTATAATCGCTACCAATGTCCACCAGCAAATGGTGCAGTTCATACAGGAAGCCCGTGATATAAAAAAAACTAATGACATAAAAGCCGCAGTTATAAAGGGTAAAACCAACATGTGCCCTCATGGAATCGACTATGACGAATGCACTGTTAAAAGGGAAAACACTTTTGACCTCATTGAACTGGAAAAAGATATCCAGTTAAAACGGCAGGAACTCAAATCAGCAAATAAAAATTATAAACAATCAAAAGACCCGGAACTGATACGTTTAAGAGATGAACTTTCAAAAGAACTCGAAAACTCTGAAGAAAAAGCACGCAATCTCCGTGGACGTACCTGCAGTGAATTATATGAAGTCCTGAACTATGACAGTGAAAAATTTAGAGACTGGCTGTTTAAAGATGTCCGAACTCCAGAGGAGGTCAATGATTTTGCCTATCAAAACAGTATGTGCGGATACGAGTTATTAAAACGTGAAATCAAATACGCAGACCTTGTAATTGCAAACTTCCACCATGTTTTAAATCAGGATATTTTTTCCACTCTTCTAAGCTGGATTGATAGAGAACCACAAGATGTTATCGTTATATTCGATGAAGCTCACAACATTGAATCCGCTGCACGTTCTCATTCTTCCATAACCATCACCGAACACACTATTGAAAAAGCAATGTCAGAGGTTAACGAATACATAGGTCAGGTACCTGATGAAAGATTGGGCAACCTTTTCAGCACACTGCTTGATGTGGTACAAAATACGTACAATTCAAGGTTCAAATTCGGAGAAAAGGAAAAAATTGGAAAATACTGGTATGACATTCGCATCAGTGACCCTTATGACAGAAACGATATGGTTGCCGGGAAATTTTTACGACAGGCAAAAGAAGAGGGCTTTGGAGACAAAAAGCAGATTCGCGAACTACTTGAAGAAGCAAGCGAATTTGGATCCAAACTGGATGAGTTCTATCATGAGCAGTACAAAAAAGGGCTGTCCAAAGTTTTAAAACATTCCGATATTAAATACGCTGCAGACTTTCTGTTATCGTATATGGAACTGTCCAACAACCCCCACTATTATCCCATACTCAATGTCAGAAGAGACCAGAACGACGAAATCTACGGACGTATTGAACTATTTACCTGTATTCCGAAAAATGTCACAGAACCACTTTTTGAATCGGTCTATTCATCCATTCTGATGTCAGCAACACTGCGACCTTTTGACATGGTCAAAAACACCCTTGGTATAAGTAGAGAAACATGTGAACTCGCCTATGGTTCATCCTTCTCCGAGGATAAACGCCTAACAATTGCAGCATCAGTACCTCCGTTATTTGCAAAAAACAGAGATGATCCCCAGAATATAGAGACCATTGAACAGATACTACTTGATTCAATCGAACAATCCACTGGTAATGTAATAATATTCTTCCAGAACTCACATGAAGCAAAACGTTATCATGGAAAACTTGATTCACAGCTCAATATTCCTGTATTTCTGGATGAGGTGGGTGTTTCTGCACAACAGGTAAGACAGGAATTTTTTGATATAGGAGAAGATGGTGGAAAAGCCGTGATGTTGTCCTATATCTGGGGCACTCTAAGTGAAGGGCTCGATTATAGAGAAGGACGTGGACGCACTGTCATCATTGTTGGTGTAGGTTATCCTGCTCTCAATGACAGGATGAATGCTGTTGAATCCGCCTATGACAGTGTTTTTGGATACGGTGCAGGATGGGATTATGCAGTTCAGATACCCACGATACGTAAAATCCGACAAGCTATGGGAAGAGTTGTTCGCTCACCAACCGATTATGGTGCAAGAATTCTCATAGATGGGAGGTTTTTGACAGAATCACCCCAAAAATTTGGAAAATTTGCAGTTTATCCGGTGTTTCCAGAAGATGAGAAAAAGGAATTTATTGATGTTGAGCCTGAAAAAATTAAATATTCACTTATGAACTTTTTCATGGACAATTCTAAATAATTCTTTTTATATTTTTCAGGATAGTTATTTTTACCTTTAAAACACAGTGTATACCGCGCAATAAATAGAAAGCTTTACTAAAAGTAAGTGGTGCGGTATCATGAGCCTTGAAGACGTTATAAAGGAAGTTGCTGGTGAACTTGAAAATCTGGTCAGTACAAAGACTGTTATAGGTGACCCTGTAGAGTCAGCAGGTAAAACCATAATACCAGTAACGCGTGTTAGTTTTGGTTTCGGAAGTGGTGGAGGAGAAGAAAAGAAGAATGAATCTGAATCAGGTTTTGGTGGTGGCGGTGGTGCTGGTGCCAAAATAGAGCCGGTGGCTTTTATAGTCATATCCGAATAAGGGGTTAGTGTTCATTCTATTTCCAGAAAAGATAGCATTAGCACCATACTGGAAGCAGTTCCTGGTTTATTTGAAGAAGTAAAAACCGTAAAAGAAAGAATGGGAAAGAATAAAAAAGAGGAATCTGAAAAAAGCACAAAAGCGGAATAATCCACTTATGTACACAATTATTTTTTACATCCTTTTTATTATTGTAGTTGTACCTCTTTTATTGCTGCTATTTGCTCCGTTCCGTATAATTGTATGTTTAAAAAGAGACGATGAGGGTTTTTGCGGTTATACTGCTATAAAATGGCTGATGTTATCATATAAACCTGATTTTAAACAGGGATCAGGGAAAACAGGGAAAAAAGTAAAAAAAGCTGAAATCCCATCGTTTAGCAGAATTAAGAATATCATAAAATTGTTTAAAAGTATCAAAAAACCGAGTGAAAGATTAGCTCGCGATATTTTCCATATTATTCAGATTAAAAAATTACATTGCAACCTGACCTATGGATTTTCAGACCCCTCTGAAACCGGCATATACTATGGGTTTTTGTGTTCAGTAATGGGTTTTATAGACGAAAAATGTAATAACAACTGTGATTACAGATGTACAATTAATCCCGTTTTCAACGATAATTTATTGAAATATGAGGTAGTAATAAATATAGGTTTTAGGCTGTACTCATTGGTTCCGTCTGTAGTAAGATTTGTAACTGAAAGAAAGGTTTTAAAAACAATCTGGAACATATTAAGAAAAAACAATACCTCACACTAATATGATAAGGATAACATCTCCCTCCAGACTCCATCTATCATTGATAGACCTTAACGCAGAAATCGGCAGAGTTGATGGTGGACTTGGAATCACCCTTGATTATCCAAAAATGGAACTTACAGCCGAAAAATCAGACAATATAACTGTAACTGGTAATTCAGCCCTTAATGAACGTGTAAAAAATGCGGTAAAATCTGTTTTGCCCGATGGGAAAGGAATTAACCTAAATATTGAAGATGATATACCACCTCATGTGGGTCTTGGTTCTGGAACGCAATCAGCACTTTCTGCTGCATCTGCAGTAAATGAAGTATATAATCTTGGATTAGATGTTAGAGAACTGGCAGAAAAAGTTGGACGTGGCGGAACTTCTGGTATAGGTGTGGCATCCTTTGAAAGCGGTGGATTTCTGGTCGATGCCGGACACAAATTCAATAAAAAGGAAGGTTTTTCACCGTCTGCAGCCAGCAAAGCAGACCCTGCGCCGATAGTATTTAGACATGATTTTCCAGACTGGGATATAATAATGGCTCTACCACACGGTCAGGGTGCTCATGATGCAAAAGAGGTCGACATCTTTAATAAGGAATGCCCGATACCATTGAATGAAGTACAGGAAATATCACATCTTATACTGATGCAGATAATACCGGCAATTTTGGAAAATGATATTGATACTTTTGGAAGAGGTATAAACCACCTACAATCCACCGGATTTAAAAAACGTGAAATAGCACTCCAGTCCGAAGATATAAAAAACCTTATCAGATTTATGAACGATACCGGTGCCAAAGGCTGTGGTATGAGTTCGTTTGGACCTGATGTTTTTGGGTTTT
Source organism: Methanohalobium evestigatum Z-7303 (assembly GCF_000196655.1). Lineage (GTDB taxonomy): Archaea > Halobacteriota > Methanosarcinia > Methanosarcinales > Methanosarcinaceae > Methanohalobium > Methanohalobium evestigatum. The sequence goes on along the minus strand of NC_014253.1, from coordinate 2,189,989 downwards.
CAGACAGTAAATTACAAAGCAAAAAAATCCGGGAGGATGTACAGAGTATGCTGGATGATACTGTGGGTGGCCATGCAATAATAACCAGCGCCAACAATACAGGTGCAAATATATCGGAGGTTTGAATTGGAAATTATAACATGGTTTGGAACAATTGTAACTGATAAAGACGGAAAAATATCAATTAAAGAGTGCAGACTCTGTTCAAAAAATCCTGATTTAATCGCCAGACATATTATAGATTCCAGACCATCAAAAGCCAGAAGCTTACAATTAGACTTACGCTCTACAGCTTTGGAATGTGGTTTTGTGGATTCTGAAGAAGAATATGAAACCCTGCTTCGGCAAGCTGCAATAAAAACCTCAAAAATCCAGATTTCAAACGCCACTACCAACGATATTAGGATTATTCAGGCGGTTGAAGCACTTGATGATATAGACGAAACTACCAACCTGCTATCAGAGCGGCTATCTGAATGGTACGGAATGTTTTTCCCAGAACTTAACCTAACTTCAGAAGACCTTGCACAGTTTGTTGCAAAACACGGTTCCAAGTCAAATATAACACAGGATAATGAATGGTACTCTATAGCAAATGATTCAATGGGAGCTGAACTTTCAGGTTCTGAAGAAAAGATAATCAAAGATTTTGCTATAAACCTCTGCAGCTTCTACAAAAACCGTAAAGAAATCGAGGATTACATAGTGGAAAATGTGGAACACGCGGCTCCGAACCTGACCAATATAGCAGGAGCTCTTCTTGGATCCCGGCTTATCAGTATGACAGGTAGTCTGGAAAGACTTGCAAGCCTGCCATCAAGTACCATACAGGTTATAGGTGCAAATAACGCACTGTTCAAACATCTCCGATCCCGTGCAACATCCCCTAAACACGGTGTTATATTCAACCATCCATTGATAAAAAACGCTCCATGGTGGCAGAGAGGCAAAATTGCACGAGCTTTTGCCTCCAAGATAAGCCTTGCTGCAAGAATTGATTACTATTCTGGTGAAGTTAACGATAAATTGTCCATTAATCTGGACGAGAAAATAAATAATATCAAAAATACCTATCCATATCCACCCGGTAAAAACAAATCAAAAAAGTAATCCAGTTTTAAACAGGACAGGAACAAAAAATGGACATTAAAGAAATTTCACAGGGTATTTTTGAACTCTCAAAAGGTAAAAAGAAGCAACTTGCAACCAGAAACCTAAATCCCGGAAATAGTGTATATTCAGAACCATTAGTAGTGGTTGATGATGTAGAGTACCGAAGGTGGGATGTACACCGTAGCAAATTCGGGGCGATGGTTCTAAAAAAATTTGACGTCCCTCTCAGCCCTGAATCCAAAGTACTGTACCTTGGTGCTGCTTCTGGAACTACTGTCAGTCATATTTCTGATATTGCCACCAATGGGCTGATATATGCTGTGGAATTTTCATCCCGAACAATGCGAGACTTAGTGATGTTGTGTGAAAAGCGTCCCAATATAATACCTGTCCTTGCAGATGCTGGACATCCGAGCCACTATTCACATATTGTAGAAAAAGTGGATGTTATTTTTCAGGATGTTTCCCAGCCGAATCAAGCAGAAATTGCTGCAAAAAATGCAGAAGCATTTCTCAAAAAAGATGGTTTTCTTTTACTTGCAATAAAAGCCAGAAGTATTGATACCGTAGCAAATCCGAAAAAAATATTCAAAGAAGAAGTAAAAAAACTTACCAAGGATTTTGCTGTGGAGTTTGAAATTTTAAAAAGAAGTGAACTTGAACCCAACCATGAAGACCATTTAGGAATTCTGGCCCGGTTAAAATAACATTTTTATGCAGATATTCCAGTCAAAACATTTATTATCTTCTGCCTCATATATGAGACGGTTACAACTCAAATATGAGTCGACAGGTGGTTTATTAATGCCCTGTTCTATTGAATCTCTTAAAAAACTTGCACTATTGGGTGCTGTTGATGAATGCATAAAGATATCATCCAGTGAATTTACAGAGCATATATCTTCAAGTTCCAAGACCGCAGCAAGGATACTTAAAAAACTGGATGATGAAAATCTCATCAACAGAGAAATTGTACAGGACGGACAATTGATAACAGTTACAGAACAGGGTTTAAAAAAACTTCGTGATGAATACGCAGATTATCTGAGGATTTTTGAAAAAGAAGGTGACATAGAACTATATGGTTATGTAGTCAATGGACTGGGGGAAGGGAAATACTACATCAACCTTGATGGATACAAAAAACAGTTTGAAAACAAGTTAAACTTTACGCCATATCCGGGAACACTGAATGTGTGTCTGGCAAATTATAGCAAACATACACGTGAAAAACTTGAAGAATTACCAGCAACCCAGATAAACGGCTTTACTGATGGTGAAAGAACGTTTGGGAGTGGTAAATGTTACAAAGCCATAATTGAAGATATTGAATGTGCCATAATCCTGCCGTCACGTTCTCATTATCCAAGCGACCTGCTGGAAATTATTGCATCTGTTAACCTGCGTAAAAAACTCAACCTGAACGATGGGGATGATGTAAAAATCCTGTTAAAACAAAACAATCACAAATATCCATGAGAGTAATAAAAATGAATTCATCCAATAACCAGAATGAAACTGTCAGAAAAGTTATAGATGCCGCAAAAAACGGGCAGATGTTTCTACTGTATGATTCAGAAGGACGGGAAGGTGAAACTGACCTAACGGTACCTGCTACATCAATAACTCCAGCAGATGTTAAATGGATGCGAAAAGATGGAGGAGGGCTTATTTGTACAGCCATCGATTTTCGTGCTTCTAACAATTTTGGGCTCCCTTTTATGGCAGATGTCCTCAAAGAAGCATCCAGAACAAACAATTCTCTCAAGTCAATTGTTGAGCAAAGCGGTGATCTTGAATATGATACACGGTCATCCTTTTCATTGTGGGTAAATCATAGGGATACTCGTACAGGAATACCTGACAACGACCGTTCATTAACTATTAATAAACTTGGGGAAGCTGTTCAAAAAACAATTAATGGTGAAGATTTTGATTTTGGAGCTGAATTCAGGTCTCCTGGACATGTTGCAATCCTTAAAGCTGCAGAAGGAGAAGTCAATAAAAGAATGGGTCAGACCGAACTTTCAATAGCCATCGCAAATATGTCTGGTATAACCCCTGCAATGGTCGTCTGCGAAATGCTTGATGACAACAACGGGAAAGCACTATCCAAAGACGATGCAATGGAATACGCCAGAAAGCACAATCTGGTTTTTGTAGAAGGTAAAGATATACTGGAAGCATACAGGTCATGGAATTTTTAAATAAAATGGTGAAAAGTATATTAATATCCTCGACTATTGTATGCTACCCCATACCTGAGGGGCCGTAGGGTAGCCTGGACCATCCTTCAAGGCTGGGGGTCTTGTGACCGGAGTTCAAATCTCCGCGGCCCCATCATTTTGAATATAGGGCAGTTTCTGGATGAAAAGCATACCACGCAAACCAGAATGTTCTTACTTTGATGATTTTCTCACCCGTATCCAGATTGGTTACACTTACTATTCCTGTATCATTGCGTTCAATTTCAATATCAGTTCCACTGACATTGTCACTGATTGTACCCTGATTCTTTAAATCATCTTCTTGATACGCTTTGAAACTGTCATTTACTTTAATACCAAAAACAACGGTCTTTGGATGGATCCTGTTATCCCTGTTTTCTACAGGAAACAACAGCGAACTATCATTATAATAACCTGTGTACGGGTCTTCTCCGTAGGGACGCCTGGCTCCTGTATCCCGGCTCAATACCTGAGAATCCGGGTGTGATCTCTTCCAGTCTCCCCAGTAAACGGTATCTATTGATATAGGGGTTAATTCCTCACCTGTCAATTCCCCTACTATAGCCTGCCCTGTAAGCTGTGCCCAGTATGTATCGGTTTTTCTGTCATACATAACCAGATTGGAGTTATAAAGTTTACCAGATGTTCCAAATTCTACCTCATCTCCCTGTACCTTTCTTTCAAAAGCAAGAGTTGAACCACATAATGGACAATAAGTTATCAAAACCGGTTGATTGTTTATATTATCATTGACTATCTCATGCCAGACCATAATCTGCAAGGGATAAACCTGCTTTTTGCCATTATAGTTGAGAGCCATCACAAGTTCGTCATCGCTTAGATATCTGTCAGCCTCATCAACTGTGTTGTACGTTGGACTGTCTATCGATGGGATTCCATCTTTACCAGGTCCTCCAGAAACCAGTTTATCAGGATGAACAAGGTATTTTTGTCCATCATCTGTAAGCTCAATTCCCTGAGCAGTTTCCTCTTCTGTTAAATTATTTGTTTGAGAAGGATTGCTGACACATCCAGATATGAATATAAACGTTAAAAAGGATAGCAATACAATTAGTTTAACGTTGTTTAAGTGCATATACTCCCACCATTAGTAAGTATGAATGTATCTAATTCATGTCACTAAAAACTAACCCCAATAGAAGTGCTAAGTTATCAGGTTGGAAGGAAAAGTTAATATTATTTGATGTTAATTATTAAGAAAGGGAGAAATATATTGCTTTTAATCTTTTCAGGGGGAATTAGATAACTGAATCTTGGGTTTTTGCAATTGATGAAAGCAGTTTACAGGATAATAGTTTAAAAGGTATCAAATTAGAAGGCAACCTTATACTTCTTGTAAAAATAGACAGAGAAATCTATGCACTATCAAATAAATGCGCACACATGGAATGCCTGCTGTCAAAAGGTTCTCTTGAAGGGTATACAGTAAAATGTCCTTGTCATGACTGGAAATTTGATGTAAGAACCGGTGAATTTGTTACTGCAAATGAAATAAAAATTCCAACTTACCAGACAAAAATATCAGAAGGAAGCATATACGTAAATCTTGAAGAGGGGAGATAATGGAAAAAGTGTTCATGTATACGCTCAGCACATGTCCGTGGTGTAAAAAAACTAAGAAGTTTTTTGAAAAAAGAAAAATTCCTTATGATTATGTTGACATCGACAAATTAAAAGACGAAAACGAAAAAGAAAGGATAATTGAGGAAATGAAACGTGAAGCGGGAAGTACAGCCACTCCATTTGTTATAATCGGGGACGAGGTTATTATCGGATATAAACCGAAAAAATATGCTGAATTACTGGGTATTGAAGAATAAAAGGGTTATAATATGTCTTCCGAAGCACGAACTGAAAGAAGAAAAAATAAACTGAGAGAATTATTCACCAGAGTAGTAGACCCGCTGGGATACAAATTCAGCCCTGATGAAGAACTTGTTGATTTCCTGCTTGAACAGGAAGTTATGACTGAAAGGGAAAAGGGTGCTCCTTATTGTCCATGTCAGGCACTTCCAGGAAACCGTGAAGAGGATATGAAACTTGTATGCCCCTGCATACCCTTTAACAGAAAACACTTTGATATAATGAAACGCTGCTGGTGTGGGCTTTTTGTTCATAAGGATGTTACAGACCCTGATAAGCTTGAACAGATTTCTCCAAAAGAACTGGAAAAAATGGAAAAAGAAACATCTGAATAACTTGCATGTCAATATTCCCTTTTCATTTCATCTGCATCTTAAAGTTAATGTTTAAGAATCCAAGGTGGTGGATTTCATAGCTCCAGTTATTGTTGCTCAAAACCTGCAAAAGAAATTCGGAGAACTTGTTGCTGTTGATGGCATAAATTTTACAGTGGAGAAAAGCGAAGTTTTCGGATTTCTGGGACCAAACGGTGCAGGTAAAACCACTGCCATGAGGATGATACAGTGTGTTTCACCCAAGGATGATGGTAAACTTGAAGTATTCGGGATGGATGTAAACACACATCAAAAAGAAATAAAAAAAAACATAGGCGTTGTCCCACAGGAAAACAACCTTGACCCTGATTTTACTGTATATGAAAACCTATTTGTTTATTCTCGATATTTTGACATTCCAAAAAAGGAAAGTAAAGAACGTGTCAATAGTTTACTTGAATTTGTGCAACTGGAAGAGAAAAAAGACGTAATGACTTACATGTTATCAGGCGGAATGAAAAGACGTCTAATACTGGCAAGAGCTCTTGTTAACAACCCGAGTTTACTGATACTGGATGAACCTACAGTGGGTCTTGACCCTCAGGCAAGGCATCTATTATGGGAAAAAATCAGGGGTTTAAAAAAGCAAAATGTAACAATTGTACTTACTACCCATTATCTGGAAGAAGCAGCGTATCTATGTGATAGACTGGTTATCATGGATTACGGACAAATTCTGATTGAAGGAGACCCTGATGATATAGTTAAAAAATATATAGGTTCTGATGTAGTTGAAGTAGACAACACAAAGCCTGTTATATCCTGTCTGAATAAAACCGATATCAATTATGAAACCCTTGATAGTACTGTACAAATATATACAAATGAGCCTAAAGATATCTCAGACCGACTAATGAAGGAGTGTGAATTCGAAAAAATAACAGTCCGTTCAGCTACACTTGAAGACGTTTTTTTAAAACTTACAGGCAGGAAACTGAGAGAGTGAACTTATGTCGATTATGTCCTATTTTAAACTACCGAGTTTAAGTTACAGGGTTTTTAAAGTCTGGCTTCGGAACAAGGACGTCTTTATGACTACTCTAAAAGTTAACCTGCTCCCACCACTACTTAGTCCACTACTGTATTTATTCGCTATTGGTCTTGGACTTGGAACCTATATAAACAACATAGAAGGGGTTTCGTATATTGAATTCATTGCACCGGCAATGATAGCGGTATCCATGATGTATGCTTCTTTTTTTGAATGTACGTTCGGTTCATATGTCAGAATGTACTATCAAAAAACCTTCGATGCCATTATAGCAACTCCATTGACCATAGAAGAAGTGATCACCGGTGAAATGTTGTGGGGTGCTACCAGAAGTACAATTAACGCTACACTTGTAGTGATAATTGTCAGTATAATGGGTCTGGCTGAGTATCCTCATTCACTGTTAATTATACCTTTTTCATTTATTTCAGGTTTCCTTTTTGCATGTCTTGGAATGTGTTTTACTGCTATTTCTCCGAATATAAACACACTCACTTACCCGTCTATACTTTTTATAACCCCCATGTTCCTTTTCAGCGGTACGTTTTTCCCACTTTCACTTTTACCCCAGATTCTTCAATATCTTGCATATGCAATTCTTCCTTTAACGCATATTGTAATGATTATAAGGTCATTGACTACCGGTTCATTAGACATCATTATGCTGGGAAATTTTATATGGATAGCCGCAGCTTCACTAATTCTTTTTGTGCTGTCTGTAAATCTCATGAAAAAAAGGCTTATTGTATGATTAAGGTACAAAACACCTAATTTATATTTTAAAACACTACAAATTGCCAAAATTATATGTGTAAAGCAAATCAACCATTGTAGACGTATAAAAGTCGTATTGCTTTTGGAGGGGGAGTAAAATCCAATGAAGATTAATATTATATTTCACAGTTTATTCGGGCATATCTACCAGTTGGCTGAAGCTGTTGCTGAAGGTGCCAGAGAAGTTGAAGGTTCAGATGTAAATATCTATCAGGTTGAAGAAACGCTTTCAGATGAAGTATTGGAAAAGAAAGGAGCTCTTGAATCAAAGGAAACTTTTTCCCACATTCCGACTGCTACACTGGACACACTGACAGAGGCCGATGGCCTAATATTTGGCACTCCAACACGTTTTGGTATGATGACCGCTCAGATGCGGACATTATTTGATGCCACCGGTAAATTATGGGCAAATGGAGACCTCATAGGCAAAGTAGGGAGTGTTTTTACATCCAGTGCTACCCAACATGGCGGTCAGGAATCAACAATCCTCAATTTCCATACCACACTGTTGCATCATGGAATGATCATTGTCGGATTGCCTTATTCAGAAAGCAGACAGATGACCCTTGATGAAATTACAGGTGGCAGTCCTTATGGTGCTTCAACAATCGCATCACCTGATGGAAGCCGACAGCCAAGCAAAAATGAGCTTGATATAGCCCATTTTCAGGGAAAACATGTAGCAGAAATTACAAAAAAACTGGTAGAATAATTCACCTAAGACCCCGTTATAGGGGGTCTGTATTCCTGTTTTCGAATAAACAGCTCACCAGTATTTTTAAATAACTTCAGCCGGACATTTGTTTTCAACGAGCAATCCATCCTTACTGTAACCCAACATTCCTGATTCTTAATTTTTATAAATGTCTGGGAAAAGAAATATATTTACTTGTTATAGATAATACTTGAAAACCAATTTTGTCTGCGGAGTTTAAAATGAGCAAGCAAACACCTGCTATGCAACAATATTATGAAATGAAGAAAAAATACAGTGATGCGTTATTATTTTTCAGAATGGGCGATTTCTACGAATGTTTTGATGAAGATGCTAAAACTGTTTCTGAAGAACTTGAAATCACATTAACAAACCGTAACGGAAATAAAAAAGGTGAAAAAAGACCTCTTGCAGGTATCCCATACCATGCTGTTGATAATTATTTACCAAGACTTATTAAAAAAGGATACAAAGTAGCAATCTGTGAACAACTGGAAGATCCAAGAGAAGCCAAGGGTGTTGTTAAACGGGGAGTTGTAAGGGTTGTCACACCGGGAACAGCTATCGATTCTACTATGTTTACAGATGCTGCTAACAATTACCTGATGGCTATTTCTGAAAAGAATAACGAGTTTGGGTTATCGTTTTTAGATGTTTCCACTGGAGAATTCCTCACCACACAATTATCCGATGAACCACCATATGACCGAATTGCAAGTGAAATTGCCCGGATGAGACCCGCAGAATGTATTCTTCCACCCTATCTATATAATAATTCAGAAATTGCACAGCTTCTGAAGGACATGAAAATAACCCTTCATGAATATGACTCCAGCGCTTTTGAGACAAATACAGCAAGGTTACAATTACTTCAACATTTTAATGTGTCCACTCTTAAAGGTATGGGGTGCGATGACCTGACACTTGCGATTTCAGCATCTGGGGCAACACTTCAATACACTCTTGAAACCCAGATGAGGGAACTTGGACATGTACATACGTTAAAGAGTTATTCAGATTCGGATTTCATGGTTCTGGATTCCATAACCCTGAGAAACCTGGAGGTCATCAAAAGTGTACGCGGTGAAGGTAATGATGCCACTATTCTCAAAGTCCTTGATGACACAAAAACACCCATGGGGGGCAGATTACTACAAAAATGGCTTGTAAAACCCCTGATCTCAATAGATAAAATTAACCGACGCCTTGATGCGGTTCAGAATTTAAAAGAAGAAACCCTTGTACGTTTCGACCTGAGGTCATACCTGTCCTATGTAAAGGATGTAGAACGCCTGATTGGGCGCATTGTTTATGGAAATTCCAACGCCAGAGACCTTGTTGCTCTTAAAAAGTCACTGGAAGTTGTACCCGATATCATTGGATGCCTTAAGGAATGTGACCAGTCAGATATCCTGAAAGAAATACATAACGAGCTTTCATCATTTACGGAACTGGGAGATATAACAGAACTGATTGAAAAGGGAATTACAGATGAACCTCCCGCAACTGTAAGGGAAGGAGGACTTATTAAACCGGGCTACAGTGAAGAACTGGACGAACTCAAGGATATGTCCAGACACTCCAAAGAATGGATTGCCTCATTCCAGAAACAGGAAAGGGAAAGAACAGGCATAAATTCGTTAAAGGTTGGATACAACAAGGTTTTTGGATACTATATAGAGGTTACAAAACCCAACATAAAATACGTACCGGATGATTATATCCGGAAGCAGACAATGGCAAACGCTGAACGTTTCTATACACCGGAATTGAAAGAACGCGAGAATATGATTATATCAGCCGATGAAAAAATCGTATCTCTTGAGTATAACCTGTTTACCGATATAAATTCAAAAGTGGCATCACATTCAAAGAACCTGCAACGTACTGCAACGCTTATTGGAAAACTGGATGTACTGGCAAACCTTGCCGAAATTGCTGTTAATAACAACTACGTAAGACCTGAAGTTACAGATGACTGTGACATCACCATACGCGAAGGTCGTCATCCAGTGGTCGAAAACAAAGTAGACAGTGGGTTTGTTGCAAATGATTGTGAGATGAACTGTACTGATAATCAATTTTTATTGATTACAGGTCCCAATATGGCGGGTAAATCCACTTATATGCGCCAGAATTCACTGATTACTATAATGGCACAGGCAGGTTCTTTTGTTCCTGCCTCTTATGCATCCATCGGAATTGTGGACAGGGTGTTTACAAGAGTTGGTGCTTTTGATGACCTTGCAAGTGGACAGAGTACATTTATGGTGGAGATGGTTGAACTTGCCAATATTTTGAATAATGCAACTCCTAAAAGCCTTGTTCTACTTGATGAAATAGGCAGAGGTACTAGCACATTTGATGGATACAGCATCGCAAAAGCTGTTGTGGAATACATCCATAAAAAAGACGGTGTTGGCGTAAGATCGCTTTTTGCTACTCATTATCACCAGCTTACAGACCTTGAAAACAAACTCAAAAGAGTCAGCAACTATCACATCGCAGTCAAAGAAGAGGGTGACAACCTTGTATTTCTGAGGAAAATTGTACCCGGTGCAACTGATAAAAGTTATGGAATACAGGTTGCACGTTATGCAGGCGTTCCTAAAAAAGTAACCAGTAGAGCCAGAGAAATATTAAAAGATATTGAAAAGAATGCATCTATAGGTGATGAAGACAACAAAAAGGATAAGAAGAAAAAATATACACAACTGGTTTTTTTCGACCCCGACCAGTCTCAAAAGCAGAATGATAAAGAAGATGAACGACATCCTGTTGTTAATGAACTTAAAGACCTAAACACCAATGAATTAACACCGATAGATGCATTGAACAAGTTAAACGAGCTCCAAAATAAAATAGAATCCAATGGAGAAAAATAAGAAATGGATAATTCCAGAATACATATCCTTGATGACAGTACAATAAATAAAATTGCGGCGGGAGAAGTGATTGAACGTCCCGCATCTGTTGTTAAAGAATTAATAGAAAACTCAATAGATGCCGGTGCTACAGAAATAAAGATAGACGTCAAAGAAGGGGGAGCTAAAAAAATCACTGTCTCTGACAACGGTACTGGTATGAGCTATGATGATGTTCGCCTTGCTTTTACAAAACACGCCACCAGCAAAATATGGAAACTTGAAGACCTGTATTCAACAACTACACTGGGTTTTAGGGGTGAAGCACTATCATCCATTGCTTCGGTCTCAAAAGTTGAAATGATAACCAGACAAAAGGACGACCTTGCAGGTACAATGATAGTCGTCCAGCCTGAAGGGATAAATGACGTTTCAGAAATTGGTGCATCAGCCGGTACATCTGTGAATGTTTATGACCTTTTCTATAACACCCCTGCACGCAGAAAATATCTCAAAAGCAAAAGAACTGAACTTGCCCACATTACAGATACTGTTTCGAAACAGGCACTTGGAAACATCAACGTATCATTTACACTTACAAGCAATGGAAGAAATGTACTACATACTCCATCATCTGGCAACCTGTTTGATAACATCGTTCATGTTTACGGACGTGATGTGGCAAGGTCGATGATACCTGTCGACCATGAATCTGAACTTATCAGGGTGTCAGGATATATTTCAAAACCCGAATTTACAAGAAGTGGTACTGATTTCCAGTCCTTTTTTATAAACAACCGCAGTGTGTCATCCAGAGCCATCAGCAACGCATTAAGGACAGGATATTATACCCTATTGCCTAAAGGTCGATATCCTGCTGCAGTCCTAAACATCCAGATTAACCCTGAAGAGGTGGATATTAATGTGCACCCAAGAAAAAGCCATGTAAGGCTTAGCCATGAACAGGACATCATGGATGCTATATCCGAATCCGTTAAAACAGCTCTTGGACAGGCTGAACTTATCCCAAGTGTCAATAAGAAGGAAAATGATAAAAGTCAGGAAACTTCTGTACAGCTTAATATCAAAGAAGTTGGTAATAAAAGTCAAGTCAGCAAGGATAATATAATCCGGGAAAAACCTGCAGAATATAAAACATCTAAAACTGGCGAAAAAAAACATCTAAAATCTGCCACTAACGTTTCATCAATAAAGGACACTGAAAAACGGCTGAAACGCTCTGAAAGACTGACTACTGCAGAAAACGAAAATAAAGAATCTCAAATACCCAAGCAATCATCGGGTATTCAACTTCAATCTGAATCCAGTAACATTAAAGTATTGGGGCAGGTGGATGAATTATATATTGTTGCTGAGATGGATTCTAGACTGGTACTTATAGACCAGCACGCTGCTCACGAGCGTATAATGTATGAGCACATTCGCAACTCGAAAAATCCTGACTGGCAGGAGCTCATTTCACCCATAACCCTTGAGTTGAGTATTAAGGAAAAAGTTCTGATGGAAGAATATATACCTTATCTGGAAGAATTCGGATTTGCTATATCCGAGTTTGGACCCAGCACCTACATTATCACTTCTGTACCTGTTATTTTCGGCAACATAGAAAAACCCGATACCTTACATGACATGATTTCTGAAATTCTGTCTGCCGGCAGGATAAAAAATGATGTTGGCATTTATGATTATATGTGTAAAACCATAGCCTGCAGAAGTGCTATCAAAGCAGGTCATATTTGCAATACAGAACAAATGGAAAATCTGATTGTACAGCTTAAAAATACCCAGAATCCCTATACCTGCCCGCATGGACGTCCCACTATGCTATCATTTACAAGGGATGAATTGTACAGGATGTTTAAACGAACAGGTGAAAACAGTTAAATCGCTATATTTATAATCCAATATTTCGAATGTTCAGCAATGATTGACCCGGTAAACAACACAAAAATTCCAGATGAATGGATAGAACGTGCCAGTATCCCCCGTGAAGAACTGATCGAGAGTATAAAAAACGGTATGATTGTCGTGTTAAGTGATGGTTCAATACTGAAAAGAGGATATACAACAGGTACTACAGCAGCTATCGCTGCAAAGGCAGCTGTTCTGTCACTAAGAAAAGATATTGATTCAGTTACAGTTCCCACTCCTGTAGGACTTAGAGCCCGGATGGAAGTCGATGCCCATCATGGTCATTCTGTTGTTTCAAAACTTAACAACGACCATGAATCCGATATCACAAGAGGTATAGAATTTGAAGCGTATGCTATGGAATCCGATGAAACATCCATATTTGCAGGAGAAGGGATTGGTACTGTTATACAGGACGGTCTCCAGATTAAAAAAGGGAATCCAGCAATTAACCCCCGACCCATGCAGCAGATACAGGATTCCGTTTGTGAAGCGGTTGAAGAACTGGGAATCAATGGTGTCAGGGTAAAAATATCACTACCAAGAGGTGCAGATGTCGCAAGAAACACCCTCAATGATAGGATTGGTATCACAGGTGGCATATCTATACTGGGTAGCACCGGATTTGTTGAACCCTGGAGTGACCATCTGGGTGAAATGAAGGAAGATTTACTCAAGACCGCTTCGAAAGTAGTCATTACAACCGGTCGTATAGGGGTAAGATATTCCACTATGCTATTTCCGGATCATACAGTGGTACTTTTTGGAAGTAGAATTTCAGAAGGGCTTGAAGTCGCAACTGGTGACGTCATAATCTGTGGATTACCGGGACTCATCCTTAAATGGGGAGATCCCGATATATTAACTGGGAGTGGATACTCAACAGTTTCAGAACTTGTGGAAAAAGAACCCGAAGGAACCCGGTTGCAGGAAGCCTTTGAAAAAACTATTAAAAAAGCAGAAGGTGCAAGAGTAGTTATTGTTAACAGAGAAGGTGAAATTATAAAAGACAGCGAGGGAGACAAATGATTATAGTGGGTGTAGGTGTCGGTCCCGGTATGCTGACAGAAGAAGCTATTGAAGCTATAAAAAATGCCCCTGTTGTATATGGTTCAAAGCGTGCTATTGAAACTGCTGAAAAATACATAACCGGAAAAGCCAATAAAATTAGAGATTACAAAAACCTTCATCTTCTTCCAGATGATGCTGTTGTTCTTTCAACAGGTGACCCTCTTTTTTCAGGACTGGGAAAATATGCCAGCAAAAATGATAGGATAATTCCGGGTATATCGTCCCTTCATCTGGCATGCGCACGGCTTGGTGTCAATATGACAGAGCTTGCCGCAATTACTGCCCATGGTAGAGGGGGAAATCATTCAAAACATCTTCTTGTACAGGAATTAAAACTTGGAAAAAATGTACTTTTGCTCCCTGATGCATCTTTTGGACCAAATGAAGTTGCAAAAGTTCTTCATGAATTTGATATAAATGCAGATATTTATACCTGTGAAGAGCTGGGTTATCCGAATGAACGTATAACTGGTGGCAACAGGACCAACCCACCTGAAGTACAATCCAAACTCTATTGCATAATGATTGTACAAAAATAATTATTTTTTATATTATTATTACCCATTTGGATAATATTTATTACCAGAAAAAAAGTGTTTAAATAAAGGTTGAAGCCTGTAATTTATACAAGTAATCAGAAAAACTTAATTTAAATCAAGTTTAGTTGTTAAAAAAGGTGATGTATTTATGCACATAATGGAAGGTTTTTTACCGAGTCCCTGGTGGCAACTCTGGTTTGCCATATCGATACCGGTAATAATGTTTGGTATTTATAAACTGAACAAAATGGTGGAACATAAACGTGAGATTCTGCCACTGTTGGCAGTAGCTGGTGCATTCATATTTGTGCTTTCGTCCCTAAAACTACCATCTGTTACAGGTAGTTGTTCACATCCTACAGGAACCGGGCTTGGAGCCATTCTTTTTGGACCCGCTGTTACAGCTGTCTTGTCTACAATTGTCCTTCTTTATCAGGCAATTTTCCTTGCTCACGGTGGTTTGACAACTCTTGGAGCAAATGTTTTCGCCATGGGTATCATAGGACCGCTTGTAGGATATGCTATCTATAAAGCAGGTATGAAATTCAATTTTAATGCCTATGCAGTTGTATTTCTGGCGGCTACTTTTGCTGACTGGGCTACGTATGTTGCAACGGCTTCACAATTATCGCTGGCATTTCCGGCTGAAGCCGGTGGAATTTTAGGGTCATTCAAAGCGTTTGCCGGCATATTTGCTGTTACCCAAGTACCACTTGCAATAATGGAGGGTGCAGTTACAACACTGATATTCAAATACATCGTGCAGCTCAAAAGTGAGGCTCTTATCAAACTCAATGCAATCAGTAAAGAAGGTGTACGCAAACTCAAAGGGGTGACAGCATGAAACTGGAAATCATTGTAGCTGTTCTGGTTGTTCTTTTCACCGCTCAATTCCTCTATGTATCATCCGCCACAGATGCAGCTTTCGGCGGTGCAGATGGTGAAGCAGAAGGAATCATCCAGGAGATAGCTCCTGACTATGACCCTATAGCCAATCCGGTATGGGAACCTCCTTCCGGAGAAATTGAAAGTTTGCTCTTTGGTCTCCAGGCTGCGATTGGTGCTTTGATAATTGGATTCTTTATGGGATATTATAAAGGCAAAGGGAAAAACCAGTCCAATGATTAATACCTGATTTAAAAGTCTTTTTTTAAAAGACTTTTACTTTTTTTATTTTAAACCCAGACAAATAATATTTAAATAAAGCTGTTTAATACTTAGCCACTAATCAATTGCAATGCTTTAACTTTTTAATTGAGTGCCTAACATGACAACACTGCTGGATGACTATGCATTAATAAGCCCTTTAAGATATAGAAACAACTGGCTCAAACTGATTATTGTAGCTTTTGGGTTACTTGTAGGAGTGTCATCCACTTCTCCTGTTACACCATTATTTATAGCACTGTCAATGAGTATTGCTACAGTATTTCTGGGAAAAACCCCCTTGAAATTATATCTTAAAATATTAACAGCTCCGTTGGGATTTGCATTTGCCGGCGCTGTTGTTATTTTTTTCTTTTTTGGTTCAGGTAGTGAGATATTATCATTTAACATATTCGGATATCCATTTATAGCAAATTCTGAAGGTGTAAATATGGCCGCCCTTGTTGTCTCAAGAACCTTTAGCGGTATGTGCTGCCTCTTTTTCCTTGCGTTCACCACCCCCATGGTTGAATTGTTTGCAGTACTAAAAAAAACCCGGCTTCCTGAATCATTTATAGAGCTATCAATGCTGATTTACCGTTATATATTCGTATTTCTGGATGTGGCGATGTCCATTAAATACGCCCAGACCATCAGGCTTGGATATAAAGATGTGAAAAGTTCGATATATTCATTCAGTATGCTTGTAAGTACGCTTTTTTTACGGTCATGGGAACAGGGTGAAAAACTGTATCTTGCCATGGATTCCAGATGTTATAACGGCAGAATGATGATGTTTGATGCAAAAAGACCTGTGGAATTATCAGAAATCATCACCGCCTCTTTATACTTCATATTCATCCTGACTGTATTCTATTTTACAAAAAACATCTCTGTTGTTTGAGGATTAATTATGTCGATTCTGGAAACAAAAAATCTCAAATACACATATCCGGACGGAACCACTGCTATCAATAATGTTGATATAGAAATCAACAAAGGCAAAAAAATCGCATTTGTAGGGAGAAACGGTTCCGGCAAATCAACTCTTTTTTTACTTCTAAACGGGACTCTTGAACCGGATGAAGGGGAAATACTCTACCATAATGAACCTATAAAATATGATTCCAAATCCCTCCGAGAAATCCGTAAGAATGTAGGTATTGTATTCCAGAACCCAGATGACCAAATATTTGCTCCAACAATCTATCAGGACGTAGGATTTGGACCTACAAATCTTGGATACTCAAAAGATGAAGTGGATGAAGTAGTAAACAACACTCTTGAATATATGGGGCTCAAACATCTTAAAGACAAACCGCCCCATCATCTGAGTGGAGGTCAAAAGAAACGGGTCGCCATTGCAGGTGTAGTGGCAATGGACCCAGAAGTTGTTATCCTGGATGAACCCCTTTCTAATCTTGACCCTGTCGGTGCAGATGAATTACTGGATTTGTTAAACGAGTACAACCATTTTGGAAAAACCATCATAATCTCCACCCATAATGTTGACCTTGCTTATCAATGGGCAGATTATGTTTACTTGATGTCAAACAGTGAAGTAATAAATGAAGGCACACCAGATGATGCATTGAGTGATTCAAATGCTCTAAAAAAAGCTGCATTAACCCAGCCCACTTATCTGGAAATTTATCATGAACTCATGATAAGAGGACTCGCCCATAATCACCGCGCCCCGAAAGACATACCAGAATTGGTGGACACTTTAAAGCCTCTTGACCTTATGTGGGTTAATGTTCCCCCAGAAACAAAAGTAGGGGATTACTTAAATCTTGGAGTGATGTATGGAGAATATGCCGAGCATTCACCCTATGAAGCAGTCAATGCCAGAGTGCTGCATATACATGAAAACAACATGGCTATCGTGGAGTTTGACAGACATGGTTTCAGAGCAGGGGGAATTATGCTTTATGACATGGATAAATACGAACCTGATGAATTCGGCGAACTTATAAAAGACGCAGATATAGAAGTTATCGGTGCAATGGGTAAAAAAAGTAAATCAATTGCAGAAGACGAGGGAATACCACTGTCCATCACCACCAATGTTATAGACCGGTCAATATTAACTGCTCTTTGTGGAAAACGTTGCCTGATACTTACAAATGGAGGAATGGTTGACCATGCTCTTAAACGTATTAATGATTATGCAGAAAACAGTGGTATTGAACTGCATGTAGGAATTTTAAACAGAAGATATTGAAGATTTTTAGAAATTAAAAGGGTGCTATACAGAGTATAGCACTTTTATTTAGAGTATCACCTGAGCCGGTGTTTCATCTTTTTCTTCTTCATATTCGGTTACAAGTGCTTCAGTTGTCAGCACTGTACCTGCAATAGATGATGCGTTCTGTAGTGCGCTTCGTATGACCTTTGTGGGTTCAATAATGCCTGCTTCAAAGAGGTCTTCATATTCATCGGATTTGGCATTGTAACCGAACTGATCATTGGATTCAGATTTGACACGGGCTACTACTTCTGCGCCTTCTCTTCCTGAATTCAGTGCAATCTGGCGCAGTGGTTCTTCAAGTGAACGTTTAACAATTGAGACACCTATCTGCTGGTCACCTTCGAGTTTCATATCCTCCAGCTGTTTGGCAGCGTTGTAGAGTGTTACTCCTCCACCTGTAACAATACCTTCCTCTACTGCAGCTTTGGTGGCATTTAGAGCATCATCGGCTCTCATCTTTTTCTCTTTGAGCTCTGTCTCGGTAGCTGCACCCACTTTGACAATTGTAATTCCACCGGTTAATTTGGCAAGACGCTCCTGAAGTTTCTCTTTCTTTCTGTCGGATTCTGCAGAATCAATCTGTGATTTGATCATGCTTGTTCTATCATCGATGTCGACTTTTTCTCCTTTACCTTCAATGACTGTGGTCTTCTTATCATCCACAGTGCACTTGCGTGCTCTGCCAAGCATATCCTCTGTGAAGTTCTCAACCTTCATGTCTTTATCTTCACTTATTACTGTACCACCGGTAAGTACAGCTATATCATCAAGCATCTCTTTCTGCTCATCACCGAAACCGGGTGCTCTCACTGCACATACTCGCAGTGAACCTCTGAGGATGTTCAGAACCAGTGCAGCCTGAGCATCCCCTTCAATTTCCTGTGCAATAATTAACAGGGGTCTGCCTTCGTTTGCAACTTTTTCAAGTGCTGGCACAATCTGGTTTACTGTGTTAATCTTTTCATCTGTTATCAGGATATATGGGTCATCGAATTCACAGACCATATGCTCCTGATCTGTTACCATATAGGGAGACAGGTAACCACGGTCAAACTGCATACCTTCCACGAATTCAAGTTCGTTTTCCAGTGTATTGGACTCTTCGACTGTTATAACTCCGTCATATCCTGCTTTATCCATCGCATCAGAAATCAGACTGCCGATTTCTTCATCATTGTTTGCCGAAACTGTTGCAACCTGATAGATTTTTTCTCTTTCACTTACATCCTTGCTTTTATCTTTAAGATACTGGACAACCTCTTTGGATGATTTATCAATACCGCGTTTTAAGTCCATCGGGTTAGCACCGGCAGTTACGTTTTTAATACCCTCTCTGAGCATACTGTTGGCAAGCAGTGTTGCAGTGGTTGTACCATCTCCTGTGGTATCCTGAGTTTTGGATGCTACTTCTTTTACAAGTTTTGCTCCCATATTCTCGAACTTGTCTTTAAGCTCGATTTCTTTAGCAATGGTCACTCCATCATTGGTTATTGTTGGACTTTCTGAATTATCGAGTACAACATATCGTCCTTTTGGACCCAGTGTGATTTTTACTGTGTCCGATACTTTGTTTACACCGGTTAATAACGCGTTACGTGCACTTTCATCAAATAATAACTGTTTTGCTGCCATTAAAAATCACCTCCTTATTCTTCTACTTTAGCAAGTATATCCTTTAAATCAACAAAAATATGCTTTTCTCCGTCGATATCTATTTCATCGGTCTGATATCCACCATAGATGATTTTGTCACCTTCATTAACAGGAAGTTCACTTCCATCTTCATATGTTCCTACTGCAACTACATATCCTTCCTTGTTTTCCGACTGAGCACTCTCCGGAATATAAACTCCTCCAGAGGTCTTTTCTTCTTTTTTAACTTTAATCAATACCCTTTCACCTATTGGTTTGATGGTCATCTGGAACCACCCTCCATTATTATAATTTTATAAATATAATTACTCGTTATTGCTATATCCAGTATAATGCGATACAAATATATAAAATTTATCAAATTAATAGTCTTTTTTCGAATTATATAGAAATGATGTCTACAAAATAAAGAAAAAACTTAAATATATTTTTATAAAATAGACATGATTGATGAGTCAGAGGATTATCCTGAATAAACTGGATAAACCAAAAAATGAAAGTCTTGAAAGTGATGCAAAATGGATATGTGAGAGCCTTGGATTTTCTTCAGGAAGAGATATAGAACATACATCTACAAAAGTCATTATAAGTTTACTCAAAAATTTATCCAATGACGGTGTTACTTCATCAGAAGCGATAGCACAAGACCTTGACATCAAAGTATCACGTGTTAATTATCATATAAGAAACCTTATTAATTCAGGACTGGTTTACAGAGAAAAAAAATTACTGCATCTTAGAGGAGGCAGTTTAAAAACTGCTATCCAAGAAATGAGAAAAGATACAGACCGCATATTTGAAGAACTGGAATACGTGGCAGAAGGAATAGACAACAAAATGGGTCTTAAAAACAGATGATACATTGTCTTAAGATTTTCAATCCAGAGAAAAATAACTATTTTTCAACAGTAATGCGTCTTCTTCAAGATTCGGGCTCTCACATATAACAAGTCCACCAACTTCAAATTCATTAAAAGCCTGCAGAAGTTGCATATAGTTAAAATCTGATTCTTCAAGGTTTACATGGTTTCTTTCACCTTTTGAATTATATTCTATACCCGAAACATGTGCATGCATATTGTTTAAACCCTCTTTGCCAAGTATGTCTTCTATTTTGCTCAATACAGATTTAAACTCATCAAATGAATTCATGCCACCGTTAGTTCTTGCATGAAGGTGCGAAAAATCGATACAGGGTTGAACTTTTTCCATTTCACTGCTAAGGCTTAAGATTTCATCCAGATTACCAAATTGAGTACCTTTACCGGTTGTCTCGGGTCGAAGTACTACAGGGATATCATCTTCCTCCAGTCTTGATGATAAATCATTTAATAGGTTGTGGACTCTGGAATATACTCTATCACTGGTATCTTTATGATAATAAGCGGGATGGAATACAATAGATTCCGCTCCGCATAAAGAACCGATACTTGCTGACTGGTAAATCCGCTCAACACTGTCATCTATTTTTTTCTGTTCAGCAGAATTGAGATTGATATAATAGGGTGCATGTACACTTAAAGCCACACTGGAGTTTCTGGCTGTTACATTAACAGATTGTGCCTTGTCCTCTTTCATACGGACTCCGCGAACAAATTCAAGTTCCATACAGTCGAGTCCGATTTCAGATACATACTCCACACCTCTGACACTTCCCTTCTTTTTGGTTCCATGAGGTGTCCCTGCTGTCCCAAACAACAAATTGTTCTGCATTGTAATCAAATCCAGTTTAAACAATTCCAAGATGCTGTTTTAGTTGTTTTGCCCGTTCATCAGATATTTTTTCAGATATCATATCCATCAGGACTTCTATATCTTCCGGTTCCATTGACCTGATATCTTCCTTGTTATCAAGAGCAAGTTCCACCAGATAATCAAGTTCATCTGGTGTTAAGCGATCAATTCGTTGTTTAAAGTCCTCTGATGACTCTACAAACTTATGAGAAATCGGTCTCAATATAAATGGATAAGTATGTCCCCATTCTGATGTGACACTTCCTCCTGATTCAGGTGCCAGTTTGTTGAAAATGTCAATATCTTTTTGTGTAAATTCTCTTCCTGCCATAATGAACCATTTAGTTTTAATTGCTATTAAAATTACTTGCACATTAATATTTTAAATTCCCATGTATATCAATCTCACCGCGCATGATACGGGTGGATGATATCGGCAAGGAATCCTCTGCCATAACACATTCGATTTTTACAATTTCGATTGGTTTTAAGCCTCTTTTTTGTCTTAATTTGTTGAGTTCCAGTGCAGATTCATATGTTTCAGAGGATACAACAATATAATCATAGCCATCTGTGAGTGTCGGACCATAGGGATCAGTTAATTTAAAAATCTGGTAACTGCTGTTTTTGTTGGTCAATGTTTTAATATAGTCCACAAGGTTTTTTTTACGGGTGTTGTAATCAGTCACTTTGAGTCTCTGCTTTCGAGCCATCTCATCAGAGGTTATTCCGATATCAACCTGACCATCATTCGCCAGCTCAAATGATTTATTGATAAGTTTTTTATGTCCATCATGAATGTATTGAAATGTTCCACCTACTGCTACCTTCGCCATCCATCACGAAATTGTGTTTTATCTAAAATAAGTTTTCGTTAAAAACCCAGACAAATAATTTTATCAGGTTATCCACAGGAATTATTACACAATATTTACTTTACCTATATATACCACCACATCAATAAAGTAGGAGAATACTATAGTAATGTTACTATACAAATAGTGCACCCTTAAAATGATAACCAAGTGCACCTACAGGAGTTTTAAAAAATGGCTGAAGTTACGTTAGAAGATTTGGACCATGTAGGTCCGGCAACTGCACAGAAATTAAGAGAATCAGGATATAATTCAGTGGAAGCAATTGCAGTCGCATCGCCAACAGACCTATCGCTCAGTGCAGATATAGGTGAATCTGCAGCATCCAAAATTATCAACTCTGCCCGCAGGTCTGCCAATATAGGGGGTTTCGAAACTGGCGATCTGGTAATGGAGAGAAGAAAACAGGTAGGGAAGTTATCAACCGGATGTTCCGAATTTGATGAGATGATGGAAGGTGGTATAGATACCCAATCAATTACCGAATTATACGGAGAATTTGGTTCAGGGAAAACCCAGATTGCACATCAACTTGCTGTTAATGTACAGCTTCCGAATGAACAGGGAGGGCTCAATGGCTCTGTGATTTTTATCGATACAGAAAATACATTCAGACCTGAAAGAATCAAACAGATGGTTCAGGGAGCTTCAGAACATCACAATATTGATTATGACCCGGAAGAGTTCCTTAAAAATATCCATGTGGCAAGAGCCTACAACTCCAATCACCAGATTCTTCTGATGGATTCTGCCATGGAACTTGCAGAAGAATCCAAAAACTGGGAACAACCCGTCAGACTTCTGATTGTTGATTCACTGACCGCACATTTCAGGGCGGAATACATCGGACGTGGAACCCTTGCAGACAGACAGCAAAAACTAAACAAACACCTACATGCACTGCAACGATTTTCTGACCTGTATAACGCAGTGATTATAGTCACCAATCAGGTTATGTCAAAACCAGACGCATTCTTTGGAGACCCAACCAAACCAATAGGAGGACACATTATCGGGCATACTGCCACTTTCAGAATGTATCTAAGAAAATCAAAGGGTGACAAAAGAATTGTAAGACTGGTCGATTCTCCAAATCTTCCGGATGGCGAATCCATAATTTCGGTCACACCACTGGGTCTTACCAACCCATGATACTTTTTAATTCATTTGGTGAGATAATAGTATATGAAATATAAAGCCCTTGTAGCAGATATTGATGGTACGATAACTCATCAAAACAGACGGCTTAACCTGAAAGCTGCAGAAATGCTGTATAGGCTAAATGATGAATCAGGGATACCGGTCGTGTTGGCAACCGGAAACATACTCTGTTTTTCACATGCAGCATCTAAACTTATAGGCTTGAGTGGTTATGTAATAGCTGAAAATGGAGGGGTGGTTTCAGAGGGTTTTGATACCAATCCCTACATTATGGGAGATATTAAAGAATGCAGAAAAGCTTTCAGTTTTTTATCTGAATATATACCACTTACAAAACTTGATCCTGAATACAGAAAAACTGAAATCGCTTTGAGAAGGAACTTTGACCTTGAATACGCAAAAAATGTGATTAAATCCGGAAAGTATAATGTAGACCTGATTGACACAGGATACGCGGTCCACATAAAAAGCAACACAATGAATAAAGGTACTGGACTTGTCAAAATCGCAGAACTCATGGGTCTAAACCCTAAAGAATTTGTTGCTATCGGAGACTCAGAAAACGATCTTGAAATGATAGAATTCGCAGGTATTGGAATTGCTGTGGCAAATAGTGATCAGAAAACAAGATCAATTGCTGATATTGTCACAGATGCATCCTATGGAGAAGGAGTGGTTGAGGCAATAGAGCGTCTTTATTCCTGCGACTGGAATGATACCTGTTTGTAAACCTCAACCAGTAAAATTATTTATTCAGCAGATTGCATCCCTTTTGCAATCTTTTTGTCTACAACAATGTAGTCCTTTATCGCACGAACTGATTCAAAGGGTAGAAGTATGTACTGGTCATCTTTTTGGAAATCTGACGTGTCTACATTCATATCTGGCTTTATCATAAGGTCTACCAGTTCACTGGTATCAAGGTCCATTGTTATATTATAAAGTGTTCCAAGTTCAGTTCCATCGGTTGTCATTACCTGTTTGCTGGACAGATTTTTTGCAAATACTTTTGCCATCATTATCCCTGCCGGTTAATTGTTTTTCATAGATATCCGGTATAAGAACTGGTTTCTGCTTTCTTCATACCGCCTTTGAATTGTTCTTTTATCTTTTCGTAATAGTCAACCATTTCTTTGGTCACAGTTGGTCTGACCTTTTTAATTGCTTCTTTGAAGTATTTCAATTCCACTTTGTCTGCTTCAAAATTGTCCCTTAATGAAAGCATAACGGCTTCTCTGCAGACTGATTCTATATCAGCTCCAATATATCCATCTGTCATCTCTGCAAGTTCACTGATGCTGACATCATCTGCAAGCGGTGTATTCTTGGTATGTATTTTGAAGATATTTTCTCTACCTTCTTTACTGGATTGGCTGACAAGTACAAGCCTGTCAAATCTTCCGGAACGCAGAAGTGCAGGGTCTATTATTTCAGGACGATTGGTTGCTGCTATCACAATCACATCATTCAAAGGTTCCAGGCCGTCCATTTCAGTAAGTAATTGGTTCAACACCTTTTCAGATGTCCTTCCATCTTCTGTCATACCACTGCGCGTGGAAGATATAGAATCGAGTTCATCAAAGAATATTACACAGGGTGCTACTTGTTTGGCTTTTTTAAAAGTATCTCTGATAGCTTTTTCGGATTCTCCGACCCATTTATGCAGTATTTGTGGTCCTTTAACACTTATAAAATTCACGTTGGATTCATTTGCAACCGCCTGTGCTACAAGAGTTTTACCAGTCCCGGGCGGACCAAAGAGCAACAATCCTTTTGGTGGTTTAATTCCCATCTGTTCAAATTTTTCTGGTCGTTTCAGAGGCCACTCTACCGCTTCAATAATTTCCTGTTTAACATTTTCAAGACCTCCTATGTCTGACCATTTAACTGACGGAATTTCTACCAGTACCTCTCTGAGAGCAGATGGTTCAATCTCAACAAGGGCATTCTCAAAATCCTCGGTTGTTACCACAATTTCTTCCAGTGTTTCCTGAGGTATCTCTTCATCCAGATTAAGATGTGGTAAAAATCTTTGGAGAGAACACATCGCTGCTTCCTGGACAAGTGCTTTCAGGTCTGCTCCCACAAAACCCTGTGTATTTTTTGCCAGATAATCAAGTTGTACTTCTTCGGTTATCGGCATACCTCTGGTATGAATTTGAAGTATTTCGTGTCTGGCATCAGTGTCCGGAACACCTATTTCTACTTCTCTATCAAATCTTCCGGGTCGGCGAAGTGCAGGGTCAAGAGAATCCACTCTGTTTGTAGCGCCAATTACTACTACCTGACCACGTTCCTCGAGTCCATCCATCATTGTCAAAAGCTGAGAAACCACTCTGCGTTCCACTTCACCTGTTACGTTTTCACGTTTTGGTGCAATGGAATCGATTTCATCGATAAATATAATCGATGGAGCATTTTCTGAAGCCTCTTCAAAGATTTTGCGAATACGTTCCTCACTTTCACCGTAGTATTTACCCATTATTTCAGGTCCAGCGATATAGAGGAAATTTGCACGGGATTCATTTGCAACCGCTTTTGCTATCAAAGTTTTACCCGTACCAGAAGGACCATGCATTATGACTCCTTTTGGAGGCTCAATATTTAATCTCTTGAACAATTCATTGTTTTTAAGAGGAAGCTCTATCATTTCACGGACACGCTGAATTTCACTTCCAAGACCACCTATGTCTTCATATTTGATTCCCTTTGCAGCGTTTGCATAACCTCTTGCAGGTTTTTGACTTAATTCGATTTCTGTTGTTTCATCTATGATAAGAATTGAATCCTCGGGTTCGGTTTCAACCACAATAAGTGGTATTGCCTGCCCACCAGCAACTGGTCCAGACATGGGCTGGTTCATTGAACTGATAATAGGTATTACATCATCCTGAACAATAGGTCGTTTGAGAATATTGCGTTTTATAATGTCACTTGTATTATCCCCAAATTCCATCATCATGCCTTCAGGTGGGGCAAGTACTACTTTTTCTGCGGGTTTTGCTTCTATTTTTTTCAGGGATACCCGCTCACCTATACTTACACCTGCATTCTGCCTGATGAAACCATCAATCCTGATAAATCCCTGTTCCCAGTCCTGACGGTCGGCTCTCCATACTTTTGCAGCGGTTCTTTTTTGCCCAGTGATTTCCACAATATCGCCAGGTGATAACTGTAGTTCCAAAAGTGTATTTGGATCAAGACGGATAATTCCTCGTCCAAAATCGTTTGGGTGTGCTTTTTCGACCTTTCTCTGTACTTCGTCCATCAAAGTCATCCTTAAAATGATTTAGTTATAGTTATATAAACACATGGATATTTTATTTCAATGCATAAAAACTATATGGTTTTAAAATTTACTACTTTTAGTGATTTTTAGATGCAAGCATTAGTATTTGAGCCTTTTTCTGGTGCTTCTGGTGATATGATAATAGCAAGCCTTATAGGTCTGGGAGCTGACCAGTCCATAATTAAAGAAACAATGGAATCAGTTGCTGATGTCTCAGTATCTGTGAATCATACCAAAAAACACGGTATCAGTTCAATAAATGTTGATGTTGTTACCAGAAAGGAGCATGAACATTCAAAGACATACTATGAAATCATTGATATCATAAAATCTTCACATCTTCCTGAAAACATTAAAAATGATGCATTGGACATATTTTCAATAATGGCTGATGCAGAATCCAGCATTCATAATCAATACCTTGAAGATTTACATTTCCATGAAATAGGGCAGATGGATGCAATAGCCGATGTGGTTGGTGCGTGTACTGCAATACATGAGTTCAATTTTGATAAAATCTACTGCACACCCATCACAACAGGAGGAGGTTTTGTAAAATCAGAACATGGAATACTGCCTGTACCAGTTCCTGCAACCCTTGAAATATTAAAAACCGGTAGTATGGTATTCCAGCAAGGAAATATTTCAAATGAACTATTGACACCAACAGGTGCTGCAATACTTTCCCATTTCTCCCAACCGGTTGACTCTTATCCCCAATCAAAAATAAAACAAATAGGATATGGATCAGGTGACATGGATATTGATAAACAGCCGAATGTGTTACGAACATCCATATCAGAAATCGATGATGCACTGATACAGGATTCAGTTGAGGTGCTTGAAACGAATGTAGATGATGTTACTGGGCAAGTTCTTGGAAATCTTGTAGATGAACTTCTTTCATCAGGTGCAAAGGACGTTACCATCACGCCCGCCACTATGAAAAAAGGCAGACCGGGAAATATGATTCATGTTGTATCAGAACCCATCGACACATCAAAACTTGCGAGAAAAATTATCACAGAAACCGGTTCACTTGGTGTAAGAGTTGTTCCTGTCAGACATCGATTAACCGCAAAACGCTACATTAAAAATTTAAAAATCAAAATTAATAATGAATACCACAATGTATCTATAAAAATCGCCAGAGATACAAATGGTTCATTATTAAATATATCTGCAGAATACGATGACTGCAAAAAAATTGCAGATTATACAGGTATTGCTGTAAAAGATGTTATCCGCACCGCAGAAGAAACTGCAAAAACTAATATAAAAGACATATAAACTATTTCAAACCCATCAACTTTATATATCATTTTGATTATTTATCATTAAAAGGTTTGGAAACTAATTTAGTTAAAGTTACTGTTTAGGTTGAAAAATAAACTATTTCTTTTCCTGAAAGTTTACAGACCTAATTTTTGAACTAAGTACTTAAGGACGTGTATTATTTTGTATAATAATGAGACTGAATCTACCGCTCCAGTCGAAGCTGGAGAAGAATATGAAGTAACAATTGAAGATATTGCCAGAGAAGGCGATGGCATTGCCAGAGTTGAAGGTTTTGTCATATTCGTTCCTGATACACAGGTCGGAGATACCGAAAATATAAAAATTACAAAAGTTTTGAGAAAATTTGCTTTTGCTGAAAAAGTATCACAATAAATTTTTAATTAACTTCCGGGCTGGTTAAATCTAAATCCAGCCCCGTTTAGCTTTTTTACATCATCCTGAATATTAGGTTAAAGGCTTTAAAAAGTTATATAAATCAATATACCCAATGTATTGATTATGACACTTAAAGCATTATTTTTGAATTGCACCCTAAAAAAGTCTCCTGAAGTTTCAAATACAAGAGCCCTGATTGACAAAGCTGTCAAATTGTTTGAAGAACAGGAAGTTGAAACAGAAGTAATCAGAATAGCAGATTACAATATACCTGTCGGAGTCACCTCGTATGAAGGTGAAGGAGATGAATGGCCCGATATACTAAAAAAAATCAAAGAATCCGATATTCTGATTATGGGTTCACCAATATGGTTTGGCACAAGGTCATCATTGTTACAAAAAGTTATAGAACGACTGGATGGAACATATATGGAGACTGATCCTGAAACAGGTCAGTTCCCATTATACGGAAAAGTTGCCGGAGTAATTATCACAGGTAATGAAGATGGTGCACATAATGTCGCTGCCAATACATTGTTCAATTTAACCCATCTGGGATGTACTGTACCTCCAAATGTTGATTCATACTGGGTGGGTCCTGCAGGTCCCGGACCAAGTTACATAGAAGCAGGAGGCGAAAAGCACCTTTACACCAACAAAACAATTCGTTTCATGGTTTACAACCTTGTATATTTTGCCAGACTGATAGCAAACAATCCCATCCCCATCAATATGAATGAACTCTATAAAGATGCAAAAAAAGAAAGCGAATAATTCCCTCTTATTACCTTTCCTCTAATCTTCCTTTTTTCTGATAACAACGGATTATTTTTGCCACCTGAAACATTAACCAAACCAAAAACTTATATACCATTATGTATTTACGTAACATCATATAATTTTAGGATT
Source organism: Methanohalobium evestigatum Z-7303 (assembly GCF_000196655.1). GTDB lineage: Archaea > Halobacteriota > Methanosarcinia > Methanosarcinales > Methanosarcinaceae > Methanohalobium > Methanohalobium evestigatum. Next base: position 2,160,809 of record NC_014253.1, on the reverse strand, counting down.
AACGAATATAATTAACCACGCCAAAAACAAGTAGAGATGATCTATGAAATCCCTTTTAAATACAAAATCTCAAACATGTTGCAGTACACCTGATAATGTATCCTGTAGTTCTGACAGAATAGTACTTGTTGGCAGCCCGAATGTAGGAAAAAGTGTTATTTTCAATGCTCTTTCTGATAGTTATGCAATTGCTTCCAACTATCCCGGTACAACTGTAGAAATAAGCAAAGGTGACGGGGTTATAGGCAATAAAAAATATGAAATCATAGATACTCCTGGAAGTTATTCCTTGCTACCTATTACTGAAGAGGAAAGAGTAGCCCAGAGACTGTTTTTTGAAAAAGCTTCCATCTACCTACATGTTATTGATGCCAAGAACCTGAGGAGAATGCTTCCTCACACATTGCAATTAATTGAAGCGGGTAAGCCGCTTATTCTGGTACTTAACATGATGGATGAAGCCGCAGAACGTGGTATTCGAATAGATATACAAAAACTTGAGCAGATGCTAAAAATACCAGTTATACCTGCTGTTTCAAACAAAGGCGAGGGAATTGAAGAACTCAAAAAAACAATATCCGAATACAGTTCAAATCCACAGGATTTTACAATCAAATACAATGATGATATCGAAAATGCAATCAAAGATATCGAATCTAACCTTAAAGAAAACTACGAAGTATCCAAAAGGTCCATCTCCCAGTTACTTTTACAAAGAGACCAAGTAGCTTTTGAAAGGATACAGGAAAAAGGCGAAGATGTTGACGCTATCAAAGATATAGTTTCAAATACAGAAAACAAATTCAATACTCCTACCAATTATGTAATGACTGTTGAACGACAACAGCTTACAAACAGGATAGTAAATTCTGTAACGAAGATAAAAGAGCCGTATCTATATAACAATTCAAAAGCTACAGAGTCCGAAAAATACGAAGACAACTACCCAAATCTGAAAAAACGTTTAGACCATCTGGTTTCAAATCCGCTTACAGGAATTCCTATATTGTTGTTGGTACTGTATTTCGGATTTTATCAGTTTGTAGGTGTTTTTGCAGCAGGGACTGTAGTGGATTTCCTTGAAGGAGTGGTGTTTGGAGAACACCTAATTCCATGGATTACACAAAACTTCAATTCACTGGTTCCATATCCCCTGATACAGAGCCTTATTGTTGGAGATTATGGAATTGTTAATCTGGCTTTAACATATGCTATCGCATTGATACTTCCAATTGTTGGAGCATTTTTCTTTGTATTTTCAATAATTGAAGATTCAGGATATCTACCAAGACTTGCCATGCTAATAGATCGGGTGTTTAAAAAGATAGGTCTTAGTGGCAGAGCCGTAATACCACTGGTACTGGGATTCGGATGCGGCACGATGGCTACCATGGTTACCCGTACCCTTGAAAAACCGCGCGAGAAAATATTAACGACACTGCTATTATCACTCGCCATACCCTGTTCTGCACAGCTTGGTGTGATACTTGGCATAATGTCTGCAAAACCATCAGCTCTTTTATTATGGGTTGTAGTGATGATTCTGGAATTTTTGTTTATAGGCTACATTGCTGCAAAGGTTTTACCCGGTGAAAAACCGAGTTTCTTTCTGGAAATACCCTCTCTTAAAGTACCAAAACTATCCAACGTACTTATTAAAACATATTCGCGGATGCAGTGGTATTTCCTTGAGGTGATGCCACTATTTATAATTGCAAGTATACTTATATGGTTGGGCAAAATCACCGGAATATTTGGACTGCTTATCGAACTGTTAAAATACCCTACCCAATGGATAGGGCTCCCTTCTGAAGCTGCCGATGTATTTTTACTGGGATTTTTCAGACGTGATTTTGGAGCAGCCGGATTGTATGAACTAAACAAAACCGGAGTGATGAATGGGGTGGACATGCTTGTTGCAGCGGTTACACTTACCCTGTTTATGCCTTGTATAGCCCAGTTTATGATGACACTTAAAGAGAGAGGATTAAAGATAGCGCTTTCAATGGCAGCCTTCATATTCCCGTTTGCCTTCTTTGTAGGATTTGTTGTCAATTATATAATGAATATTCTCGGAGTTACACTATGAAATGTCCTCTATGTGGGTATGAATTTACTGAACCGGACAAAAACCAGTGTTCAGGCTGTGGAAAACTGCATTCCTGCAATATGCAGCGGTGTCCAAATTGTGGTTATGAAATTGTTCCCGAAACAAAACTGATTAAGAAATTGCGAGGGATGTTTAAATGGAAATAAGTGAAAATGCTGAAGAGATACTGGAAAAACTATGGATATGTTCACAGGAACGCGGGCAGAATTTTATAGAACTTGAATCATTGAACCTTGACAAAGAATCACCAGAAGTTCTGGAACTACTGGATATGGATAACATTGATTTAAATTCGGATTCAAAAATTACTCTCAAACATGAGGGTTATTTCAATGCGAAAAATGTTGTGAGGCGTCACCGACTTGCTGAAAGATTGCTTGTGGATGTACTGGATAAAAAAGAGGGCGTCCATAAATCCGCATGTGAATTCGAACATATATTACATGACGGTGTCGATGACAAGGTTTGCGTACTGCTTGGACATCCAAGAACCTGTCCTCATGGAAACCCTATTCCAAAAGGTGAATGCTGTAAGAAAGGGGAAAAGGAAGTTAGCAGTATCGTCCAACCGCTTTCTGAATTGAAACTCAATCAAAAGGGTAAAATCGCATACTTTGAAATACAGGACAATGAAAAATTACAGAAATTGATGTCTATGGGCATCCTTCCCGGGATGCCAGTTACTCTGGTACAGTCATACCCGTCATATGTGTTTGACCTTGACCAGACAAGGTATGCTGTGGATAAGGAAATGGCGGATTATATCTTTGTAAGAGTTGAAAATAAATGACTGAATATCAGTCATTCTGTCATCAACCTTTTCAAACTGCTTCTTGAATTTGATATTTCATCCAGTGTCAGTACAATTTCCTGATCATTATGGGTAATATCCAGCATTTGTCCACCAGTACTGCCAATTATCACGTGCTGTATATCCGCAAGCATTTGTCTGACATATACAGGTTCTGAAGTGGAAATTATGGCTCTTGCATGTGACTCTGAGAACAGTATCTCATCTGTTCGTAGACCAGCGCCCACAGAGTTTAGATTTACATCTGCCCCAATTCTATCACACATTTCACATAATGCCACTACAAGTCCACCCTGTGATACATCATGAGCAGAACTTACTTTGCTGCTAATGACTGCTTTTCTTACTCCATCCAGTATGGATTCAGCATTGTCAGGAACATCAGGAGTATTGCCATGTGTACGGTAGCCGATGCGGTTGTAATATTCTGAACCACCAAGTTCATCGTGGGTTTCTCCTACAAGTATTATTGTCTCACCTTCATTGACAAAATACGAAGGAGGTACCTGTGCTACATCATCGGTAATTCCTATAAGACCGATTGAAGGCGTTGGTGCTATTGCTGTTCCACGTTCTTCACTTTCATTATAAAGGGATACATTACCACCTACTACAGGTATTGAAAGTTCACGCGCACAATCACCAAGACCAAGAATTGCCTGTTTGAACTGCCAGTATATATCACTCTTTTCAGGATTTCCAAAATTGAGGCAATCCACCATTGCAATTGCTTTTCCGCCTTTAACTGCCAGGTTCATAGCGTTTTCAAAAACTGTGCCTCTGCCTCCTTTATAGGGGTCAAGCAATGTGTGTCTGGGGTTGCATCCACAGGATACTACCAATCCTTTATTTCCTGAAATTCTTAGAACTCCTGAATCATCTCCTGGATTTACAGCCGTCCTTATCTGGACTTCATGGTCGTATTGGCTGTATATCCAGTCTTTTGATGTTGTATTATAAGAAGAAACCACATCAAGTACAGTTGTTTTTAAGTCATAAGGGAATTCAGGTTTTGCTCCAATATTTTGTGATGATGGTGGAGTTGCAGGTCTTTCAAAAGTAGGACAGCCTTCTGTTAAAAGTTTTACTGGCATATCTGCAACAATTTCATCACCAAATTCGGCTGTATATTTTTGGTCGTTTTTCAACTCACCAATTACACTGGCGCTTAATTCATATTTTTCCGCTACATCAAGCATATAATCCACATTTTCTGGTTCTACTTCCAGAAGTATACGTTCCTGAGATTCGGCTATAAGAATTTCAAAAGGTTTCATACCTGATTCTCGAAGCACCACATTATCAAGGTACATATATGCCCCAAGATTACCTTTTGATGCCATTTCAGAACTGGCTCCCACAATACCTGCAGCTCCGAGGTCTCTGCATGATTTGACATATCCCTTATCAATTCCTTCAAGTGTTGCCTCAATTAATAATTTCTCTGTAAAAGGATCACCTATCTGAATACTTGGACGTTCTTCAGATTCTGCTTCCTCTGAGAGGTCTCTGGATGCAAATGAAGCCCCTCCAAGGCCATCACGACCTGTTGTAGCACCCATCAATACAAGTTTGTTGCCGGCTTTTTCTGCTTTTGCAGTTATGAGATTTTCTTTATGTGCAAGACCAATACAGACTACGTTTACCAGAGGGTTACCGCTGTATGAATCGTCAAAGAATGCCTCACCTCTTACAACCGGCACACCGATACAATTGCCGTAGCCTGCTATACCCTCTATGATATGTTCAAATAAATAGAGATTTTTAGAATTATTTAGCGGACCGAAATAAAGCGGGTCCATAAGAGCAATCGGACGTGCTCCCATCGAAAGAATATCACGTACTATACCACCTACACCGGTGGCAGCTCCATTATAAGGATCTACATATGATGGATGGTTGTGACTTTCCATTCCAAGAGCAAGCACCCATTCATCATCGAACTGGATAATCGCTGCATCATCTCCAGGTCCAATTACGACCTTTTCACCAGTGGATGTAAATGTCTTTAGCAAAGGTGCACTTGAGCGATAGGAACAGTGCTCACTCCAGAGATTTAAAAAACAACCCTGTTCAACCAGATTCGGTTTCCTTCCCATTTTTTCAGTTATTATTTTAAGGTCATTTTCAGGTAACATTAAAAAGCCTCTTACCAGTTATTTGTATCATGGACATATTATCCAATTAAATAAAGGTTACTTTAAGTTAACAATTATTGATGAATATACATATATTACAATCATGGCACATCAAAAAAGAGCTGTTCACCCTCGACAAGACCATGTTCTGATATTTTGTGCTGTTTCATTTCGATTATATATTTAACTATCTTTTCAGATGAGGACGTCCCCAGCCATGGTTTAAGAGTTGTTGCTTTAATTATTCTTTTACTATCATCAAGAAACAGTACATCAATGGGAAATCTTACAAAAAGCATATGAACTGATGTCTTTATGGGTTTGTCGAATACAAAAACAAGAGCATAATCATTAGGTACATTTTTTTTAAACATTAAGCCTTTTGATTGTGAAAAAAATGTTGTTGCAAATTCCACATCTGATGCAACTGTATTACCATTAGATTTTAATATCATATTTGTTTACTCTTATTTGCTATTTATATAAATATACAAACTCATATAAAACTTTGTAAATTAAAATTTGCAAATACCTTAATATAAAAGCGGAGGAAAAACCAGAAAAATGAGTTCGGAAATGTGTTCAGTTTGTGGACTACCTAAAGAACTTTGCATATGCGAAGAAGTAGCAAAAGAACAGCAAAGGATTACAGTTAAAGTCAATAGAAGAAGATATGGTAAAGAAGTGACCATTGTAGAAGGCTTAGATGCAAATGAAATAGATCTGAACGAACTTGCTACGTACCTCAAATCCAAATTTGCATGTGGTGGTACTGTAAGAGGAAATGCTATTGAATTACAGGGAAACCACAGGTCTCGAATGAAGGATGTACTGGTTGCAAAAGGATTCTCTCCAGACCAGATAAAAGATTAATTGGGGCTCAAGGGGTATAGCTCATAACAATGTAATAAATTACTTGATTGTTTGATAAAATGAGTTAAAAGGTTAACACCTGATTTTAAAAATTTATTTTTAAGTTGGATTTCTCAAGCATATTATTAGAAAAAAGGATAGATAAGACAATGAAACCTCCATGCGAAATCATGGTACAAAAAGTCCTGCCATCTATAAGGGCGGAACTTGTACGTGTAATGATGTTTGAATATGGATGCACTCAAAACGAAATTGCAGACATATTGGGACTTTCACGTGCTGCAGTTTCACAGTATGTAAGTCTTAAACGCGGTGCAGAGGTTGGATTTTCAAAAGCTACTAACGATGAAATAAGCAAATTTGCATCCCAACTTATAGATGGACTTACTGTTAAGGAAAAATCAAAAGGTATGTGCCGTGTATGTAGACTCGTGCAAAAATCAGGATGGCTATACAAAAACGCACCTGAAGCCGGTTATTGCATCCTGTGTGATGAAATTGAAGATGACCAGGATTGACATTGAAATCCAGCAACAGATGTATAGAATGTAAAGGGAAAAAATTATGCGGACGTCCCAGATGTCCAATACTTGAAAGATTTGCATCAATAGAATCATTAAGTTCAAAAATACCCAAAAATGATTCAGTGTTTGGTGCATCTCCACCTGCAGTATTTGTAGGAAGACACGGTTATCCAGATGTTTCTGCAGGCCCCATGATACCGCCTGAGACAACTGGTGATGAATCCGCTGTAATGGATTTACCCGATGAATGGCTCGGGATGGATATCCAGGATATTATATCCATGCGTTCCCGGCTGGTCAGGTCGAATACAAATATAAATATTAAAGATGCTTTATCTGATAACAATCTTATTTTAAAATCACAGGAACTGGCTTTATCCACAAATCCTGTTGATACAGAAGCTTGGTACAGCAAAACAATTGAAAACAACCTCAGGTTTGATAGTGTACTTACACCCACTGGACCATCAGCCACACTAAAAAACTTTGAGATCACCGAAAACCCTAATGTACCCAAAAAAGTGGATTACCTTGTATACGATACTGATGCACTGGCAAAAGACAGTGTTTCAGAACTTATCAATAAAAACATATCTACAGAACATATAACACGTCTGTTATCCATAGGATTACTTGGAAAAGACAGATGTCTGGTTCCGACCAGATGGTCGATTACTGCTGTTGATGATATGGCAGGTAAAGATATCATCAACAATATAATCGATTATCCACAGATAGATGAAATTACACTGTTTAGTGGTGGAATATTTGGAAACCATTTTGAAATCCTGTATGTTCCAAAGAACTATTCTTTTGAACTGGTTGAAATCTGGCTCCCAAAATCAGTATGGTCGGGTGATTCCACATGGATAGGTGCGGATTTTGAAGGGTTTAATGGTAAAAGTAAATATTCCCCTCTGTCAGGTGGATATTATGCAGCCCGTCTGGGTGCACTGGAATATCTTTTAAATATAAAAAGACAGGCATCGATATTTATTATTCGTGAAATCCGACCTGACTACTGGGCACCTCTTGGAGTCTGGGTGGTAAGAGAAGGTGTGCGTCAGGCACTCCAGAATACTCCTAAAACATTTGAATCAATAGAAACTGCCCTTTCGGATATATCAACCCGAATAAAGACACCATATTCAGATTGGAGAAATCAGATGAAATTACTTTCAGATGTCTGTACCCAAAAAACCCTTGATGATTTTCTATTTTAAAAAATAAAATTAATTAAAGATTTCAGGGATTATCCGTCTTGCCACCTCTTCATAAACTTTGGAAAGGTCTCCCTTATCATACCTGAAGACGTCTTTGTCCATTGATTCTTCTGTTTCTTTATCCCATAATCTACAGGTATCACAGGATATTTCATCAGCAAGAAGCAACTCTCCATCCTTTCTACCAAATTCAAGTTTGAAATCCGGCAGAAGTAGATTGCTTTTATCAAGGTAATCAACCAGTAACTCATTTATCTTGAGTGCAAGAGAGCGGAGTTTTTCAATTTCTTCATAATCTGTGATTCCAAGTGCTACTGCAATATCTTCATTAATCATCGGGTCACTATATTCATCGCTCTTGTAATCCAGTACAAGAATGGGATTTTTAAAACGAGTTCCTTTTTCCATTGGGTATTTTTTCGTTATTGAACCTGCCGCTATATTTCTTACAATAACTTCTATAGGCACGATTTCTACGGATTCTACAAGCATTTCAGTGTCAGAAATCATATCTATATAATGGGTTTTTATGTCATTTGATTCAAGCATTTCAAAGACCTTTCTTGATATTTGAGCGTTGTAATAACCCTTGTTTTTAGCTTCACTTTTCTTACTTCCATCAAATGCTGTAAGGCTGTCCCTGAACTCTACAACAAGTTTGTTTTCATCATCGGTTTTGTAGATACTTTTTGCTTTTCCTGAATACAATAATTCTTTCTTATCCATTTTCTGACACCTTATTGGATTCTAATTAATACCCAAATATATATCACTATTTATAAAAGTATCACAGTGAATACATCCATTACCCAACCTGAACTGTTTTAATGTTATTTATTCATAATATATTAACCAAATGTTGCATAAAAAATAAAACAAATATAATCATTTAATCAAACCATAGGTGATTTAATGGACCAAGACCTTATGAGAATCGGAGTATCATTGCCTGAAAACCTGCTGGAAAAATTCGATGAAATCATAGAAAAAAGAGGCTATTCTTCACGTTCAGAAGGAATAAGGGATGCTATCAGAAACTACATCGTTAGACATGAGTGGATGAGTGATATTAAAGGCAGACGTGTTGGAACACTTACACTGATGTATGACCATACCAAACGCGGCCTTTCAAACACTCTTACCGAGATACAGCATGAACATGCTGAGATTATACAGTCATCGGTACATATCCACCTTGACCAAGACAATTGTCTTGAAGTGATAATACTGGATGGCGATGGTGCCAATTTCAAGGATTTTGGAGAAAAAGTGATGGCTTTAAAAGGTGTTAAATATTCAAAACTTAACACCGCCAAACCTTCAGAAGATGTATAATCTATAGGTTTATACACTTTTGAATTCTTTATCTATAGACTTTAATAAACTGTATCCAAAACCTGTCAGATAGTATATTTGATAACTTTTGTCACGCCTTGACTCCACAAGGTTTTCATCCTTTAACAATTTTAAATGATAGGAAAGTGCCGAATATTTATAATCGGTAAGTTCTACCAGAACGCATACACACAACTCCTGTGTTTCAAGCGCCCTGAGGATTTTAAGCCTTATAGGGTCTGAAAGCACTTTAAAAAGATAAACCATATCATCTACATCTTCGGACATGACAGCATGTACTTTGTCAAGGTTTTCCTGTGATAGTGTATAGGGTTCAAAAACTGCTATGTTTTGCTTATCGGTCATTATTATTTTATTGAAGTTACTAAATGATTAATATGTTTTGGACAACTATATCCTATCCAATGTATTTATATTGTTAAAATTCTAACATAAAAACTTTCAAATACTTATATAAAACCTACATGACTATCTAATATTATCACATTAACAATTTTATTCCTTTGGTAATATAAAAAACAAAAAAACTTCAAATAAAATAAGAATATTTAGACTACAGGAGATACTTACATGAAGCATACAAAGTCACTTTGTCCAGAATGCTGTGATTTAATAGATGCCGCCATATACGAAGAAGACGGCAAAATAATGATTGATAAAGAATGCGATGAGCATGGATATTTTAAAGATGTTTACTGGTCGGATGCGGAATTATACAAAAAATTTGATAATGTTAACAGGGTTGGTGAAGGGGTAACCAATCCGATGACCACAGAGGGTTATCAATGCCCTCAGGATTGTGGACTCTGTTCTACACATAAGACCAACACAATACTGGCGAATATCGACCTTACAAACCGGTGTAATCTCAACTGTCCAATCTGTTTTGCAAACGCAAAAGAAAGGGGTTATATTTACGAACCATCCTTTGAACAAATCCGCGATATGCTCCAGATGCTTCGGAACGAAGAACCGACACCATGTTATGCTGTTCAGTTCTCAGGTGGAGAGCCCACTGTACGCGATGATCTTCCAGATATTATCGCTATGGCAAGGGACATGGGATTCATACAGATACAGATTGCAACCAATGGGATAAGGCTGGCAAAGGATGTGGAATTTACCAGAAAACTCAAAGAAGCAGGTCTTCATACCCTTTATCTTCAGTTTGATGGTGTAACAGAAGAACCCTATAAAATGGTAAGAGGATTTAACGCACTCCCTATGAAACAGCAGGTAGTAGAAAATTGCCGTGAAGTAGGTATCAAAAGCATAACTCTTGTTCCAACCCTTGCAAAAGGTGTTAACGACCACCAGATAGGCGATATGATACGGTTTGCATCTCAAAATCTGGATGTTATCAAGGGTATCAATTTCCAGCCAATATCATTCACAGGGCGTATTAACCGGGAAGAACGAGAACAGAAACGAATCACTATACCCGACCTATTTAAACTCACTGAAGAACAGACAGATGGTGAAATTCCTAAGGATTCATGGTATCCCGTACCATTTGTAGTTCCGGTTTCAAGATTCATAGCTGCCATACGTAACGAAAATATCCCTGCATTGACCTGTCATCAGCATTGTGGAGCAGGTACCTACGTATATGTAGAAGATGGTAAATTCATACCAATTACAAATTTCATAGACGTAAAAGGATTGATGAACTTTTTAGATGAAGTGACAGATGAATTTTATGAGAGAGGGGCAAACAAAAGCGCCAAAGTACGAGCTCTTGCCAAAGTAGCTAGAAGAGTTCCAAGTTTCATAGATTCGGATAAAAGCCCAAGTTCTGTCAATGTCACCAAATTGATTGTCAATGTCCTTGTCAGAGGTGCCAGTGAAGCCACAAAGGAATTCCACAGAAATACGTTGTTCCTTGGATGTATGCATTTCCAGGATAACTACAACTTTGATATTGAAAGGATTCAGAGATGCGGAGTTCACTACGCTACACCTGATGGCAGAGCCATTCCCTTCTGTACCTACAACACCCTGCACCGGGAAGAAGTAGAATCGAAGTTTTCACGTCCCTATGAAGTGGCAAAAGCCAAAAGCCAGTAACTTCCTTTTTATTTCTCCTTTGTTTTACATTGCAGTAACTACAATTTTTATAATATAAACTACAAAAATAATAATGCTGCAAATGTAACTTCATATGTTTTGTTCACTGGTGGGGGATAACAAAAATTCAATGAAAAAGGATACTATACAATTGTTTATTTTTTTTGAAACTTGCCGTTACCGGTCACATGACCATATTTTTGGCTCGACCCAGCGCGGACTTTTCTGGTCTATCAGACCAAGCGCTCTCCTCTTTTCAACAGCCATACTTACAAAAATTGCTGCAACATTGATTGTTGTTTTCGGTGTCTTTGTTACACCCCTCGCATGGCAGTTTGCCGTTTTCATCTGGATTTATGCTTTTGTAGCGTTTGTTATAACGGACTTACTGAAACTAAGATTTTGCAAACTACTGGATCACACAGGTATAATCTTCCATAGATAAAATTAAAATGTATCATTTGTTGTTCCTTTTTAAAAACTTGAAATCCTCTCTGTCAACAATAAGTTCAGAAAAAGCGGCAAATGGTATTGCTATTAAAGTGACAATCAAAATAACTTCAAGGTCTATCATAACACCTGTCGCTATTTTAACAGCCAAAAGGTCTTCTACCACACCCATCCCGATTCCTACAATAAGAAATTCAAGAAATCTTTCTACATGCTTTTTTTCCATTGTTTATCCAAGTTTATAAAAAACAGCAGAATTTAAAAATCAATCGCCAGTAGTTTTATAGTTATAGACCCCTACATCCAATATTTGCTCCTTCTTTGGCTTGTATTGCGTATTTTAACAGCAGAGGTGATACTACAACCGATATAGCAACCATTAAAACAATAGCGGAATAAGAGGCATTACCTATCACACCCATACTCAAACCAATAGATATGACCACAAGCTCAACATCTGCTTTGGGCATTGAACCAATTCCAAATATCAGACTGTCATAGGAATTGACCTTTAATATCCTTGAACCTATATAACCACCAAATAACTTGCCCAACAGAGCCAGAACAATAACAGCAATTGTAAACAATCCATTGGTCTGTAATATACTGAAATCTATCGACATACCAATAAAAGCATAGAACATGGGTATAAATACCCCATATGAAATCCCGCTTACCTTACTTTGTATATCTTCAATTCTTGCAAGCGGTATTTCCGAAAGGAATATACCGCCTATAAAAGCTCCTATCACAGAATGCAGTCCCAGTATTTCTGCAAGATATGCAGACACCAGTGCTATAATAATAACAAATGCAAATATTGATTCTTTTATCTGCATCCTGTGAATGTACTTAAAAAGTACTGGATATACCTTGTAACCCAGAACTATCATTATAACCAAAAATCCAACAACTCCCGAGATTATTGTTAAAATCTCCTTGCCCCCGGGTAACCGCTGATAGGTTGCTACACTTACGATAAGACCCAACATGATTACCCCTACAAAATTATTCAGTATGGCCGAGGACAACACAAGGGGTCCGGGGTTTTTGGACAGGTAATTACAGCTAATTAGCATATTTACTACTGAACCTATACTTGTGGAACTGAAGGCTATGCCTATGAATATGTTTTCCAGAAATCCGAGGTTGAATATATAACCCAGTGTATATCCGCAAACAAAAGCGACCAATATATGGGTGAATGTAGGTATAAGCGTATATTTTGACAATGCCTGGATGTATCTTATGCTTACCTCATTATAGGCTGCCGTAAAAAAAAGTAATATAGCACCCAGTTCTGCAAGAAATAAAAAAATTTCTCCATTTGGATCAGCAAAAAACGGACCAAGTACAATGCCTGCAAGGATTCCACCAAGTATACTTGGCAGACCCAGTCTAATGCTTAATTCTCCAAATATCTTTGCCAATAAAACAACAAGAAAAATCTGGAGTATAACATCCATCCAATTTAACCTCTTATTTTTGAGATTTCATTTATTACATCCAGTTTGGAAACAATACCTACCAACCTGCCATTGTCCACTGCAAACACCTGGTTAACATTGTGTTTTACCATCAGTTTTGCAACATCACATAGATTACTATCAAGGTTCACCGTTACAGGGTGAGGGTCCATAATACCCTTTGCATCATTACTCAGGGATTTTACTGCCAGGTCTGTATGACCTGTCTGGGGCATTATATCAAGCAGTATGATTTTAAGAATCAGATTCTGGGTAATTACCCCTGTCAGATTACCTTTATCATTGATAACCGGGTAGGTATGGAAACGATGTTTGGTAAATATATTGATTATATCCTCTATCAAATCACCTTCTGACAAGGTTACTATATCTTTTTTGATAATGTCGTTTATACCGATTCTCTGGCATCTGTTAGACATTGATGGTTTATCTTCACCGGTTTTGGAATTATTCGAACCGGTAAAAAATTTACCTTTTATCTTGTTCATTTTTGACATAAGCAACCCACTCTATAAACATTATATGTTGTCACCCTTTTTATAATAATCACGGATTTGAAGATGAAGTAAGTGCTGATTTTTCCTTTGCATTGATTGCAAATTTTAACAACATCGGCGACACAATGATAGATACAATCACCATCAAAACAATTGCAGAATATATTTCGTCTCCGATAATACCTCTGTTTCTACCAACTGTTATTACAACAAGTTCTATACCCGCTCTGGGCATCACCCCTATACCAAAAATCAAGCTATCAGAAGAATCCAATCCCACTATTTTTGAACCGATAAAACCTCCTACCAACTTCCCAAGCAGTGCCATTACTACAACAAGGATTGTAAACAAACTGGTAGTTTCTAAAACCGAAAGGTCTACAGTAAACCCTATATAAGCAAAAAAAATCGGGGTGAATATACCATAACTTAAACCACTCACCTTGCTCTGCACATCCTCTATTTTAGCTATAGGTATCCTTGAAAGAATTATTCCACCAACAAATGCACCGATTACCGCATGCAATTCAAAGGCTTCTGCAAAATAGGCTGAAAACAATGCAATGATAATTACAAACGAAAAAATAGATTCCTTGATATGCATCTTATGGATGTAATCAAATAATTTTGGATATATTTTCAAACCAAGAACAACCATAGACAGCATAAAAAACGCCAGTTTGGCAAAAATAGTTAAAATCTGTGAAAAAGAGGGCAAATGCTGTAATTCAGCAACTGTAACCACTATTGATAACATAAAAATTCCTGCAATATCATCAAATATTGCTGAAGTTAGCATCAATGAACCGGGTTTACTTGAGAGATAATTGTAATCAATAAGTATCTTTACAAGAACCCCTATACTGGTAGCACTGAAGGCTACAGCCATAAAAAGACTTTCAAGAATTTGGAAATTAAAAATTAATCCAAGTATAAATCCAGATGAAAATGCCAATACAATCTGAGTTATAGTGGGTATAATTGCTTTTTTGGATGCAGACCTGAGTTCTTGTAAATGTACTTCTTTGTATCCTGCTGTAAAAAGCAAAAAAATAGCACCAAGTTCTGCAAGAAAAGAAAATGTTTCAGGGTCGTGTGAGAGTAAAAACATACTTAAAATAATTCCTGCAAATATTTCACCCAAAATACTGGAAAATCCAGTTCTTTCAAAAAATTCACCCAGTACTTTTGCAAGAAAGAGAATTACAAATATTATCAGGATGGTATCCATTTTTAAGAAAGACCCCTTATTCTATAAACATGGTTTATAATATCTCTTTTAGACAGTATTCCAATCAGTTTACGGTATTCTACAATATATACATGATTTACTTTGTGCTTAACCATTAAATCTGCTGCATGGTGCAGATTGGTATCTGGTGACAGGGTTAATGTATGATGTTCCATTATGCCTTTTATATTTTCACTTATCGATTTTATGGCTATTCTGTGAATATTTTTGGAACTCTTTATCCTGTCAAGCAAAAGAATTTCCAAGATTATGTCCTGATTGACCTCACCTACAAGTTCATATTTGTCGTTTACAACCGGGTAGGTATGAAAATTATAATTTTTAAACAATTCCAGTATATCATTTATGGTGTCGTTTTCATTAACGGTCACAAGTGATTTCACCATGATTTCATATACTTTTGTACTGGAAAATATATCACTATCAGACATAAACCCCGACTCCAAAATATACTATCTGTTTCAAATATTATATATTTTGAGGCTTTAACGAAAAAAAGTTAACCATGAATTAGTTTTGGTAAACAGCGTGTACATACCCAAAGACTTTCCATATCATGGCGTAGAGGCATCAGGTAACCTGAGGTTTCACCCTGTCCGCATATAAAACAACTAATTGTACTATCTGTATTTTTTTCCTGTGATTCTGCTTTTTCCTGATTGAACTCTACTGTTTCCCTCTGTTCGATGGTCAAAGCTCCAGTAGGACAAACACCTACACAAAATCCCATGCCATCGCACAGTTCCTCGGAAACGACTTTGGCCCTTCCGTTAACAAATTGGATTGCTCCTTCTGCACAGGGGGTTACACATTTGCCACAGCCGTTACATTTCTCTTCATCGATTTTTACAATGTTCCTTTTGACCATTTTATATATCCCTTTTAGTGATGAGTTCCTTCTAATATGTCAATACCGTTATCCTTGATTGTCTTTTTTATAGATTCAACATGAGGGCATTCAGGACAATTATCCATATTCATCATACATGAACTAAGATGAACAATATCAACACCGTGTTTTTTGAGGGATTTTACCAAACGATAAACACGGCGTCCCGAACATCCACCGCATGTGAAAAACGCTATCATCTCTGCACTGCTGTCATAGTCCCTGAAATATACATCCCTATTATTAAATGCTTTAAAACAACCTATGCCGGAACAAACTTCTGATACTGTTTCGCATCTTACAACAGCTATCTTTTGAGATTTGTTCTCATCTATACCATTAACACTGTTAACACTAACACCGCCGTTTAATGTTTCAGTAAAAATAAAAAAAGTTATTGTTCTTTAGCTGCTTCAGCAAGCCGGGTTCCCAGTTCTCTACAGAATTTTAAATCTTCGCTATCTGGTCGGAACTTGACTTTAAGTCCTTTTTCCAGTAGTTCAATTCCTCCTTTATCAAGTTCATCTTCTGCTCTCTGGACACCTCCACCTCCCCATCCATAGGATCCAAAGACTACTGCCTTTTTGCCTTTGGGTTTTAGACCTTTCAGATGAGTCAGAAATCCTGCAACAGAATGGAACATACCATTGTTTATAGTGGTTGAACCAAGTGCTATAACAGGTGCATCCAGTATTTCTTTTATTATCGTACTGAGATTGTTTTTGCGAAGATGTAGAAGTTCGGTTTCCACACCTGCACTTCTAATACCTTCAAGGACTTCCTTTGCCATTATTTCGGTACTGCCCCACATGGTATCATAAATCACCGGTACTTTAGGGACAGTTTCACCCGATGCCCAGCTCTTATAGGCATTTAATATATCGTTAATATATTTTTTCCAAATCACCCCATGGGAAGGTGCTATCATGTTAAATTCAAGACCCAATTCTTTTGCCTTGTCAAAGTATTTGAGCACCTGTGAACCAAACGGCATCAAAATGTTAGCATAATATTCTGCAGCATCATCGATTACATCATCCACTTCATAATCAAACCTCTGGGATGTTGCAATATGCTGTCCAAAGGCATCGTTTGAGAAAAGTATTTTATTCTCTTTCAGATAAGTGTGCATGCTGTCCGGCCAGTGAAGCATCACTGCCTCGATAAACATTAGGGTTTTGTTCCCAAGACTTAATTCATCACCTGTTCCAACAACTTCAAAATCCCAGTTTTCACATCCTTCTTCTTTATAATATGCGCAGAGACCGGTTTTACCGCGTTTACTGGTATAGATTTTTGCGTCAGGAGCAAGTTCCATAATCCTGGACAATGAACTTGAATGGTCCATTTCCACATGGTTTGCTACAACATAGTCGATTTCTGACGGGTCTACTATCTGTCTGATTGAATTAACGAAGTCTTCAGTAAATTGGGATTTTACCGTGTCAATCAATGCAATTTTGTCATCTACTATAAGATAGGAGTTGTAGGTTCCACCTTTTGGTGTTTCATAGCCGTGAAAATCACGAAGATTCCAATCTATTACACCTACCGAATATATACCGTCAGCCAGTTTTACAGGGCTGTATTCATAACCCACTAATACCACCTCTTTAACTCTACATCATGTCTGCATTCTAAAACCAGTTGCATTGTCCAGAATACCATCGATTAATTCGTAATGTCCCCTTTCAACAGATGCAATATTTTTAAAAAACTGCTTTTGTTCCATATCACCGGTCATTTCAGCAAGTTGTTTATAAAAATCTTCACTCTTTCTCTCAAGCCGCAAAGCACCGAGAAGTACCCCTATTTCATCCAGCCTATCATCAAATTCTGAAGAAAATGACACCTTGAAATCCGGAGCTTTTTCTTCCTCTACAACAGGGGATACTTGCTTATCCTTTTTGAATTGCTGTAAATATTGCTCATGTTTTTTTTCTTCATCTGCCAGATATTCATACATATCCTTTACACCGGGATTTTTAATCTGGGATGCTTTTTCAAGATAAAATTCTCTTCCCTGCTGTTCAAGGCTTATTGCCATATCAATTGCTTCTTCGATTGATTCTATGTTATTAAGGTCTTCATTTATTTCATCCAAGATGTTAGTCATATATCTCACCTTCAAGTTTTACATGTAAGCTTGGTTCAGAATTTATAAGAAAAATATTGTTAATTATAAGCGCTATATGTGGATTTAAAAGCCACACATCTCCCGTTATTATGGATAGAATTATAAATTTAAATACCTTTCCACATGCAATTTATCATTCTTTTATCTGCGGTTAAAAATTGTTTGATAAATTTTTCGATTTAGAAAACTTTTTATTTAACTGTCAACATTAAAGGGATTGGATAACATTTATAAAAAGAGACATTTTTCTGTATAATAATTATTGTAATTAAGAGGTAATGTGATGGACAAAATCAAAATCGCAATTGCAGGGATTGGCAACTGTGCGAGTTCATTGATTCAGGGTATCGAGTATTACAAAAATAACGATGATAAAGAAGCCATTGGTCTGATGCACTGGGAAATTGGAGGATATAAACCATCTGATATTGAAGTTGTAGAAGCTTTTGATATTGATGAAAGGAAAGTAGGAAAAGATATTTCTGATGCTATTTTTGAAGCGCCAAACTGTACTACCATCTTCTGTGATGATGTTCCTAAATCTGGTGTTAGAGTAAAAATGGGAAAAATACTTGATGGATATTCAGACCACATGGAAAACTATAGTGACAATAATGCTTTTGTTCTCAGCAATGAAAAAGAATTGGATAAAGATGGCGTTGTAAAAGCACTCAAGGACTCAGGCGCTGAAATGCTTGTTAATTACCTGCCTGTAGGTTCTGAAGAAGCAACTCGTTTCTATGCTGAATGTGCACTTGAAGCAGGTGTTGCTTTTATAAACAGTATGCCGGTGTTTATTGCAAGTAACCCTGAATGGTCGGAAAGGTTCAATGAGAAAAATATTCCCATAATCGGTGATGATATCAAGGCACAGATTGGTGCTACAATCGTCCACAGGACACTGTCCCATCTATTCCAGAACCGCGGAGTTAAAATAGACAGAACATATCAATTAAACACTGGTGGAAACACTGATTTTTTGAACATGCTTAATAGGGACAGACTCAATTCCAAAAAAAAGTCCAAAACAGAAGCAGTTCAGTCAGTTCTTGATGAACCACTTGATGATGACAACATACATGTGGGACCAAGTGATTATGTAGCATGGCAAAAGGACAACAAAGTTTGTTTCCTGAGAATGGAAGGGCGATTATTTGGAGATGTTCCAATGAATCTTGAAATGAGGTTGTCTGTAGAAGATTCACCAAATTCAGGTGGCGTTGTTATTGATGCTATAAGGTGCTGTAAACTTGCTATCGATAGAAATCAGGGCGGAATACTGTATTCACCCTCTGCATACTTTATGAAACATCCACCAATCCAGTATTCAGATGATGAAGCCTATAATATGACAAATGACTTCATCGATGGAAGACGGAATTATTAAGTTACAAATGTCAAACAAACCCAGAACAAAAGTATACGGTGTAGATTTTAGTGGTGCAAAAAACGCCTGTAAAAAAATATGGATTAGTGAGGGAGTTATCCAAGACAACAACCTTTTAATTAATAATTGCTGGCAAATATCTGATTTTCTGGATAATAATCAAAAAAAAGACAGGTATTCATGCCACACTGTTCTTAAGGATTTTATTGCTGAAAACATCAATGTTGTTTTTGGTCTGGATGTGCCGTTTGGTGTACCAGAAACAATTATGGATGGATATGACTGGAAATACTACACCAAAAATTTTGCGTATATGTTCAATAGTCCTGAAGGTTTTAGAAATTCATGTCTTAGAAAAACCGGATTTAAAGAATTAAAAAGGAACACAGATATTGATAAAAAAGCCCCTTTCTGTGTTTACAATCTGCGACTATACAAACAGACCTTTTACGGAATCAGAGATATCATATATCCCCTGATAAGAGAAAATCAGGTATCCATACCTCCTATGGAATCCCTCAATAATGAAAAGTCATGGTTGATAGAAATCTGTCCTGCCTGCACATTAAAACAGAAACAACTTTACATACCCTACAAAGGCAAAACAGAAAAAGAACAAAAATCCCGTATGAAGATAGTTGAATATTTTAACAGCAGATTCAATTTGTCTCCAAAGGTTAAAGAATCCGCAATAAAGGACAAGGAAGGGGATGCACTGGACAGTGTTATCGCGACAATTGCCACATATAACGCGCTTGATAAAATTTCTAATCCTTGTTTTATGAAGAATATCCCTAATATCTACAAAAAAGAGGGATATACATTTACCTGAAAAAAATAAGGTAAAAGAATTGTTATTTATTTTTGCACACCGAGTATGTCATAGAGCTCTTCAGAACTTTTCAATATATGTATGTTTTCCATCTGTGCAAGTTTCTCGGTGTTGGATACATCGATTTCCCGCATTTTGAGTTCAAGCTCCCTCCCACCAGGAGCATAGGATTTCAAAGACCCACGTTTCTGGTCAACAGGTAGCATATAGATAGGGGTTTGACCCTTTGCAGTTTGTGCCACTGTATTTGTTACAAGTGTATCTGCTATACCATAAACAATTTTGGCTACTGTATTTGATGTAGCAGGTGCTATAACCAGTGCATCATAATGACCTACCTGCAACGGTCCGACTATAAAAGGCGAGTTGGGTCCATTTTCAGTTTTGTAATTGGGAAAATCTTTCTGGATACTGTCCCACATTTGATACCATTTCATTACTGTCTCGCCTTCCTTAGAAAGAAATACCATTGTTTCAATGTCGGATTTGGATTTAATATCAACCATTGTATTGTATGTTTCCTTTATGAGGTCACCTGAACCTGTGATACCCCATGCTATTCGGTTTTTCTTTACCATAATCACACTCCCTTAATCAATTAATAATTCTTTGTCCACAGTTCAAAATAAGCCTGTGGATGCGCACATGCAGGGCATACCTCTGGTGCAGCCATTTCTTCATGAAGATAGCCACAATTCCTGCATTTCCATATTACTGTTTCATCCTTTTTAAATACTTGTCCATTATTAATGTTATCCATTAATGCACGGAATCGGTCTTCATGTCCCTTCTCTGCAACTGCTATATTTCTCATCACTGATGCAATTTCAGGAAATCTCTCTGTTTCAGCAATATCTGCAAATTCAGGATACATTTGGGTGTTTTCATAATTTTCACCATTTGCTGCAGATTCAAGATTTTGTAGCGTATTTCCGATTACACCTGAAGGATATGTGGCTGTTATTTCTGTATCTCCTCCCTCCAAAAACTTAAAAAGCCTTTTACCATGCTCTTTTTCATTTTCTGCTGTTTCTGTGAACAACGCTGCTATTTGTTCATATCCTTCCTTTTTTGCCTGTGATGCAAAATAGGCATATCTGTTGCGTGCCTGTGATTCACCTGCAAATGCTGCCAGCAAATTTTTTTCTGTCTGGGTTCCTTTCAAATTTTTCATTTTCAAACTCCATTTTTAAACTCCAGACAAACTATATAAATTTGAATAATTTTATATTTAATAACCTGTAAATAGTTCTTTTTTAACTTTTTTACGAGGGATATCAAGATTTTCCAGCAATGATACTACCGAATTCACCATGCCTGGTGGACCACATAGATAATACATATGGTCTTTAAAATCTGGTATTTCTCTTGTTATTAAATTTTCACAAATATGTTCTCTGCAACCCTACCATTCACTGGATGCCCTTGTCAGAGTAATAACCACTTTCAGGTTCTCATTCAGTTTCTGAAGGTTTTCCAGTTCACTATAAAATACAATGTCATCTTCGGTTTTATAGCTGCTTACAAGAGTAATACTGGTATCAAGGTTTAAATCAGTACAGTATTTGCAGATACTTATCATAGGTGTTATACCTATTCCACCGGAAAGAAGGGCTATTTTTTCATACTCACCTTCAAATGTCATTTTCCCGTAAGGTCCATCAATTTTTAAAAGGTCGCCTGAACCCATTGAATCAAGTACATTGGAATATTCATGACCTGTGAGCTTTTTGGTAAATTCAAGGTGGTTCTTTTCAGTAGGACTGCTGGAGAGGGTAAACGGTTTGCGTACCATTTCTCCATTTACAGGAATTGTTATAAAGACATATTGTCCGGCTTTATAATCGAATCCCTCCGGTCTATTGAACCTGAAACTTTTTACATCATGAGTTCTCTGTATGACCTTAGTTACCGGTTCACTAAATTCCATGTTGTTCTCCGTTTAATCCTGCTTTTCAACCTGTTTCATAAGAATTGCAGTTTTAACCAATTTTTTTACCGTCCTTCTTAGACCTCTGAGACCTTCTTCATCTTCGCCCACTACTTCTCCACCTTTATCTTTTGACCAGAATGTACCGCCAAGATTTGACCCAAACGACCCTCCAGACACAGGCAGCATTTCATTGATTACATAAAAATTGTGAATTGCCTGTATTGCAGGCTCCTGACCTCCTACACGATCGCCACCTACTGCTGCAGCTGCTCCAACTTTATTTAAAAAAACTTTAGGGTCTTGAGCAACAACCGCACGACATCTGTCCATTATAGTCTTGGTCTGGGCACTGAGTGTACCCTGATAGGCAGGGGTTCCTATAATCCATGCATCTGCCCACTTCATCTTTTCGTAGAGGTCTACTATATCATCTTCATGGATGCACCCTTTCTGAGTCCTTATACAATAATCACAATGGATGCAAAACTTTAATTCCTTTCCACTGGCAGAAAAATAATCTGTCTCTGCCGAATATTTTTCTTCAGCATGCTTTAAAGCTTCCCGGATTATATAATCAGTAGCTTTTTTTCTGGGACTGCCTGATATACCCAGCAGTTTTATAGTATTATTATCATCAGACATATTTATCATTCCCTCTTTTTATGGTTTCTATAATAAAGTATTACCACCAATATTGAAAAAATTAATATCAAAACATCTACTCCAAATCCTGGCGTAACTGAAGAGCCTCGAGAAGCGTTTGGGTCTCTTATAAGACTGGTTTTTTCGTTCATGGTTACTACTGGTACTTTATGTGTACCCCGACCAAACAATCTATCTATCACATCCTGAGGTGCTGAACGATATTGTAGTTTTGCATTAACAGTTATTGGATATTCTACATCTGCAGGGATTGAAAAATTATGTTTTTGAACAACTGTTTCTTCTGGTGGTATCCTGTCATCAGACAAAATAGTTTCAGCGTTCCAGAATTTCAGGGTTTGTTTCCCTTTACTGTTACCAAGAACCATGTTAAATATATGAGTCCCAGACTCAATATTACCTTGTTTATCCATCAAACCCGTATGGTATATTCGGTTTCCATTCCCATCGGTTACTGAGATTCGTGTCCACATCTGTCTTATTTCAGAAACCCCTGTAGGGATTTTATGACCCGCACCTGAATTAGTTATTGCTACTTCTACATTTACAGTTTCGTTTTTACTCGCGTTTACAGGGGATTTCAGTTCCATAGTAGTTGCTTTTCCCAAACGTTCTATTGCTCTTTTTCTGTGAGTTTCCTCATCAAGTATGTCAGTAACAAATGCATTGGCACCAGCAAAATAATGAAGTGAAATATGGTCTCTTTTAGGTGCCCCTGTTGCAGACCTTCCCGGATTGATTTCAAAATTTGTTATTCCGGGAGACATATGACAATCCTGACACTGTGTACCTTCTGAAGAATATGAACTGTTCTTCCATACCTTGTAGGTATCATCAACAAGAACTCCATTGGAATTTTTTACATAATGGCACATTCCACAGAATTCAGATTTTGTGTGAAGTATGGAATATTTGGTATCATGATATGTGGATTCGGATTCTTTTAAAGGTCCCCTCTGGATTTCGCCTGGTGACAGGATGAACGGTGCACTTGATGTACCTATTCCTGCATTTCCTGAAACACTGTGACAGAAATCACACTGTACCCCTTCTCTGGATACATCGCTCAGTTCTTCACCCGGCGCTTCCCCAGAGGCAACTCCTATAGGAGTGTGACAGCGCAGACAGTATTTATCTGTCTTTCCATTTGTATCTTCACTTGCAACCTGGTATTCTTTTTGATAGAAGGGGTCTATGTATGCATTCGAATGCATACTACCGTCCCATTGACTGTGAGTTATTCCATGGCAGGTGGAACATCGGGATGATTCTTTAAACTGGTCGGACGAGACCTGCCCATGACCTGTTGGTTCTGCCGCAAAAACTACAGGAGACAATAATAAAATGAACAATACCAAAAAAATCGGAGCAAATATTGTTCTGATAATTTAGTTCCCCCCATAATAAACAAAAACAAAATAGAAATGTAGTAAAGGATAGGTTAAATACAAACGGCATTTGTTATTTGTAACACCGTAAGGATTTAACTGAAATCGGTATTTTATTCTGTTTCTTTCTGTAGTAATTTCAGTGCGTCCCTACAGGCAGCTACAGCAGGAGCACCCGAAGTTATCCCTATTACATCCATGGTTTCCATGATTTCTTCTTTGGTTGCACCGTGATTAATGGCATTTATCATCTGTGTCTGGGCGCATCTTTCACATTGTTTGGATGCAACTACTGCAAGTGCCATAAGGACTTTATATTTTGATGGTATCTCGCCATCTGATAAAATCCTTTTGTTGCAGGCGTTATATCTTGTGAGATGGTCAGGATCAAGTTCACCAAGTATCTCCAGTATATGTGGTGTATATCCTATCTTTTCGCCCATTTCTTTTAATAAGTCATCTGGTTCAAGATGTTCTTCTTTTTCATCTGTCATTTTATATCCTCCCCTTTATCAATCATTTAATCAAAACTATCAGTTATGATATTATCAGCACATTCATTGCATACAAATTTTGGAAGCGGTTCTGGCAACCTTTTAAAATTTGGGTATGTTCCAACAGATACGGGAAGTTCTAATTTTTTGGTATGTGTAGAACAAATACCTTTACCACAGAAAGTACAGGTACCTGTAGATTCTTTATCTACACCTTCATTCATACAATCATAACATTTCATCATAAAAATCACTCCGGTTAATAGTTCTCCTTGACTACTTTATGACATGTTGGACAAAGCATCTGAGGTAAATGCTGCATATCCTTTGTACTACATTCAACACCCATTCCACACTCCAATTCCACGTCATATTCGCCTTTCATAACAGGAAGGTCTTCCCGTACCGAATGTTCTTTACAGATGCCTCTTCCACAGAGTATACAGATACCTATTGTATCGACATCTTTTCCTTGCTGAGCACAGTCATAACATAACATTAGAATCTTCCTTTGTTTTTTATTTATCAATTAAACAGTATATGTATACCAATGATTTATATTTATTCAACCAGTTCCATTTCTTCTCCGCAACATACCAGTACTCCGCCACCAACTACAGTGACTTCTACTTCATTGCCGCATATTTCACACACATATTTTTCGCCAACACTTGATACTGCCAATTAATCACCTCCTACAACTATCAATTAGTTTGCTGCTGCCAACATATATGTATATTGGTCAATTATTAATTAACTTTCAAATTCTCTGGGATTTGGGAATAAAACAGTTCCCAAATTATACAACAAATTTGTATAATATTAGACACTTATTTCTCCGGTGAAGATGAGAATATCCTCGATGGTTAATCGAAGATATGTAACTGGTTATATAATTATCTTTACGACATGGTCGAATATGACTATAAGTATAATGGTAGTAGGAACAAACTCACCAATAAATACAACTTGAGAAACCAGGTTCCACGTTTAAAAGAAGAAAAACCATTTTTGAAAACTGTTTATTCTTCAGTTCTGAAAAACGTGGCGATAAGGTTAGCAAAATCTTATGAAAACTTTTTCCAGATACCCGAAGTAGGACATCCTCAACACAGAAAAATGGTGCCTATAATATTATGAAAAAAGCAATCCCTGATTTAGATGGGATAGAGGGTGTAGCGTTACACCCGGTGAGTATATCTCACGAATGTAACTGATAATAAAATTAGTTATCTAATGTTACTAAGTTTATCAATTACAATGACGTAACCATATCATTCATATATAATTGATTTAATTACTAAAAGACTTTTTATATACAGTACGTATTATAATAAGGGTTGTATTTATTAATTAGAAAACAGATTATAGGAAAATAGTAAAACCAATAAAGATATAAAGATGTATAATATCCTCAATATTGATATATTTTAACATAGGAGGAGCTAAATTGACATTCGGAATAGAATTTGTACCAAGTGACCCTGTACTTAAAATCGCTCATTATGCAAAATTAGCAGAACAGAGCGGATTTGATAATGTATGGGTGACAGACCACTTCAACAACCGCGATGTATATACTACATTGGCAGTACTTGCCAATAATACCAACAGCATCAAACTGGGTACTGGTGTTACAAATCCGTATACCAGAAATATAGGAATCACCGCATCAAGTATAGGTGCTATAAACGAAATATCTGGTGGCAGAGCAATTCTTGGAATTGGTCCAGGAGATAAAGCAACCTTTGATTCAATGGGTATATCATGGGAAAAACCATTAACAACAACCAAAGAATCTGTAACCGCCCTTAGAGGATATTTCGCAGGAGAAAATGTATCTCTTGATGGAGAGATGGTCAAAGTCGGCGGAGCAAAAATGGCATTTAAGACTGGAGACATCCCCATATACTTGGGTGCCCAGGGTCCAAAAATGCTACAGCTCGCAGGAGAAGTTGCAGATGGAATACTGATTAATGGATCCCATCCAAGAGATTTCGACGTCGCTCTTGACAAAATTAAAGAAGGCGCGGAAAACGCTGGTAGAGATATGAATGATATTGATATCGCAGCCTACACATGCTTCTCGATTGATAAAGATGCTGAAAAAGCAAAACAGGAAGCCAAAGTAGTTGTTGCATTTATTGTAGCAGGCTCACCAGATGTGGTACTTGAACGCCATGGTATCGACCCAGAAGCCAAGAAAAACATCAGTGACGCAATATCCAAAGGTGATTTCAAATCATTGATGGGAGATATGGTCACCGACGATATGGTAAATGCTTTTTCAGTATGTGGTACACCTGAAGACTGCAAACAGAGAGTGGATGAATTGTTTAATACAGGTGTGACACAGATTGTTGTAGGCTCTCCAATCGGTCCCAAAAAAGAGAAAGCCATTAAACTCATAGGAAAGGAAATTATCGGAGGAAAATGATTGCACCCAAAAATATTGGATGTTATTGAAAACGATGTATGTACAGCCTGTGGGGCATGCGCTGCCGTATGCCCCGTCGGGGCTATAACAATTGATAAAAAAGCACAGATACGTGACCCGAATAATCTGGAACTGTATGAAAAAGGAGCTGCACCTTCGGTATGTGAAGATTGTTACGCTTGTGGTAATGTATGCCCGGTGATTCACGGATATGTAGAAGATGAACTGTACAATGTCAAGCAGTTCTTCGGAGCCAGAAGTAGCATACCCGGGCAGGACGGTGGAGTCACATCTGCTATATTAAAATCCCTGCTGGACAAGGGTGAAATTGATTGTGTTGTAGGCATAACCAGAAATGAAAACTGGGAAACCGAACTGGTGTTAATGACAGAACCATCACAGGTAGATCAAACCGCAGGTACAAAATATACCTATGATTCAGTAATTTCTGCCCTTAGAGAACCATTTAAAGACTATGACAGGATTGCTGTTGTAGGTGTACCCTGTCAGGCTCATGGTGCTCGTCTGATATTTGAAAACATAAACGATAAAATCGCCGTCATAATAGGATTGTTCTGTATGGAAAGTTTCCATCATGAAACCATGTTAAATGATATAATACCAAAGGTTCTCGGGCTTGATATAGAACAAGTCGTTAAAATGGACTTTGCCAAAGGAAAATTCTGGGCATATACAAAAGACGGTGAAGGACACAGTGTAAAAATCCCTACTGTAGCAGAATACGCCAGAAACCCGTGTCATAACTGCTGTGACTATACCGCAGTCCATGCAGACATATCCATAGGTTCAGTAGGTGCCCCTGATGGCTGGAATAGTGTACTTATACGCACCGATATAGGAGAAAAGTACTTCAAAAAAGCCAGCAAAGACCTGGAGATAATGGAGAACCCAGAACCTGGAATGGACCTTATCAAAAAACTGCTCAATATGAAACACGAGAAAAATGAACCACATTATCTGGAAGCCTGTGAAAAATTCTCGTTTGAAGCAGGTGGAATAAAATAACTTATTTTACAATTTTCAACTATGCACAGGAAAAGAGCATTTTATATCGGACGATTCCAGCCCTACCATCTGGGGCATAATTCTATTATCAACCGAATCGCCGATGAAGTCGATGAAGTAGTTATAGGAATAGGTAGTGCCCAGAAAAGTCATAGTCCATCTGATCCTTTCACAGCCGGTGAAAGAGTGATGATGATTCGTAACGCTCTTGAAAAGGAAAAAGTTCCAAATTATGCTCTTCCTATCGAAGATATCCAGCAGAACTCATTATGGGTATCTCATGTACTTTCAAGGACTCCTTTATTTGATGTGGTATATTCAAACAACCCACTGGTAATACAACTGTTTGAAGAGGCAGGAATACCTGTAAAACAGTCACCCATGTACCAGAGAGAACAATATTCAGGCACAAGAATTCGGAAAAAGATGATTGAGGATAATGACTGGAGACACCTTGTACCTGATGCTGTAGCAGACATTATCGATGAAATAGATGGTATCACACGATTAAAAAATGTTTCAAGAACCGACATAGACTAAATTAACTATTAAAATTTTTATATAAAACCGCTCCAAAAATTTTTTGAAACATTAAGACAAATATTAAAATATAGTAACTCATTATCTTTATAAAAATGGGGCTAACCAAAAGGAGGGTTTATATTGGCTGATAAAAAAAATCCACCTGTTTTTTGTGAAAAGTACTGCATTATCTGCAAAGGTGCAAGGTCAGGAAATAAAATCTGTAAGACCATACAAAATCTGGAATTAAAAATTTTTGGAGATAATGGGTGTCCTTTCGGTCAAGCAAGAGCTGAATATTATGGAGTTAAACCTGATGAAAAGCTACCTATTGAAGATGAAGAATGACCTATGAAATTATGAAGGTTGCCGTAACACGTTTACATGAAAAAGATGATGGAACATACAATCTTTTCAAAAAGTATGGACTTGATGCAATTCTAATACCCACCATACAATCACGTGAGCCTTCTGATAAATCATCTATGCAAACTCTTCTAAAAAAGTTGGAATCGCGGTGTATAGATTTTCTCATTTTTACAAGTACACTTGGTGTTATCAAATTTTTCAAGTGGACTACTGAAATTCCTGATAGAACCAAAATAATCAGTGTGGGCCCCAAAACAGCAGAAAAGATAAACCAGTATGGATACCACACAGAAGTTCTGGATTCATACTATTCTGAACATTTTGCAACACATCTTGGTGAAAAGGTATCAGGCAAAACTGTTGGCATCACCAGAGCAAATACACCTGATTCTGGGCTTAAACAATCTCTGCAGTCAATGGGTGCAACTGTTATTGAAGGGTTCTGTTATGAACTCGTAGAAACCCCTAATGAATTGAAAGATTATATAGTGGATAAAAAAATCGATGGTGTTGTTTTTACAAGCACAAAATCTTTTCTAGCTTCAAAACTTACAAATTCTGAAGTCAAAGATATCATTACAGTGGCAATTGGACCAAAAACAGCTGAAAGTATGGAAAATCACGATATAACACCCACTCTTGTAGGTTCAGGTACCCTTGATTCATGTGCTCTTTTGCTTAAAGATATAGAATAAAATTATACAAATTTCTTGGTCAAGTTTTGACCTTCCTGATAGGCTGATTGTAATATTTTCTCATCTCTGGATACAGCTCCCCTATCAAAGTAACTGGTTACTGGGAACTTTGTTTCTATTTTGTACCCCAGTGTTTCAAGTGGTTTTGACATGGCATCCAATGTATATCCCATGCCATCCATATCTGGCTGTTCGCATATCCCAAAAACAATCGCTTTTCGACCCTGTCCTTCCAAACGGGATGAATAGTTTCTGGGTCTGTCCTCAGTAAAATTATAATAAGGATAGAGACGGTCGATAAAAGCCTTTATCCAGGATGTGACATTGTAATTATGTGAAGGAGAACCCATCACAAGACCTTTTGACTCTTCAAACTTTGGATATAAAAGCTTCATACCATCACCATCATAGAGACGTGTGCAGGTTTTATCTTTGCGGCACCGCTCACATCCTATACACGGCTGAATTACATAATCACGCAGATGAATTGTTTCAGTATCAACTCCTTCCTCCTTAACTCCTTTTAAAAAATTATCGAGCAATATATCGGTGTTTCCTTTTTTCCTGGGACTGCCACTTAAACCAAGTACTTTAACCATATTCAATCTCCAAATTTTTATTATAAATAACTGCCCAACACAATTTATTTAAATATTAGTACACTTTAATTTATTAAGGGAGGAGTCTTATGAACTGCCAAATTTGCGGAGTGGAAAGTAACAGTAAATACTGTCAGGAATGTGAAAAAATTCTTAATGAAGTAGTTAGAAGAGTGGGGGAAGCGCGCTGGAATGCTATGGAAGATTGTTCATTTATATATCCAATGATAAAAAGAGTTGCAAAAGGAGAACTGACAGTAAACGATATAATACAGCAGTTGGAAAGAGAGGATTAATTTCCAGTTTTCCTTTTCATTTTATAACCATTACCAATTAATAGAAACTGTTTTTCCATCAGAGGAGATATGATTGACAATAAACCTGAAAGAGCAATATGTATGTACTGTATGCAGTTACAACATGGTTGGATATTTACCTGAAAGGTGTCCTTTCTGCAATGCTCCCAAAGACAAATTCATAACTGCTGAAAAATGTTCAAGAGGTTATGATGTACAAGAGACACCTGTAACAGATTCTGTTACCAGGTTAAGTTCTGTTCCAAAACTGGGTATCGAACACGCTTCATATCAGATAAATAAAGACAACAAAATTCATCAGATAGACTGCCCGTCAAGTTTTGACACCAGCATAAAACCAATGGATGAGATTATATTCACACATTTCCATTTTCTTGGTGCATCCAATCTATACAGAAAATATTTTTCATCAAAAGTATCCATTCATCAATCAGATTCTGATTTCAAATTATGCAGAGGATTTAGTTTTGACAATACATTCCAAACCAGTTTTATAAAAAATGGGATAGAAGCTGTTCATATTGACCTATTATGTTGTCAGGTATTTTGAAGTATAGGTATTTAATCCCATAAGTTCTGTAATAATCTAAACCTAACGATAACCTGATATTGTCGTCGATAACCTTCAGTTGATCTTTCTTGAACGTACATATGAAGTTACCGTCTTTATCCAGATACTTTGGAAGAGAAACAGGTTTTTCATATTCTCCTTTTCTCTTCTTATCCAGAAGCTTGAAGAACGATTTCATACTGCCGTCTACAGTTTCCACTGTATTCTGGGCAACCTGAGAAGGCAGAAGCTTGTAGTTGTCGTTCTCTTTAACCGTATGATAAGCAGTATTCTTATTGAGATATTTACCATGGTTGAAAAAGTATTGTCTAATCGTATACAATGTGAAATTGTACAGGTTCTTGGACAGCTTGGTCAACCTCTTCAAAGTTTCATAGGTCTGTTTATCAGCACGGAGATGATTCTTCTGGGTCAGATACATACATTATACAATCGTTTAGCAAAATACTTATATTTTTTTGACTCTTTATCATACCACGATGCTAAAGACATCGTGGTTTTCTTCATCTTTATAAACAAAATCTGTGGAGTCAATTACGTCATGGATTTTAAAGACTGGTATCCAAGATACAAAAGCCTGCTGGTATCAAAATCTGGATAAAATTACACTCATCATTTAAAATTTATTGTAAGCTAATGGAAAAAATACATCAACCTTAAAAGTGTTGAGATTCCTATAGAATCAAACATGGGACGTGAAATAAAATTACTCCACACTGCTGATACACATATAGGCTACCGCCAATACCAGAGCGAATCTCGCCGACAGGATTTTCTTGATGCTTTTTCCACTGTTATAAATGACGCCATTGAAATGCAGGTTGATGCTGTTGTACACGCTGGAGACCTTTTTGATTCAAGAAACCCAACACTTGAAGATATACTGGAAACTATGAGGATTATTTCACGTTTGAAATCATCGAATATCCCATTTCTGGCTATTGTAGGCAACCATGAAAGTAAACAGCACACTCAATGGCTTGACCTTTTTGAAAAGATGGGTATTGCTGTAAGGCTCGGATACGAACCTTATAAAATAGACGAGGTTAGTATCTTTGGAATCGATAGTGTTCCAAAATCAAAAATCCCCTATTTCGACTATTCTGTTTTTAATAATTATTCTAATAATTCACAATACAACCTTCTTGTAATGCATCAACTCATGAAACCATTTGCCTTTGGAGAATGGGATTGTGAAGAGGTGATTGAATATACTCCATTTGATGTACATGCCATTCTGCTTGGAGATTATCACAAACATGAAAAGATAGACGTAAACAATACATGGGTCACATACTGCGGGAGTACCGAACGTACCAGTTCATCAGAACGTGAAACACGCTCCTACAATATTGTTACAATAAACGATTCAGGTATAGATATCAGCAGACGTAATCTCCCAACTCGTGATTTCGAATTTATACCTGTTACGATAAAAGACAAAGATAATGCATATGATGATATTTTCAATACTGTTAAAGAATACAATATCGAAAACAGTGTTACCATTGTAGAAATTTCTGGTGATCCAAACATCACAATATCATACAGTGAAATAGAAGATTATCTGTTAAACCAGGGTGCTCTTGTCCCAAGAATAAGGGATTTGAGAACCGGCAGCGATGAACTGGACGAGATATCAATGGATGTTTCATTTTCAGACCCAGACGAAGCTGTCAGGGAAGAACTCAAAAATATGAACCTTACAAAAGGCGGATTACTGGTAGATGAAATTGTACGGGATATGAAAATTGTTAAAAGTAACATAGATTCAAAAATTGATGACGAGATGGAAAAACTACTTGAAGATATCGATTTCACAAACCCTGTCCCATCTTCTTCTAATACTGAAACCCAGAATCAAAATGAACCCTGTAAGGATCACAGTAACGACAGTCAGGATAATAAAGATAATCCTATAGAAACAGGAACAATAACCGATAAAAAAAATGAATCTGAAAATGAGCAGACATCAGTAACAACCGAATCATCTGAAAACTACAATAAAGAACAACCTTCAGACGTTATAAAAGATGATACAAAAAACAAACCTAACAATGTTTTAGAGAATTCTGGTTACAACTGGGTTGAAGATAGAACAGATAATAAAAAACATCAAAAGAAAAAAGCAACACATAAAAAATCCGCACCCAAACAGCACAATCTTGGAGATTATCTATGAAACTCAAACGTTTATATGTCGAAAACATTAGAAGTTATGAATATCTCGACCTTTCATTTAACAATGGTGTATCAGTAGTATCCGGTGCTAACGGGAGTGGAAAATCCAGTCTACTTGAGGCTTTTTTTACCGGGCTTTTTGGAAGCAGGACACTTTCAAAAGAATATGTTCTGGCAGATATGATACGCAAGGGTGCTTCAAAAGCCAGTATATATCTGGAACTGGAACAAAATGGAAATGAATACATAATCGAGCAGGGTTTCAGATACGATACTAAAAATGATAGGGCTTACAATTCTAAATCCGTATTTAAATCCAATGGTAATATAGTGGTAGACCAAGCTACCCAGACTTATGATGCTGTTTGCAAATTACTCAACATGGATGAAGAAGCGTACAGAAATTGTGTGTACATAAGGCAGGGTGAAATTGATATACTCATTAATGCAACCCCTAAAGAACGCCAGAATATGATCGATGACCTATTACAAATCGGAAAACTGGAACATTATCGAGAACGAGCCAGCAATGCTAAAAAAGGTGTAAAACGGCATTTAAGAGATGTGGATAATCGAATCAAAAACACAGAGTCTGAAATTGAAAAGATTAAAAATGAAAACCCCTATGAAAACCTGAACAAACTCAGAGAAAAATCCAAAAATATACAGTCCAAAATCGATGAACTCAATCAGAAAAAAGATAGCGCCAAATCCAAAATCGATGAACTTAATAACAGTATTACTACCTATTCAGAACTGGAAGAGAAAAAGAAATCGATAAACGAAGAAATTCAGGATTTCAACACCAAAAAAACCCAGATGTATAAGGATATCGAGGATATAAAAGCAGATATCAGCAAAAAGCGCCAGTATTTAAAACAACTCCAAGATAAAAATTCAGAACTTGAAAACCAAATCGATTTCAATATTGATGACATTGAAAACACTGTAAATAAAAAGGAAGAAGAAGAACGGGTTGCAAGAGAAAATCTGAATACTGTATCCAGTAACCGGGCTATCAAGGAAAATGAACTGAAACTCAAAAATGATACCTTAAAAGATATTGACAAACAGATTACTGAAAGTAATAAAAATATCCAGAAAAAGAAAGAATCCGTAGAATCGGTTCAAAAAGAAATCGAAAATTTTGAAATTTCCATGAAAGAATGGGAAAACAAGAAAAAGACTGCGCTTGAAAACGCAATATCCCTTGGATTTACCGAGGATAAACTGGACAACATCGATGACACTATGGAGCTTCTAAACGACCAGCAAAAAGACCTTCATGGCAGAGAACGTGAACTCCAGACCTCGATATCAGAAGTGGAAAAACGTTTAAACGAACATAAAAAATTGCTCGAAAAGGGTAAATGCCCCACATGCGGACAGGATTTGAAAAACTCCAGCATTGAAGAATCTACATCAGAGGATGAAAAACAGAAAAAATCCCTCGAGGAACAGCTTTCAAAAACCAGAGAAGATTTAAAAAGTGTGCAGGAGAGACTGAAAAAAGTAAAAACCGCCAGAAAATACAGTAAAACTATCAACGATAGTCAAAATGAGATACAGATAATCCAGAACAAAATCGAATCGCTAAAAAAACAGATAGAAGATTATAACAACAACATAGAAGAGGAAAAAACAAATATCAATGAACTTGAAAACCGCAAAAAGGAAGTCAATGGATTAATCGATGAACTTAACAAAGAAATATTGACCCTGAAACAAAAAGAAGAGACTGCAGGAAAAGAACATCAGAAAGTTCTGAATAGTCTTGATATTGTTAAAAATATCCGAAACAACCTCAACGAATACGAAAAAATCCAGAGCGATATAAATCAGCTGGAATACAAGATAAAAAGCAACCAAGATAACGCATCTCTACTTGACAGCCAAATTACAGAACGCAGAGAGCGGTTAAAAGAAATAAAGGATAAAATGGGTGATGTTGACATAGATGGTTTGAGAAAAACACTCAAACAATATGAAAGCGCCCATCAAAACATTACGAACGAAATTGATAAATTATACCAGGATAAAGACAGCGTTCTCAAAGAAGCCGGTCGACTGGAAAACGAAATTAACCGCCTGAACAACCTGCACAAAGATTTACAATATCTGGAAAATAAAAAAAATTACCTTAATAGTGTCTATGAAGATTCTGAATCTCTTGAAAATATGTATATGCGTATCCGTGCCAACCTCCGTGAGAAGAATATAAAAGCACTGGATTCATTGATAAATGAAATATTCACTTTCATGTATTCCAACAATGCTTACTCACATATACGGCTCGATTCTGATTATAATTTCACCATTTATGAAAAAGACGGCACCCCGCTTGACCCCAAACTATTAAGTGGTGGAGAACGGGCAATATTCAATCTGGTTCTTAGATGTGCCATTTACAGGCTCTTATCATATGGTGTCAGCAACAGTTCCAGCAGTTCAGAATTGCCACCTCTAATACTTGATGAACCGACTGTTTTCCTTGACAGAGGGCATATCCACCAGCTTATAAAACTTATTGATATGATGAGGGATTCTGGAGTAGGACAGATTCTGATAGTATCCCATGACGAAAGTTTAATCGATTCTGCTGATTACGTATATCAGGTGGAAAAAGACCCTGTTACAAATACATCCATGATTTCTGCAAAATAAAAACAACCACAACTTATATCATATCTCTACGTACATAAAAATCTTATAAGATTAAATATATAAAATTTGAGGGATGAATGAATTTACGAGGTAACATAAAATATGGGCAATGAAAACAGGGATTTTGTTATTGAAAGGCTTGAAAAACAGGTCGCTGATAAAGAGCAGGAAATCAAAAAAATAAAAGATTCACTCAAAGATTCAATCATCGAGGAAATTCATCAGGAGCTTGATATTAACAACCTTGAAAACAACGGCTCAACAGAAAATGTAGAAGAACTGGAGAAACGTGTGAGCAAAATTGAAGATAAGGTCAAGGAACTTGGAAAAACACTTGAAGGCATGATGGAAGAATTGCTGGACCAAAAATCAATTCTTAAAAATCTCGAAAATCAATCCCAAACTCCAACCTCGAATGGCTATGAATCTGGTAATTCTTCAAATACAAAATCCCTTGATTCTAACGGTATTGATAGCGGCTATGCAGGCTTTTCAGGCGAAACCTCAGGATCAAAAATATCAGAATATACAAAAAAATTTACAGGAAGAAAAGACCAGAACATTGATGAAAGTGCTTCTGGTAGTTATACACAAATACAGGAAATCGATACTATACAACCTCAAGAGCAACAAGAAAATGAAAACAACGTTTCTGTAGAACCCGAATATATAATTGCTGAAAGTGGGGAGAAAAACCACAAGAAAAATCCCACTATGGAAAACAGTTCTGAATATATAATTGCTGAGAGTGGAGAAAAGGGCTCATCAAAAAAAGGAAGACCGAAAAGAAAAAGCAATGAATATATTGTTGCCGATGGAGATGATTCATCTACTCATAATCCCGAACCTGAAGAAAAAGTTGAACATAGAGAAGACGAAGATGCTGAAATTATCACTAATGACAAATAATTTTTAAAGAGGTTGCACGTGTACATAAAGGAAATTGAATTCCTGAATTTCAAATCCTTTGGTAAAAAGGTAAAGATACCATTTTTTGATGATTTTACAACCATATCCGGACCAAACGGAAGTGGCAAATCAAACATAATTGATGGTATCCTGTTTGCATTGGGTCTGTCCAATTCAAGAACTATGCGTGCTGAAAAACTTACAGACCTGATTTATAATCCCGATTCCAGTAATAAGCCACAGTACGCACAGGTTAAAATCCGTTTTGACAACTCAGACAATGAAATGCCTGTGGAAGCTGATGAAGTTGAGATTACGCGAAAAATAAAGGAAACGGGAAGTGGGTATTACAGCTATTTTTATTTTAATGGAAAATCTGTAAGTTTGAAAGACATTCATAATTATCTCGCCAAAGCAAAAGTTACACCCGAAGGATACAATGTTGTCATGCAGGGAGATGTCACCCAGATTATAACCATGACCCCTGTAGAAAGGAGAAAAATCATCGATGAAATCGCGGGTGTATCCGAATTTGATAATAAAAAAGAAAGAGCGATGAATGAACTTGAAACCGTTCGAGAACACATTGAAAGAGTAGACATTATAATCGAAGAAGTTAACAATCAGCTTGATAAACTCAAGGATGAACGGGATCAGGCACTTAAATACCAATCATTGAAACAGGAAAAAGCAAAGTATGAAGGTTTTGTAATCCTTTCAAAATTAAAGGATGCAAAAAAAGAGCTTGAATCTGTAAACAGTGATATTGAATCCAAGAACAATTCAGTAGAAGAACTACAAAAATCACTGGATGAAAAGAATGAACAGCTACAAGAACTTGAAAAAACCCTCTCTGACCTTACAAACCAAATCCAGAATATGGGTGAAAAGGAACAAATCCAGATAAAAAAGGATATTGAAGAGATAAGGGGAGAGATTTCAAGGTGTAATGGCAGTATTGAAATTGCTGAAAACGAAATACAGGACATAGATACCCGACGACGTAAGACCCTTGTAGATATTGATGATGCAAAATCTAAGGTTGAAGAACTTGAATCAAAAATCAATGATGAAGAAATACGCAAAGAAAGTATCAATTCTGAACTCAGCGAACGTAAAAACGAACTGAAACTTCTGCAGAGCAAAATCAATGATGTTGATGCCAAATTTGCCGAAACCCGGGACAAACTGTCTGAACTCAAAAATGAACGTGAACAAATTAAGAATGAAAAAAGTGAACTGATTCGCGAAGAAAACCGTTTGCTTGATGCAGTAAGACGTAAATCCGCAGAAAAAAGGGATATAGAAAACGAAATACAAGATTCTAAAGAAAAAATCGAATCTTCAGATAGCGATACCCGCTCTGTTCAACATGAAATTGATAAACTGAACGAAAAAATCGAGTCACTGAACAAAGACCTCGATGACCTTGAAAGCAACCGCTCCCAGCTTAAAGAAATATTGAATGAACATGAAGAAGAACTCCGAAAGCACCAGCAGGAATATGCACAAGTTGAAGCCCGAGTCCGTGCTGCAGAGGAAAACAGCAAATACTCAAAAGCGGTTGATACGGTCATATCTGCAAAAAATAACAAGGAACTTCAGGGAATCTATGGAACTATTGCTGAACTGGGACAGGCAGACGAAAAATATTCTACCGCTCTTCAGATAGCTGCAGGCGGACGTATGCAGGCTGTTGTTACTGAAAATGATGAAGATGCATCAGAAGCAATCGAATATTTAAAGCGGTATAAAGCTGGAAGAGCAACATTTCTCCCTCTAACAAAACTTGAAAAACGCAGACCTTACAAAGACCTCTCGGATAAAAAAGGTGTTGTTGGTTATGCGATAGATCTTATTGATTTTGATGATAAATTTGAACCTGCTTTCTGGTACGTATTCAGAGATACTCTGGTAATGGATAGTTTGGAAAACGCCCGCAAACTGATGGGCGGACTCCGAATAGTAACCCTTGATGGAGAACTTGTCGAAAAAAGCGGAGCCATGAGTGGCGGGTCCAAACAGCAGCGTTCAGGTCTTTCATTTGCCGCGGCTGAGAAGGAAAAACTTACAAAAATAGCAGAAAAAATCACCGAATACGATTCCAAACGCAACAACACAATCAAAAAACTTGATGATGTTGAAAGCCAGATTTCTGATGTTAAGCAGGAAATCAACAATCACGAAAATGAAATATCCAAAAAACAGATGCAACTTGAGGAAATCTCAAGCAGAGAGGAACGACTATCCCAATTCATAGAATCCAAAAACAAAGAACTTGAAGAAATAGAAGAATCACGTAAAGAACTCAAAGAAGAGATGGATAAGGTCGTTGCAGATAAGGATGAGAAAACCAAAAAAGAAAACGAACTTGATGAGAAAATATCAGAACTTGAAGAAGAACTTGCCGATTCTGAAATACCCGAACTCAATGAAAAAGCTGATAATCTGAACGAAGAAATCCAGAGACTGGAGGGACGTATACGTGATACTGACAGTAATATCAATTCATTGAATCTTGACCTTGAATACGCCAACAAAAGAATTAGCGATGATAGGGAACTCATTGAAGAGCTTGATGAGAAAAAATCAAGCCATCAAGGTCGTATTGAATCCTTTAAAGAAAAAATCAAAGAACTGGAAGATAGTCTTGCCAGTAAACAGGAAAGGGAAAAAGAGCTGGGTGATGAACTCAAAGAATTACAGGACGAGAGGGCGAACAAACAAACCGAATATGACAACCTCAAAAAAGATTATAATTCCATCAAATCCAAATTTGAGAATGCAAGTAACCGACTTCAGGCACTTGAATCTACAAAAAGTTCTCTTAAAGAGCAAATAGATGAATTAAGAAGCGAACTGGAACAGCGAGGAATTGAGGAAACTGAAGAAGTCCCCAACTATGAAACAGTACGTACAAGGATTGCATCGATTGAAAAAGCCATGGAAGACCTTGAACCTGTCAATATGCGAGCTATCGATGAGTATGATGAGGTTTTGAATAGACATGAAGAGATGAAAAACCGAAGAGACACCCTTTCAAATGAAAGGGAGCAGATTCTGGAACGTATAGAGCAATATGAAAACCTCAAAAAAGAAACGTTCATGGAGACATTTAATGGAATAAATAAAGCTTTCTCATCCATATTCAATGAACTTTCAGATGGAACAGGTGAACTGGCTCTTGATAATTATGAAGAGCCGTTTTCTGGAGGACTTACTCTTAAAGCCCAGCCCAAAGACAAAAGCCTGCAACGTCTGGAAGCAATGTCAGGTGGAGAAAAAAGCCTGACGGCTCTTGCATTTGTTTTTGCAATCCAATCTTATCGTCCAGCTCCATTCTATGCCTTTGATGAAATCGATATGTTCCTTGATGGTGCTAATTCTGAAAGGGTCGCACAGCGTATTAAAAAATCCGTGAACGGTGCTCAGTTTATAGTGGTCTCACTCCGGAAGCCCATGATTGAATCTGCTTCAAGGACTCTTGGAGTTACCATGCAGGAGAATAACAATACCAGTATCACAGGCGTTAAACTGTATTGAAACTGTGGTGAAAAACGTGGAAACAGATCAGGTATCAAAAAACGTATACGAAATTGAATCAGGTTCATTTGGGGAAAATAAAAACGATACCAACCATGACCCTGAATACATAAAAACTTTTCAGATGCTTGGTCTGGATGAATCCCAGATTGAGTTATCCGATGATGTAATGAATGAACCTGTTGAAATGCTGGTAAATCTTGCAAATGATGGAGATATCGATCCATGGGATATTGATATTGTTGATATTACAGATAAATTTCTGGACAAGATTGAACAGATGAAACTGATGGATTTAAGGATATCAGCAAGAACCTTGCTTTATGCTTCCGTTTTACTTCGTATGAAATCCACCGGAATCATCCAGGAAGAAGAAGAGGATGAGGACGAAGAGCCCGATTCTCTGGAAATGGATGGTGAAATCGAATTTTCAGAAGTAGAGGATTACCCTGTTCCAAATCTTCCTGTAAGGCGAAATTCCAAGCGTCCTGTTACTTTAAATGAACTCGTTACAGAACTAAAAAAGGCTGAAAAAGTAGAGTCCAGAAGAAAAGAGCGAAATCACAGTAAAAAAGAGATAGATAGAAAAGAGGAAAAGGAACAATCCTCTACTGATGAAGTACTTGATATTGCACATGAGGAAGATATTACCGGTCGTGCGGAAGGTTTGTACGAAAAACTGGAAGAAATGTTTCAAAACAAGAGCTACACTTCTTTTTCCGAAATATCCTATGGTGAACGTTCTGAAAAAGTCATGACCTATCTGTCCCTTCTGTTTCTTGCTGCTGACAGAAAAATTAAATTGAATCAGGAGGAGCTTTTTGGAGAACTTTATATATTTCCCGGTAATGGAGTGTCCGAAGGGTAAGATGTTTTATGGCTGATGAGAACAAAAAATCAAGAGACAAACAAATTATCGAAGCAGCACTTTTTGCCGCCGGTAATACAGTTGATATACAGACACTCACAAGAATTATAAGCAAATCCAAAAAACATACCATATCGGTTGTTCAAACACTTATTGAAGAATACAATGGTAGTGATACTGGACTTGAAATACTGGATCTTGGAGAAAGATATGTGATGCAGGTTAAACCTGAATTTAGCGAACTTGTCAGCAAACTTGCTCCAAGAGAACTCAGTTCACCTATACTTAGAACCCTTTCCATGATAGCTTACCACCAACCCATCACCCAATCCGACCTTGTAGATTTAAGAGGTAATTCTGCCTATGACCATGTTAAAGAACTCCATGATAGAGGATTTATCCGCACAAATGCATATGGAAGGACAAAGTTACTTGAAACCACTCCACTTTTTGCCGATTATTTTGGACTTGAATCCAATGACCCTGAATCGATAAAACAAAAAATTATAGAACTTTCCCGTGAACAGAGCGGACAGAAGGGTCTTGACAGATGGCTTGGGAGGAAGGTTATAGCGGTCACCCCGATGTACGAATCAATTATGGAACTGTGCGGAATCGAAGATTACAGAGTCATTAATATCTATAACCCAACTGAAGATGATATCGATTCACTGGAGGATGTTTACAAACTTATTATTCCGAAAGGATATTCAGAAAATGTAGAAGGATATTACGATGGAGAAATCATCGAAGTTAGCTCTACTACTTTCGACGATCTGATTGAATCGATAAAGAAACTGGAAAACATATCAGACAGTGATAAATCACAGGAAAGCATCGATTATATCAGGGATTTAAAAGAGAAATATTCATCAAAAGCACTTGTCATCAGCCGTAAAGTCAAACCAGAAACAAATATGGTAGCAAGACTGGTGAATGACCTCAGACTCAGTGTATCCGCCGATGGTATTTTAATCGGGCCTGATTATGGCGAATCAAGTAATGGTGAGGAAATTGGTAAAAATGCGGATATACTTGTTCCCACCCATCAACCCGACATCCATCTGATTGACAGAGTCTGTAAAAGATATGATGCAATAATCAATGGACTGAAAAACGTCGAAGGTTAAAACTGATGTTTTATCAGTATTATAGTTTTATTTGCGAATAAATATTGAATATTCCTTTTAATGTTGCGTATCCTTTCCCAGTTATAATATAGTCTCCCCTTTCACTTCTTTGCTGTATCATACCTGAATTAAGAAGTTTGTCGAGATGAAAGAGCAGGTTACCGCCATTAAGACCTGTTAATTTGGATAGCTGTGTGAAACTTTTTGTATCGGTTGCAATAGATTTTAATATCGTAAGCCTTTGTTTATTCGCTATGGGGTCACATACGTCTTTAACAACCTCTTCCACGGGAAGATTTTGAATATTTTCTTTATCATCTTCTTTTTCATATATCTTTAATGAACGCATGAGATTAATCTGTTTTTCAAACAGTTTTGCAGCCTCAGAAAAACATGTCTCACATTTTGGATACTTTGCTTTTTCTTTTTTCAATTCATTAAATTGTTCATAATACTGCTCGATTGTTCCCGGGCCCACACTGTCATTGTTTAATAGTTGGGCAGTTTCCTGCAGAAAATCATTAAATATTGATTCACAAAAATCTTTCATCTTACAGTCCTGTACCATATTGTCATTAAGTGAGTTTTTGCTGTCCTCGACAACATAATCAATCAGTATTCTGGAAAAGTTGTTCTTCATATCCTGCAATATTTGTTCAAGATATTGTTGATTCGAATATTCAAAAAAACGGTTGAATTCCTTACGCATGGAACTGATTTCCTCTTTTATTTCCCGGAGTTCGTTTTTATATTCAGTGTCAACAGTAGCCATTGATGGACCTCCATAAATCTATATCAAAACTAAGTTATTGTCATACACTAAATAAGTTCTTAGTATATAATTATAACGATTAACTATATATTTATGACTGATAATATATGGTATTGGTGATAAAATATGAGTGTCAAAGATGACATCCATGAACAGATAAAAGGAGCTCTCCAGAGTGTAGATTTTCCGATAAACATACCTGAAGAATTATTGAACGCATTCCCTGAAGGAGCAGATACAACCTGCAAATCAGGAGATGTTGAAGTCACCGCTGGAGAAGCAGGAAAACTACTAAAAGAAGATGATTTCCCATTTAACAGTGCAAAAGAAGTAGCAGACACTATTGTAGATAGAGCAAACTTATAAACCCTGCTGGATTATAAATTTATATAGGGGCATTAAAGGACTGTGCCCCTATTGTTTCATACTTCTAATTTTAAAATATATATTTTTACTTTTAATACTATAATTTTGCGATGTTGTAATTACAAATATCCAAAACATTTTTAAAAGAAACATGTATTTAAGTAACTTTTATAAATGAATAAATTACTTTTTGCTATTATATATAAGGATATAAAAAATATAGTTTAATCAAATATTCAGGACCAAAAATATGGCAGATTATAAAGAGGATTACAACATCAAAATCGAAAACGTGGTGGCTTCCACCAAACTTGCAGAAGAATTTGATTTAACAAAAATAGAAGCCGAATTTGAAGGCGCAGAATACAACAAACAAAAATTCCCGGGTCTTGTATACAGGGTTTCCAATCCAAAAGCTGCTTTCCTTGTTTTCACTTCTGGTAAAGTTGTCTGCACAGGTGCCAAAAATGTGGATGACGTGCATGTTGTTATCGGGAACATGGCTAAAAAACTCAATGACATCGGTATTGAAACCATCAAAGACCCTGTAATTACTGTT
This sequence comes from Methanohalobium evestigatum Z-7303, assembly GCF_000196655.1. Taxonomy (GTDB): domain Archaea; phylum Halobacteriota; class Methanosarcinia; order Methanosarcinales; family Methanosarcinaceae; genus Methanohalobium; species Methanohalobium evestigatum. The sequence continues at coordinate 2,116,770 of NC_014253.1, read as the reverse complement.
CAGAATATTGTGGCATCTGCTGACCTGCATGCAGTACTCAATCTGAATGCTATTGCTATAGGTCTTGGTCTTGAAAACATAGAGTATGAACCCGAACAGTTCCCTGGTTTAGTATATCGTATTGATGACCCAAAAGTTGTAGTTTTGATATTTAGTTCAGGAAAACTGGTCGTTACCGGAGGTAAATCCCCTGATCACTGTGAACGCGGGGTAGAAGTGGTAAGAAACCAGTTAGATGGTATGGGGCTCCTGTAAAGGGATGAATGTGAGTACACCAGAAAACGAAAACGTTTGTATACTAATACCCACCCTTAATGAAGAATCTACCATTGTAGAAATAATAAGGGGTTTCAAATCTGAAGGATTTGACAATATATTCGTTATCGACGGCAACAGCACAGATAGAACCTGTGAACTGGCAGAAGGAGAAGGAGCCAGTATAGTTGTCCAGAGCGGTAAGGGTAAAGGTCAGGCGGTACAGGAAGCTTTCAACATAATAGAAAGTGAATATGTTGTGATGGTAGACGGGGACGGAACGTATCTACCATCGGATATTCATGCAATGCTATCTCCAATACTAAATGGAGAAGCAGAACATGTTATAGGTAACCGTTTTGCAAATTTTGAACCTGACGCTTTTACCCGACTAAACCTTATAGGAAACCGGGCTCTTAATAAATTATTCAGTTATGCATATCGGAAAAAATTGAATGATATCCTGTCTGGATACCGTGCCTTTACCCATGAAGCTATCAAAACACTGGAACTTAAAGAAACCGGTTTTGAAATTGAATCAGAAATGACGATTGAAAGCATCAAAAAAGAATTTATTGTGGTTGAAGTTCCAATCACTTATCTGGCAAGACATGAGGATGCCGATACCAAACTCAACCCGCTAAAAGATGGTTTCAGAATAGGAATGACAATATACAAACTTGCAAAAATGCACAATCCTATGTTTTATTTTGGTGCCATCGGTGCAGTGCTAATTATTCTTGGCACACTTTCGGGCATTTTTGTGGTAATTGAATGGATAAAAGGGATTACCCATCTGCCTCTGACAATTCTTACAGCACTTCTTATTATCTCGGGTATACAGATGTTCATATTCGGGTTAATGAGCGATTTGGTTGTATCACTTCACAGAGAAACAATACGTAATCTTCGTTCAATAAATAAAAAATAAGCTTAAATTTAAACACTACATCCGCAATTTTTTTCTTTCAAAATCTTTACCTGCTTCTCATAAGAATCTATGAATTCATCTTGTGTATCACTGCCTGTAGCAAACCTGACATCAAGTGGGGATTGATGATTATATCCTCTTTTATCCATTTCTTCGACCAGTTTTTCATGTCTCAAATGCAGGGCTCTAAGTTTATCCTTCCAGCGTAGAGTTTCAGGATGATTAGAATAAGCCTTTTTGTTGTTAATAATTATCGACCACAATGCATGTAATTCTCTATGTTCGCCAAGTAAATGATTTCGGCATAATTTATCAGGAGGTATATCCCATATCCTCATACAAGCCTTTTAGAAATAAAAGGATAAAAAACTTATTGGGTTTGATATTAAATAAACCGGTATAATATTTAAAGGCGTTAAAATTTTCAACGCTGTTAAATTTTAGTTAGCGTTTTTGTTAAATACGATTACAACCTTAGAAAGGATACGTGGTCGAAAGTTTTAGTGGTTTTTCTTTCGATCCGAAAACCTGCGATTGAGAGTCAAGGGGAGGCTCTCAATCCAATGCGGGTTGGGGAGTGGGTTATTTACTATGGGGCATATGTATATTACGATGCCTCTTATCCTTATTTTATATTGAAGAGAGGGGAGGAATGATCTATTATACAAACATATTCCAAACAGTTACCTTTCTTCATCACTGGTAGTTTAATAATATAAATTATACCACTAAACTACTATTATAACAATAATATAACCCAAGATATAATACCTTTTTGGGTTTTTACTACAGAAAAATTTGAGTTATCACTATTGCTTAAATAGTTTTATAAATTTAAACTGAACTATTTATTTTTATAATAGCCTTTTAGTTATATAATACAATATTAAACAAATCATTATCAAAGATTTAAGAAACTGAATTTGTTTATATTCCTATAGCAATTCATTACCAATAAATTTTAAATCAAATTTACTTGATTAAAACTAAAGAATATTTTTTGACAAGTTTTAAATAAAATATTTGCATAGAAACGAACAATAACAAAGTTAACTTTAATGAGGTCTACTTATGACACTATTAGAAGATGCAGTCAATGGAAAAATAACAGATGAAATGAAAGTTGTTGCACAAAAAGAGGGTCTTGACCCTGAGTATATAAGAAGAGGAATAGCCAACGGAAGGATTGTTATACCCACCTCTCCCTACAGAGATGTTAAACTTTGTGGAATTGGTGAAGGGCTTTCAACAAAAGTGAATGCTTCTATCGGCTCATCATCCGATATTTCCAACATAGGTTTGGAGGTTGAAAAAGCAAAAGCTGCAGAAGAAGCTGGTGCAGACACTCTCATGGAACTTGGTACAGGCGGAGATTTCCTTGAGGTAAGGAAAGAAGTTGTTGATAATACATCCTTGTCAGTTGGGTCTGTACCACTCTATCAGGCATTCATAGAAGCTGCACAAAAACGCGGTTCTATTACTGACATGACCGAAGATGACCTGTTCAAAGCTACCGAAGAACAGGCAAAACTTGGTACAAATTTCATGGCTATACACACTGGAGTTAACAACATCACACTGGACAGGCTTAAAAAACATGGCCGTTACGGAGGACTCTGTTCCAGAGGCGGTGCATTCATGAGTACATGGATGCTTTACAATGAAAAAGAAAACCCTCTCTACAGTGAATTTGATTACTTGCTTGAAATCCTGAAAGAACACGAAGTAGTTCTCTCAATGGGCAATGGAATGCGTGCAGGTGCAGTCCATGATGCTACTGATAGAGCACAAATTCAGGAATTGATTATAAACACTGAACTTGCTGAGCAGGCGCAGAACGAAGGTGTGCAGGTAATAGTTGAAGGTCCTGGTCACGTACCAATGGACGAAATCGAGACCAATGTCAAACTCATGAAATCCATGAGCGGAAACAGACCATTCTATATGCTTGGACCACTGGTCACTGATGTAGCACCAGGACAGGACCATATTGTTACATCCATTGGTGCCTCTGCTTCAAGTGCAGCCGGATGTGATTTCCTGTGTTACGTCACCCCTGCAGAACATCTTGCACTTCCAAACGTTGATGATGTAAGAGAGGGTGTCAAAGCCTCAAAGATTGCTGCTCATGTAGGAGACATGGTAAAACTTGGCAAAAGAGACAATGACCTTGATATGGCACGTGCACGCTGCAACCTTGACTGGGAAAAAATGTACAGTCTTGCCATTGACTCCCAGACTGCAAGAACCATCAGAAATGACAGAGCTCCAGAAGATGAAGACGCCTGCACTATGTGCGGAGACTTCTGTGCTCTTAAAATTGTAAACCAGCACTACGACCTTGCAAAGTAATGCTTTTACCTTACTTTTTTTATTTATTCTATACTGTAATAATCAATAACTGTTTATAAAACCAGACTAATCTTTGGTATATGGCGGTTATTACGCTTCTTACTGATTTTGGTTCACTGTATCCTGCCGCAATGAAAGGCGTAATTTTAAAAATAAATGATAGTGTCGATATCGTAGACATCACTCATTCAATACCTCAAGCTGACATATATACAGGTGCATTTTCTCTATATTCAATAGTTGAATATTTCCCAGAAGGGACCGTCCATATCGGAGTCGTTGACCCTGGTGTTGGTACAGAACGCAGACCTGTTGCAATACGTGCAGGAGGTCACTATTTTGTAGGACCTGATAATGGGCTTATGATACCTGCCGCACGTAAAATAGAAAACAATAATTTTGAAGTTTTTGATATTACAAACAAGAGTTTGACAGGTTCTAAAATTTCGGCCACTTTTCACGGACGTGATATATTCGCCCCTGTGGGAGCACATATTTCAAATGGTCTAAATATCGAAAATGTTGGTCATAGAATTGATGATTATATTGATTTGGATTTTGGAAAAGCTAAATTGCAAAACGATACTGTTGAAGGTAGAATAATATATATCGATGATTTTGGAAATATTATAACCAACATACCTGCAGAAACAATATTTAAACTCGCTGAGTTTGGAACATATTTAAAGATATTCAACAAAACAATACCTCTCCTGCAGAGCTATGGATTTGTAAATGAGAAAGAACTAATTGCCCTTATATCAAGCAGTGGATTCTTTGAAGTTTCAGTTAACAAGGGTAATGCTGCAAATAAACTGAACGTCGATGTAAATGACAAAATAAATGTTCAATTGTTAAAAAATTAACAGATCACATCCAGTCATAATTTTTCATTACTTCAGGTTTAAGTTCGTAGAGTAAACTATTTTCAACATAGCCAAAAAACAGACAACCCCTACATTGGTTTGCAGTTTCTCTTACATTATGTCTTGATGAGCTCCAGACGTTTTCTATCCCTTCATTTATATAACCCAGTTTATTTCTGTGAACCCTACAATCCTCTATAGTACCATCCTCTGCTATATTTAGAATAACATCATTAGCATGGCATTTATAATCCATATCCAAATCTCTAACCATTTTAAGATAGGTTAAAGAATTGATTATTGGATAACCCTGTTTTTTCATCTGGATTATCTTGTCAACTGTGCGTTGATACTTATCCACATCCTTAATGCCGAACTCATCCCACACCTCTTCTGAAATACCTTCAAATTCATACATGGGCTCAAAGGATATTTTGACTCCAAGTTCATCTGCCAGATTTATCAGGTCAACAATATCATCCAGATTCTTACCACTGATAACACAATTAATCATAAGAGGTAGCCTTTCTTTTGCCTTTTTTATCCCAGGAAGTATAGTTTCAATATCAATACCTCTTATTTCTTTATAACTATCCAACCCATCAACAGAAACAGAAAGCAAATCCAGGTATTCCAGCTCATCAAGTTTTTTTTCAAGAAGCTTTCCATTTGTTATCAGAGATGTCATCATACCAAGACGGTGCGCATGTTCAAGAATTGATGAAAGGTCATCTCTTAAAAGCGGCTCAACTGTCCATGCATTGTAAATCCCTATCCCGAAAGATTTTGCATCATCAAGCATTCTGAATACTTCATCTGTACTCATTTCCACTTTATCTTCCTTCCAGTATTCACAGAACTTGCATCGCATGTTGCACTGTGAATTTATGGCATGAGATAATACAAAAGGTCTTTTTCTAATTTTAAGCTGCCAGAATGCCTGTAAAGGGGTTTTGAAAGATTTCATCCTTATAATGGTAGTAGTTTATCTGTTTATATAAGAGAATTGGTAGGTAGAACTGATATAATGTTTCAACCTTACTGGTTTTTATATAATACATGAATGAAAATATATTTATTGAATCATTATAATATTATTTTACAACTTCAGAAACTATTGTGTTTGTTAGTTATATAATACCTAGAGGTTAGATGAAACCGGATTTATAAAGGGATATTATGATTGGGAATATACAGATTATACTTATTTTACTGATTGTTGTTATATTAATTCCCTTGTTCTTTTATCTTAACAAAATCAGAAAAACTAAAAGTTTGGTTAAAGAAGGCGAATTGTACAGGTACGCCAATAGACACAAAGATGCACTAAATATTTTCAATAGGGCTCTAAAATTAAATCCCAGAGACGTAACCGCATGGAAGAATAAAGGATTTGAACTTAATACACTTGAAAAGCATGAAGAAGCACTGGAAGCGTTCAGCAAAGTTGTTGACATCAAACCTGATGATAATATTGGATGGATTGGAAAAGGCATTGCTTTAACGGCTCTTGAACGTTATGAAGAGGCTACAGAAGCTTTTGATGAAGCCGCAAAAATTAGCCCTGAAGACAGTGTCGCATGGAAAAGTAAAGGATTATCACTTAAAAACCTCAACCATTATGATCTGGCTCTGGAAACTTTCAAAAAAGCCAGTGATTTAAACCCCGAAGATGATTTTATCTGGATTGAAAAAGGTATATTATATGATGGTTTGGAAAAATATGAAAAAGCACTGGAATCATATGACAAAGCCCTTGAAATAAATCCTGATAATGAAACTGCATGGATTAATAAAGGACATACATTAAACAAACTTGAAAGGTATGAAGATGCCCTCAAAGCCTTTAACAAGGCTATCACAATAAATCCAGATAATGAAGAAACATGGGATTACAAAGGTATTGTACAGGAAAAACTTAACCTGTATGAAGATGCTCTACAATCTTATAACAGAGCAATCAAATTAAACCCTGAAAGCGGCTATTTCTGGGCAAAGAAAGGCTATATTCTAAAAATACAGGAGCATAGTGAAAAAGCATTAGATTCTTACAATAATTCACTGGAATTAAATCCAGAATATGATTTGGCATGGTTTTACAAGGGTACTATTCTTGAAGAGTTTGGAAAATATGATGAAGCTCTGAAAGCATACAACAAATCTCTGGAACTAAACCCGAATAAATCAATTGTCTGGTACAATAAAGGGTTTTTATTAACCAAAATGCAAATGTATAATGAAGCTTTGGAAGCATACAACAAATCTCTGGAACTAAACCCCGAAGATGAAGTGACATTGACCAGTAAAGGGCTTATATACACCTATATGGGTCAATATAACAAAGCATTAAAAGCCTATGATAAAGCCTTAAACATCAATCCAAAATATGCCAATGCATGGTACAATATGTCCTGTGTATATTCGTTATTAGATGATGCTGACAGTGCTTTGTTGTATTTAAAATTTGCAATTGAATATGACAGTTATTATAAAGAAAGAGCAAAAAAAGATGCAGATTTTAAGAAAATACAGAACCGTGAAGATTTTAAATCACTTGTAAAATAAAATAATTATCAAAATGCATCTTTTATTCTGGCAGCAATTTCGTCCAGATTATCAGTTTCTGGGTTTGTGTGAACTATTGATTTCATTCCTCCTCCCCCATCACTTTCGTATCTTGGTATCAGATGGATATGTACATGCGGCACTTCTTGTCCTGCAACTGTGCCGTTATTGAGCCCTATATTTGAACCATCTGCAGAAACTCCTTTTTCAACACCTTTTGCAATTTTGTTAACTGATTTAAAAAATGATGCCGCATCTTCAGGAGACATTTCATTGAAATTTTCTATATGTTTTTTTGGCATAATCAGTGTATGCCCGATGGACGACGGTGCTATATCAAGAAATGCGTATACAGATTCATCTTCATAAACCTTGCTGGATGGAATTTCACCTGATATTATCTTACAAAATAAACAATCCATAACTATCACCATTATACAAATAGAGTTTCGGGAGTATATAAATAACTTACAAATTTGTATGACCGATAATTTTTTATTTAGAAGTGTAGCATTATTTATTTTAAAAGTAAATCAGAGGTGAATACGGCGATGGAAGGACAAATATTCAAAAAAGTTGCAAATGTTACTCTAAAAACTGGTGTTTTTTTTGTTTGCATGTATATAATTCTAGCCTATCACCATCTGGTTTAAAACAAATTTTTATAGTGAGCTCTCCTCAAGCTTCCATAATTAAGTAGGGGATAGCTCAAAATAAGACCGACATTTTCTTTAATATTCTGCAACTAACTGTTGCTAAAAGTAGAAATAAAAACCTGCAAAGGATTTTGCAGGTAAAATCTTACTTGTTTTCCAGACAGATTTAGCCAAAGAGTGCACCGAGTCCAGCCATTCCGCTTTCTTCGGATTCCTCTTCTTCCTCTTCTTCTTTTTCTTCAGCTGCGGATTCTTCAGCTGCACCGCCACTTTCGCCTGATGGTGATGATCCTCCTGCAGCTGGTGCTGCGAAAGCTGCCTGTGACATTGCTTCTTCGATGTCTACATCTTCGAGTGCGGCTACAAGTGCCTTTACACGTGCATCATCGACTTCTATGCCTGCTGCATCAAGTACATTTTTAACTGTATCTTCTGTTATGTCTTTTCCAGCGTTGTGTAATAAAAGTGCTGCATATATATATTCCATTTAAATCACCTATATTTTATTAGCGTTAGACTACATTGTCAAATTATATAATATTTTGTAAATCAATGATTACTATAATTTGTTTTTAAGTTTTAAATTTTATCCGAATAAAGGAAGATTAGCCAAAGAGTGAACCAAGTCCAGCCATGCCACTCTCTTCTTCGCTTTCTTCCTCTTCTTCTGATTCTTTTGTCTCCTCTTCAGTTGTTGGTCCTGATTCTGTTTCCTGTTTGGATGTTGCAGCCGATGTAAGTGTTTGTTTTAAATCATCATCAACTGCATTTTCATCTTTATCATATACAATCTGTGCTACCGACAGCATCTGTGAATATGCTTTACTTAGGTGTGTATCCATAAGCTGTGGCTCTATAATGGTTGCATTGACACCAAGGTTTCTTGCCTCGGACACACCTTTTGATATAAGAGTTGTGATATTTTCGGCTGTCGGATAAGCGGCATTGACAGACAGATTAAACGCCTGACGTACTGCTGTTGTAAAGTCAGAGAAGTATTGGTCTACATCTATTGCCAGTTGATCAGATGTGAATATAGAACCTTCATATGTTGTCGCCTTGAGATCAAGTCCTACTTCATCAGGATATATTTCAAGGCGATTCAACATAGCTGCCAATTTTTGAGACACCTTATCTCCTTCTCTGGCAACAGTAGTTGTCTCACTTATACTGACTTTACCAGAATCTATTGCAGCCGGTATACCAACAGATTGTAGGTCACCGATAATTGGTCCCGGTGGGAATCCAGTTGCACCTTCTTCTACAACAATATCCTTGGGAGCTATTGCACCGGGTTTTATTGGTGAAGGAGATTTACTCTTTTCAAGTATTTTGTAAATCTTGAACGGATTTTCATTTGTAAATATAAGTCCTATCTGTGCATCAACATAATCTTCTAAATCCTTAGCAGTTCCACCGGCCTTTTCCAGTGCCCTTGTTACGAGGGTATTTCTGGATACTTTCAAAACAGCTATGTCCTTAAGTTCTCTTCGCATGACCTGTAGCTGTTTTGCAGGAATACCGCTTATGCTAACGATTCCGAATAATGAATATGACTGGATAAGGTTTTTAATATCCTCAACTTCTTCAATTTTCCATTGAGGCACATGCTCAGTGTGATGTACTTCCTCCGCTGTTGCCTCCATCATACCACCTTCACAGAACTACCCATGGTAGTAGTAACATAAACCGACCTTAAATTCTGTCTTCCTTTTTCCAACGAGTTTTCAACTCCACTTATAACAGCATCAATATTATCAGCCAGTTTGTCTGGCTCTTCGTTTCTTTGTCCTACTGAAACGTGGAAACTTGGGTTATCCTTTGACCTTACATGAACTGTGTTTTGTGCACTTTTGATAAGTTCGGAGACGTCTTTATTTGGAGTCAAAGGAGTCGGCATTTTTCCTCTGGGACCCAAAACAGTTCCCAGTGCTTTACCTATGGTTGGCATATACTGGGCTTCTGCAATAAAGAGGTCGCATTCTTTTGCCAGGCTTTTAGCCCTCTTTTTGTCAGATGCGAGGTCATCAATATCTTCGTCTGAAAAAACGTACTTTGCACCTGCATCTTTTGCTTTAAGACCTACTTCTCCTTTAGCAAAAACACATACATTTCTTGATTTACCCAAACCATGAGGCAACGAGATTTCTTTATCGACCCGGTTATGGGGTTTACTTAAGTCAAGGTTTTTTAGGTTAATCGCCAAATCCACACTTTCAGGAAAATTGCGGTTTGGTGATTCTTCCAATAATTTATTAACAGCATCTATTGTACTTTGATCTGCCATTTCTACCCTCCCGTAGTAATTTTGACCGTTTCGGTCTCCTACGGTTTGTAAAACAATAGAGAAATAGATATGATATCTATCTCTATTTACTATAATAGATTCTACAGTATTTAAGCAATTCTTTTAAACTTTACGGTCAATTATCCTTCGGCTTCTATAGTATCATCAAATTTGCCCTGATCAATAGCTTTTTGACAATCTTTCGGGCTCATACCTTCAACTGTAACACCGATAGGAACACAGGTACCCACTATCTCTTTCATAGCATTCTTAAATGAATATGAAAGAACATCCTCTCTTTTAAGGCGTGTAATCTTCATTATCTGATCCATTGATAGGTTACCAACAACATTGTAGGTGTCTCCTGTACCCTTCTCAATTCCCACTTCTTTCATAATCAGCGCAGATGTGGGTGGTGTTCCTACTTCAACTTCAACATTTTTATCATCATCTACGATGACTTTTACAGGAACATCCATTCCGTTGTATTCTTTTGTTTTCTCGTTTATCTGTGCTATTACATCTTTTATATTGATTCCCAACGGTCCAAGTGCAGGACCCAGTGGTGGTCCAGGTGTTGCTTTACCTCCTGGAACTAATGCTTCAACAACATTTGTCATTTTATATCACCATATTTAATTTGATTATCTGATAAACTGGAAGTTCGAATGAGAGTTGATTAAATTTAAACTTTTTCTTCCTTCTTCAATACCCTTACCGTGTCACCACGTATTGTTATAGGTATTGGTATAACTGCATCAAATAGTTCAACAGTTATTTCTTCATGACCTTCATCCACGCGTTTTACACGTGCTTTTTCGCCTTTGAATGGTCCAGATGTTATTTCTATTATTGTGCCTTCTGTAATTCCTGTTACTGTTGGTTTTGGAGTCAGAAAATGAGTGATTTCATCAATACTGGATTGACCTTTAACAAGCGCTTTAGCATGAGGTACTCGCTGTATTGCCTGTTCTACTGTAGCAGAATCAAGTGCTTCTACCAGCACGTAACCCTTGAGTTCATCAGGAGCAATTACAGCCCTGATATCAAGTTTATCCTTTCTTGTTACTTGAGCAACCATATTTGCAACTGAACGCTCCTGATTAGCAGTTGTTTTCACGACAAATATGGCTGATTCGTCTTCGCTTTCTTCACTCATAAAATTACACCCATTGAGGTATTTCTGTCATCAGGATATAGATAACAAAACCGACAAATCCAGCAGCCAGTATACCTGCACCAGCAACTTTTGCAATCATTAAAAATTCATCTCTGGAGGGTTTTTTTGTTAACTTCATCACCCTGAGATACGACCTTAATTTCTGGCGAGGGTTAATATTTAGTTTGTCCGTATTAAACTTGTTGTCTGCCAAATTATTCACAACCACTTATGTTAATTATAATTACAAATGTTATTGATGGGTATACAAATATTTAAAACTATGACGCATTAATAAGCTAATAATGGTAGGTGATGGTAGATAATATCTACCATAAAAATAGTTTTCGATTCGGTGAAATATACAATGATCAATTAAAAAAGTATTGGTATGGATAACCAATATCTTATTTCACAAAATCAATACCGTATCTCCGGGTCACGTTCTGTGCACTCCCCTGTCCATATATCTGGGGAGATTTTACTCCTGTAACAACTATCATTGTGCGCACAGTCTGTTCAAGTTCAGGGTCAACCTGTGCACCCCATATGAGTCTGGCACTTGGATCTATCCGGTTGTATACTTCCTGTACCACACTTTCAGCTTCAGAAACAGTCATATCCTGACCACCGACTACATTAACAAGGGCTGACGTTGCACCTGATATATCCAAATCAAGCAGTGGACTTCTGAGTGCTTTCTGTACTGATTCAACTCCCTTGTTTTCATCATCGGATTCTCCGAGACCAATCATTGCAACACCGCCGTTTTGCATAACGGTTCTAACATCGGCAAAGTCAAGGTTGACAAGTCCCGGTTTTGTGATAAGCTCGGTTATTCCTTTGACAGCTCTCATAAGAACTTCGTCCGATACTTTGAACGCTGCCTGTAGCGGTAGTCTTGGAACTACTTCAAGTAATTTATCATTAGGGACCACTATTACGGTATCGGCAACATCACGCAGTCTTTCAAGACCTGCTTCAGCATTGGTACGTCTAACTTCACCTTCTACTCCAAACGGCAGTGATACGACTGCGATTGTCAGTGCACCTGCATCACGGGCTGCCTCTGCTACAACTGGTGCCGACCCTGTGCCTGTACCACCACCAAGTCCTGCAGTGATGAACACCATATCACTGCCTTGGACTGTCTGGTTAAGCTCTTCCACACTTTCAAGTGCCGCATCCTCTCCTATTTGTGGAAGACTTCCTGCACCAAGTCCTTTGGTTTTCTTCTTACCGATAAGGATTTTGTTGTCGGCATTTGTATTTAAAAGATGCTGTGCATCAGTATTCAAAGCAAGAAGTTCTGCACCCTGTATTCCTTCATCCAGCATACGTGCAATACTATTAGAACCTCCTCCTCCGCAACCTATAACTTTGATATTTGTCTGTAACTGATTTAACATTTCCTCGAGTTCAGCGTTAACGTCGTTTTCCTCTGGGTTATTTGGATTAGTTCGTTCTTCCTGTGCAGAACGTGCCATTGCTTCTTCTACTATAGAATCCATATTGTATCCTCCGATATAATGAAATATAAATTATATTATGTTATATATTTAAGTAATCATTGTGTTTAAATTAATTGATTTTCTGTTTACCTCATGTACTGATTCTGGTTCTATCTGTTTTCCATTTACAGTAACTGGTTGTCCATTTGCCAGTTTACCAAACGAGGGACCGTCAGAAACTCCCATTTTACGGGCAAGTTCTGGATTAAATCTTTTATTTACAATATATAATATATTCCCTTCTGGTGAATATTCGATTTCATGTTTTTTCTCAATAAAGTTTATACATTGTCTTACCAGATTGTTAGCAATTGTTTTCACTTCTTGTCTGTCAACACCAATAATAACATTTGCAAGGGTTGAATTGGCGTTTTCTACATATGCTATTTCCTGATTCTGCAAATATTTTATAATTTGGTCCCTGCTAATTTTTTCGGTCTCTTTTAACAAATTCTCATCTATAATAGCAGCTTCAACAGGTAAATCACTGGTGTTTATTGTTTTTAATCTGTTTTTAAACCTGTCAGTTAATTTGAGGTTTGAATCTGGGCACAGACTCATTGTTTTATCATATAAGCGTTTGAAAAACTGCCAAGGTATTCCATCCATCTCTCTGATATTACTTTCCCGCAAAACATCCATTTCCAGTGGTTTAACAATATCCATTATTCGGTTTCGTTCCTTTGTAGACATTGATTTCCTGTCAAAATAAACAAAATCAGGACTTGATTTATTAATTGCCTGCCTGACTATATCCATATCAACATTTTCCAGTTGGTAATCTGGAATGATATGTCCAAATGTGGTGTAAGTTTCAAACAGCAATTTCGATTGACGTTTGGCATAATGCCCTCCACCAAAACCCAGTGCAACCGGACAATGTTTGCACTTATCAAAATCAACCGATAATATTGCATCAGCTATTATCCTTCCCGGTTCAGAGTCTTTCCACTGTCTTTGTGTACTTCCGATTTCAACATATACAGACGGTGTTTTTAATTCGGAAGGACCATGATGCGTGGCTTCCATTGACACATCATAATCCAAATTTTCAGATTGTTTTTTTATCTCTGTAAGAATCGCCCGCATGGCATAAGGTGCTGCTACCGCCAGTTGTTTGGGGTTTCCTCCATAATCAGCAGTTCCCGTGTTACCTGTAAAATGGGCGGTTAACAATTTGTACCCATCTTTACTCCTATGTTTGGATGCAAAAATGAGGAGGTATGATGGAAATCCATGTTCATCCAGATTTTTATCTATACCATCTGATTTAATATGATGCATGTCCAGTTCTACTATCCTGAAATTACCAGATTCATAGATGGAACTGACACCAGAATTTTCCAATTCCTTAGGGTGTTTTATTTGCTGCCAGTTATTTAATGTAAGCAGATGGTCTTTGATATTCTGACTTGCCTGATCGACTGAAGAACAGATAATAGTTATCTTAGATCCGTTTTTCATATCTATCTTTTGATTTGTGGTGTTTATCATTGATTTATACCGGGAGATTTTTACGGTTGACTAAATCCTGTATTATTATATAATGACGGATAAATAAAAGTTTCGTAGAACGTAAATTCTACATTATTCAATTTCTTATGCATCTTCTATAAAATTTACCCTACAAATTTGGAAAAATTGCTTTCACACTGCCTGATATGAATTTAAATTTTTAGAACACATATATAGGTGATTTATAGATTAGGGCAAGCAAGTAAAACAACTAAAAAGTTAATACAAGATGCTGACTATTCTGATGAGAACAATTAGATGATTTTCGATTGTGATAATTATATGCTTATGGAAAATTAAAAACCACCTGTACATTTTTCAGAGATAACAAGAAACCTTGAGATTAGAACTATTTCCTTCATTCCTAAATTGGGGCTCACTGATTATAAAACTCCTTCAGTTGCACTTTTTAATTTAATAATATAAACGAGATAATGTAAATATTTATAATGTATCAAATATTAATGTATAATTTAGCATTATAGTTTTACTTTTAAAAGGGGAGGAATTTCAGATAGAAGATGAAGATTTATCCAAAAATGAACTTTTAACTGAAATTAAAGCGTTGCGTGAAGAAAACAAAAAATTACACAGTACATTTTCTGAAGCAGAAGATATGCTGGGTATTGGAAGTGCTGAATGGGACATAGAACATGATGTAGCTACTCTCTCTGAAGGATGGAAGAAAATACTGGGCGTGAAAAAAGAACAAATGTCCTTGGATGAAAGTTTAAATATTGTCCATCCTGATGATTTACCAGCTGTAAAAGCAGACCTCCAAAATGCAATTGATAACTATAAACCCTACTCTATAAAACATAGGATTATTTGCCAGGACAATGGGGAAATACGTTACATAAAAGTTTATGGGAAGATTACACGGTTTGATTCTACTAAACCTGTGAAGATACATTTTACCATGCAGGATGTTACAAAAAATGAAAAATTAAAAGATGAACTTCAGAAGAAAGTAGATGATTTTTATTACCTATATAACAACCTGAATGATGCTGTTTTTATCTTAGATATAGATGGTTATATCCTCGATATCAATAAAACCACTGCCAACAGACTTGGATATTCCAAACAGGAACTTCTTTCTCTGCATACTGCGGATATAGACTGTTTGTATAATGAAATTAATACCAAAAAACAAATTCAAAAAATAATTGAAAATAGACAAAAAGTATTTGAATCTGTACATATAAAAAGAAACGGCAAAAAATTACCTGTAGAAATCAATTCAACTTTTATTAAATATGAGGGTAAACCTGCCATCCTTAGTGTCGCCCGTGATATAACTGAGAGGAAACATGCAGAGAGATTGATTCAGAGGAAGATAAAAGAACAAAAAGCACTGCTATCATCTACACCTGCTTTAGTATATTTAAAAGACAACAAATTGAATTATCTCACAGTAAACGATGCTTTTTGTAAAGTGGTAGATTCTACAGTTGAAAATATAAAAGGTAAAACTGATTTTGATTTGTTCCCAGAAAAAGAAGCAGAAAAATACCGTTCATATGATACATCAGTTATGGAAGCCGGTGAGCCTGTATATAATTTAGAAGAAAGTTATACTACACCCGAAGGTGAAAAAAGATGGGCTCTTACATCCAAAGTACCCTATTATGATTTTGAAGGAAATGTTATTGGTATAGTTGGCAGTTCACTGGATATCACTGAAAGAAAGCAAATGTATGAGAAATTGTACAAATCAGAAAAAGAAAAAGAAGTCATCCTCAATTCCACCTCTGAACAGATCACCTATCAGGACCTTAATTACAACATAATATGGTGTAATAAAGCTGCTTTTGATCATCTAGGACTGGACTATAATGATATAATAGGAATGCGCTGTTATAAACTATGGATTGGAGCCAATGTTAATACTATATGTGAGAACTGTCCTGTTGAAGCCTGCATTAAAACAGGAGAACATAGTGAAGGTACTATGGGTACTCCTGATTTTAGAGTATTTCATGTGAGTGCTGACCCTGTAAGGGATTCAAATGGTAATATAATAGGGATTATCAAAATACTCAATGATATTACAGAAAGAGTCAAAAATAGAAAAAAGTTAAAAAAATATTCCGAACAACTTGAAAAGATAAATAGAGAACTTGAAAAACGTGTTCAGGATAAAACAGAACAAATCAAAAATGCAGAAAGAATGAGGGAACTGGAACTTCACCACCGGGTAAAAAACAACCTTCAGGTGATTTCCAGTTTGCTCAGCCTTCAGTCAGAAAAATTTGATGATGAAGAGGTGTATGAAGCATTCAAGGATACACAAAACCGTGTGGTTTCGATGGCACTTGTCCATGAAAAACTATATCGGACAAACCATCTGGAAAATATAGACCTGAATGATTATGTGAATGACCTTGTTAATCATCTTAAAGGTTTATACGATGGAGGAAATATCAGTCTGAATATCGATGTTCAGAACATATATTTCGAACTTGATACAATTATACCTTTTGGAATGCTTATCAATGAAATCGTGTCCAATTCGCTAAAATATGCGTTTTCTGAAGATGAATCAGGTGAGGTAACTATAAAACTCTCTCAGGATGAAGAAGGGTATAATATCTTGATAATAGCCGATAACGGCAGGGGTATATCAGAGAATGTAAATATAAAAGAGTCCGAATCGCTTGGACTCCAGCTTGTGAACAGTCTGGTCGACCAGCTTAACGGTAATTTTGAACTGGATACAAGCAATGGTACAAAATTTATCATCGAATTTTATAGCAGTTAATTATAAAATAACAGCTTCAACATCGGATTCATGCGGTTTGACTTTCGATTCCCTCTCACTTTTCACATGCCTGATTTTACCTCTGTAGATTATCCGACCGAAGTCTTCTCCATTCCCATAATAAGGCATCTTCATAACATCAGTAAAGACCTTGGTCGGAAACGCGATCATGGCTTCATCTGTCTTCAGGTTCTCGAATTTTCTATTAAACCTTGATTATCTCGATTGTTCGTCCTGACTGAAAAGAGCGTCCCTGTTCATCATGACTTTCGATTGGTACCAGAATCCACCTGTTTAAATGATACAAATTCGTCCTGTTTTTCTTAAGGAATCCCTGTACCTGTATCATCAAAAGAGAACAGGTAATTAAATCTGCCTGTTAATATATTTCTCATCTGCAAAACCATCCAGAACCACCAGTTTCTTGTTCTATACTACCGTAATGACTTAGTAGATTTTTATATTTCTAAAAAAGAAAAGGCTGGTAAAGGGAAAGAGAGGGGATGAATGATTCACCAGCCTCATTATTTTAGATACAGTTTTCTGTCGATGTCTTCAAACTGCTCATAGTACTTGGCTCTCTGGAACAATTCCTCGAAATACTCATCCATTTCTATCACCAATACCCCAATATGATTTCTTAATATTTAAACAAGAGCCAAGCAGTGTGAAAATAATCGCATTTTTAAATGGTTAAATACAAAAACGGTATACAGAGAAATTAATAATTACTTTTTTGCTTTAATAAAGATAAGGAATTTTGACCTTATTTGTATAGATATTAAAACTTAAATAAGTAGATGGAATTGTCATGGTTGTCCAATAGATTGAACAAATTGGATAACTCCGTGGGAGGTGGGTTATACCTACCTCTATACCGCTATAATTTTCAGGAAAAAGAGCACGTTAATATGATATCGTTAAATCAGATAATTGATTAATTATTTGAGTGTATCATCGTCTGCATCTAAATCATTATTAATCATCACTTTTTCAGATTCGACTACCCATTTTGGTATCCAAACACCCTGTCGATATGAGTCCAGCATCAAATATTCATCATTGATTTCATTAAGGACCTTGGATATATGATTGAATTCAATGTTGTTTTGTTCCAGATAATCTTTGTTTATCCTAAAACGTAATTCATATTCAGGTGTCTTTTCAATCAACACCATAATGTAATCTGTAGTTTTTGCAATTATTATCCCCTCCCCTAATAAAATAAAGGGTATATTACATATATCCTATGCTTTTTAATTAAGCTACAATTAATATATTAAGGTTTTTATTCAAATCCAGATATTACCTCTACAACATCTTTCGGTATCCAGATGCTGTTATTAAAGGAATCAAGTAGCAAAAATGAGTCTCTCGTTTCATGAAGTAAATGTGTCCTGTCGGGAAGTAATAATCTGTTATCTCTCAAATACCAGATAGGTATTTCTATAGACTCAATTTCAGATGTATTTATGAGATATACTCTTTTATAATCAGATGTTCCAATAATAATTCCTTCTTGGATATCTCTATAGTTAAATTAATAATATTAAATCTAAGTTATTTAAAATTTTATATGTGCTGTTTGGGTAGGTACCACCTGCATTTTGTTAATGGGGAGAATCAGAGGATTTAAATTGAATAGATCCATATTTTTAATTGTTAAAGTAAAAAGGATTAATATGTATTACTTTTTGCTTAATGCACAAATGTGCAATTTATATTGTAAGGTCTAATTTTAACAACAAATTTGTATTAGTATCAATAAATCAGATTACATGAAGCAAATACAGGAACAAAATAATATGGATATCTCGAACACACTTTCAAAAAAAGGACTCGATGCCTATATGATGATCGGCGAACCTCATAATGCTGATATGTATTATACAACCGGTTTTTTTGCATCTGATAAGTTCACATATTTGCAGAAAAACAGTGGGGATGAAATATTACTGGTATCAGAAATGGAGCGTGAACGAGCTGAGAACGAATCACGGATAACAAATATAAGAACAACACAGGATTATGATTATCGGTCCAAAATAAAATCCAGATCTGACCCATCTATTGCTTTCAGTGACACACTCGGTGAGCTTCTTGGTAAAGAAGGAATCAGAAAAATTGGTGTGCCGCACAACTTTCCATTTTTCATTGCACAAACCCTTAAAGAGCAGGGGTTCTGGTTCATGCCCATAAAAAGCCCTTTCAAAGATATGAGGACAAAAAAAAGTGAATCAGAAATAACAAATATTGAAACAGTCCAGAATGCCTGTGAAGAAGCAATGGATACAGCAGTAAATCTGATTTCAAATTCATCAGAATCTGATGGTGTACTCTATAATGAAGGTGTTGAACTTACATCTGAATACGTACGCAATGCCATCGAACATAGGCTTCTTGATTTTGGTTGTGAAGCTGAAACTACAATTGTAGCATGTGGAAAACAGTCGTCTACCCCTCATTGGATGGGTGAAGGCACTTTAAAAGTAAACGAACCGATTATTATTGATATATTCCCTCGGAGTAAAACCAACCGATATTTTTCAGATATGAGTCGTACAGTGGTTAAAGGTACTCCTTCCAGACAGCTAAAAGATATGTATGATGCAGTAATTGAAGCCCAGAACAAGGCACTTGAACTTGTAAAACCAGGGGTTTTATGCAATGAAATCCATAATGCAGTATGTGATGTTTTTGAAGAAAAAGGATATGATACTGTCCGTAATAATCCAAAATTAAAATCCGGTTTCCTTCATTCAACGGGTCATGGTGTAGGTCTGGAAGTGCATGAACTTCCAAGCCTGGGAGATAATGAAAACCAACTTGAATCCGGTAATGTGATAACGGTAGAACCGGGTTTATATTATCCTGATATTGGAGGAGTGCGTATTGAAGATATAGTGGTTGTTACTGAAAAAGGGTGCAGGAATCTGACTGAATTTGAAAAGAAGTTTGTTGTATAAGGATGATCTAATATGAAATCGGATGATAATAACTTAAAACAGTACTCTGAAGAAGAAATAATCCAGAAATATATGGATGCCGGAGATATACTGTCAAAAGCAAGAGAAGAAGGTAAAAAACGGGTTAAAAAAGGTGAGAAACTTCTGGAAGTTGCCGATTCAGTAGAACAAACAATCGTTGATTTAGGTGGTCAGCCTGCATTTCCATGTAATATATCAAGGAATGATGAAGCTGCTCATGCTACACCATCAATAGACGATGATTCGGTGTTTGGTGACGATATGGTGAAACTTGATATGGGAGTTCATCTGGATGGATATATTGCGGATTCAGCGGTAACAGTTGATCTTTCGGGTAATAACGACCTTGTAAAAGCTTCAGAGGATGCCCTTAATTCAGCAATAGATGTTATTAAAAGCGGAGTTAACACTGCAGAAATTGGAAGAGTTATAGAAGATGCAATAACAGGTTACGGCTTCAAACCGGTTGTTAACCTGACAGGGCATGGTCTTGAGCGGTATATTGCTCATGCATCTCCTTCTATACCAAACAGACATGTTGATCAGGGCATTGTACTCAATGAAGGGGATATAATTGCAATAGAACCTTTTGCAACTGATGGTGCAGGTAAAATAGGTAATGGTCCGTGGGCTGAAATATACAGTCTTATAGACAAAAAATCAGTACGCTTGCCGGCAGCAAGGAAGCTTATGAAGGAAGTTGAAAAATACAGGACATTACCGTTTGCAAAGCGGTGGCTTCAATCCAGTACCAAAAGCCTTGATTTTGCACTTTTACAGCTTGAAAAGGCAGGAGCAATAAGGTCTTATCCTGTACTTAAAGAAATCGAGGGGGGTTTGGTGTCCCAGGCTGAACATACAGTTATAGTAACCGAAAACGGTTGTGAAATAACAACCAAATAATTTTAGGGAGATGTCCTGAATACAAAAATCAGGATTTCATCCATTTATCCCATTCATTTGCTTTCATGTCCAGTACGTTAACAACATCCTCCAAAATTTCTTCTGGAATCCCTACAACCATTTCATCATCTTTGAGACCTGCGTTTTTGGCTGCTCCATCACAACCGATAGATATATTTACTTCACCGGTTATGTACGGTGACCCGGTAGCATCTGCGCAAGTTGACTGAATACCTGCAAAATTTGCAGTCATTCTCCCACCATGTTTATATATAATAGCTTGAGCAATCCTTCTGGCTACCAGAGTGTTGCCTATAACAATTATAACATCTGGTCTTGTGGCTGTATTATCCAATGGAGAAATAACTGTGGCAATTGTGGATCCAGGCTCCGGTCTTGGCATATTTGCAACCACACGCTTGGCAACGCTGTATGAAACCTCTTTTCCAAGTTTGTCTACATACAATTTCCCGCTTTTGAGTTTGTCAGGATAATCCTGCAAACCTACTGCTGCAGCACCACCTTTGCATGCATGTTTATCTATAGTTGCAAAACTTGTGATTTCATTTAGCCGGGCTTTCTGTAACATCTGACAGTATCTTTCAGGGTTTGAAACTTCCTCCAAACCGTGTGGAATATCTTCTTCTTGTTTTAACAATGAGACTGCAACGGGCTTACCTGTTAGATTAAGTAAGTCCACAAGTTTTTGACTTGCTTTGGCATAATTCATAATCATAACTCCCTTTTAATATTTAGTTTCCATCGTTTTTAGTATTATTTTCCAGTTTTTCAATAGAATCTACAACATTGCTGAACCTCCTGTCCCACTCTGATTCGTTTCCTTCATAGGAATAGGTAGCACCTGTGTCGGCTTTTTGGGATACTTGGGGTTCAATGGGTAATTCTGCAAGTACCGATATTCCAAAATCTGATGCAGCTTTTTCAACACCACCTCCACCAAATACTTCTATCTCATCACCACAGCTGGGACAAATAACTCCACTCATATTTTCAACCAATCCAATCACAGGGACATCAACAAGGTCCAGGAAATTTATTGATTTCCTTACACTTGTAAGGGCTACATCCTGTGGTGTTGTGACCACTATGGCACCGTCAAAATCCGAAATCAATTGTGCAATACTTAGTGGTTCATCACCAGTACCAGGAGGGAGGTCAATTATGAGAAAATCAAGTACACCCCATGAAACTTCCTGTAAAAATTGTTTTATAGCACCCATTTTGGCAGGTCCACGCCAGATAACAGGGAAGTCTTCTCCTTCCAACAAAAATGCTATAGACATTACTTTTAAGTTTTCAGAGACTGGTACAGGAACTATTCCCTTTTCATCAACTTCTGGTTTCTTGTTTTCCAGACCAAACATCTTTGGAATACTGGGTCCATGAATATCTGAGTCCAGTAAACCAACCCTGTATCCACGTTTTGCCAGACTTGATGCAAGATATGCGGCGATTGTACTTTTCCCGACACCACCTTTCCCGCTCATTATCATTATTTTATTCTTCACACCATCCAAATTCACAGTCCCTATTGGTGATTTTGATTTTGTCTTTTCTTCTTTACCTTTTGCTTCATTTGGATTAGTTTTTGCTACATCTTCAGTTGAAATGAATTCTTTAGACATATGATTTCACCTTTAATTGTATAAAATCAAAATTATTAGTTTTCATCGTTGAGGTGGGTGTGAGTCCCACCTTTAATTTCTATTGCTTTACCATTGGTCAGTGCAAACGCTATTTTTTTCCTTACATTCTGGATGTCTTCCCAGAAAGCACGTCTTGATATGCCCATTTTTTGGGCTGCTTCTTCCTGTTGCATTTCTTCTAAATCAACCAGACGTAAAGCTTCAACCTCTTCAACTGTTAAAGATACAACCTCAAGTTCTGAAAGGGGCACTCCTCTGGGTTTAAAATAGTCAATCTTTGGTTTATATTCAACACGTCTGGGATACCTGGGTCTGCCTGGTATATTATCACCTAATATCTCTCATGTGAGAAATTATATAAAGGTTATCAATTAAATTTATATAATTAATCACTTATGTGTAAAATACGAAAATAATCTATATAGGAATTGAGGTATAAAAATGATAATAGGTATTACAGCTAAAGGTAAAAATCTGGATGAACCACTGGATCCAAGATTTGGGAGGTCTCAGTATATTGTTCTTGCAGATTCTGAATCAATGGAATTTGAAGTATTCGAAAATCCTGGTGAATCAGCACCTGGAGGAGCGGGTATAAAAGCTGCACAGGCTATTGTAGATAAGGACATAGATGCTTTAATAACTGGTAATGTGGGACCTAATGCATTTTCAGTACTTTCTAAAGCCAATATTAATGTATATACTGGAGCTTCAGGTACAATCAGAAAGGCAATCGATGATTTTAAAGCAGGATTGCTTGACGAGCCAGATGCTCCAACAGTAAAAGCTCATAATGGAATGAATAGATAACTATAGGTGATTTCATGAAAGTATGTATACCTTCCAATGATAATGGATGTTTTGAGGCTTCAATATGTGAACATTTTGGACGGGCCTCATATTATACTCTTGTAGATACTGATACCAACACGGTAGAAGTACTTCCAAACATAGGGGAACATATGGGTGGTACAAGGAAACCTCCTGAAATTTTATCCGAATCAGGGGTAGAAGTAATGTTATGCTCAGGAATTGGTCCAGGAGCTATAAACATGTTTGAAAATTATTGTATAGATGTATATGTGGGGGCAAAAGGAACAGTAAAAGACGCCCTTAAATTATGGAATACTGGAAATCTGGAAGAGGCAACAAAAGAAAATGCATGTAAATCGCATCAGCATTAATAACCAGATATTTCAAATTTTAAAAAGGAGATAACATGAACATTGCAATAGCAAGTGGGAAAGGGGGTACTGGTAAAACAACGATTTCAGTTAATTTGGCACTTTCTTTGGATGATGCCCAATTGCTTGACTGTGATGTAGAAGAACCCAACTGTAATATTTTTCTTGGATACAATCTTGTAAAAAAAGATGATGTTAATATTTTAACACCTGTAATTGACAAAAATAACTGTAATTTTTGTGGAAAATGTGCGGATTTTTGTCAGTTTAATGCTATTGCAGTATTGCCCGGAGATATAATGCTTTTCAACACTCTTTGCCATGGATGTGGTGGATGTGGAATAGTCTGTCCAATGGACGCAATTGACGAAGAAAAACGAAGTATTGGTACAATTGAAAAATCAGAAACTGAATATGGGAATTTAGAGTTTTTCCAGGGTCTGCTAAATATAGGGGAGGCAATGGCATCACCTGTGATAAAAGACCTTAAAAAAAACATTAATAAAAATAAAAATACAATAATTGATGCTCCTCCTGGAACAGCTTGTCCTGCAATAGCTACCCTTGAAGATACTGACTACTGTATCCTTGTTACAGAGCCTACACCTTTTGGGTACCATGATCTCTTACTCACTCTTGATGTTGTACGAGAGTTAGGCATTCCTTTTGGTATAATTATCAATCGTTGTGATGTTGGTGACAGTAAAGTAGAGGAATTTTGCTATTCTGAAAATATTCCGGTTTTGATGAAAATACCCTATGATAAGAACATAGCACAGTTGTATTCAAATGGAATTCCATTTGTACAAAAAATGCCTGAATGGAAAAAACAATTTGCACAGATGTTTGAGAGTATACAATCAATTGATAAATACTAAGGTCAAGGTAATAGTATGAAACAACTTACGGTGATAAGCGGAAAAGGAGGAACCGGGAAGACTACTCTCACGTCAGCTTTTGCTTCACTTGCAGAGAATGCAGTTATATCTGATTGTGATGTGGATGCCGCAGATATTTACCTGATATTGAACCCTGAAATAATGGAGACTTTCGAATTCATAGGTTCAAAGGTGGCTTATGTTAACAATAATCTTTGTACAGAATGTGGATTGTGTAAATCTTATTGTAGGTTTGATGCTATCACGGAGGATTTTAATGTAAATACTTTTATTTGTGAAGGTTGCGGTGTATGTGAATATATATGTCCAGAAGATGCGATATCTCTTAATGACAGGATATCAGGCAAATATTATAAATCCAGTACAAGATATGGACCAATGAGTCATGCAAACCTGAAAGCAGGTGAAGAAGCAAGTGGAAAACTTATCACTGCTGTTAGGAACACATCCAGTGAACTCGCTGAAAAATATAACAGTGATTTAATCCTTATAGATGGGCCACCAGGAACAGGTTGTTCTGTTATTTCTTCTATTACAGGAGTTAATATGACTCTTGTCGTTACAGAACCTAGTATATCAGGAATTCATGATTTTAAAAGAATATTGGAAGTGACAAATTATTTTGATATACCAACTCTTGTCTGCATAAATAAATATGATATAAATGTGGAAAATACTCGAGTTATAGAAGATTACTGCAGGGAAAAAGGGGTTGAAGTTGTGGGTAAGATACCTTACGACACTATACCAGTTGAAGCCATGATACAGGAAAAAACAATTATTGAGTATTCTGATAGTGATTTATCAAGGACAATCAGGGATATCTGGGAACGTGTAACACAAAGGCTTTAAAAACTATTTAAAATAAAGGAACAGTTAATATGCGGTGTGCTTTATGTATAGATAAGCAATGCACTCAGGGTAGAGATTGCACAAACATTGCTGACAACATTACATATAAAGGAAAAGATTACAAGTCGATGAAAATATCTTCTCAGATAGAATCTAGATATTATATGGAAAAAACTAGAATTGAAGAAGTTGTTCTATACGCCAAAAAAATGAACTACAAAAAACTGGGAATTGCTTTCTGTATAGGTTTGGAAAACGAAGCAAATATTGTTCATAATATTTTATCTAAAGAGTTTGATGTGTATTCTGTCTGCTGTAAGGTATGTGGTACTAGTAAAGATGAATATGACTTGGACAAATTTCATGACAAAGGTTTCGAAGTTACATGTAATCCTAAAGCACAAGCCATGGTACTGAACAATAATAAAACCGATTTAAATATCCAGCTTGGACTTTGTATTGGGCATGATATACTTTTCAACAACAATTCAAACGCACCTGTAACTGTCTTGGTGGTAAAGGATAGAATGCTTGCACACAATCCTCTGGGTGCAATTTATTCTGGCTATTATCTTAAAAACCGATTTAATTTATAAATGAGGCAATAAAAATGAAATTAACAGTAGTATATGATAATAATGCAATTAATGGATTCCTTAGTGGGTGGGGTTTTTCCTGCCTGATAGATACAGGTCAATCCAAAATTCTATTTGATACGGGCTGGGATGGTTACTTGCTAATTCACAATTTAAAGATGTTGGATGTCTCACCATTAGAAATTGGAAAAGTTGTGCTGTCTCACCACCACTGGGATCATATGGGTGGACTTACATCTATCCTTAATGCCAATCCAGACCTTGAGGTCTATGTTCCTGAATCATTTTCCAAATATCTTAAAGACGAAATATCTTCGCGAGCCAAATTAATAGAAATATCACAGCCCACCGAGATACATCCATCTATATATACGACCGGAAAACTCGGTAATAAAATCAAGGAACAAGCTCTTTTACTGGAAACAAGTGCTGGAGTGTATGTGATAACAGGTTGTGCACATCCCGGATTAACAAACATAATGGAAAAAGCATCTGTTTATGGTGATGTAGCAGGAATTATAGGTGGGCTTCACGGAAGCGAGGAATATAATTTACTCAAAAATTTAAAATTAATTGCTGCAGGTCACTGCACATCTAATAAAAATAAAATAGCAAAGTTGTATCCAGACTCATTTATGGAAATTGGGTCAGGAGTTAGCATTCATATTTGAAAAAACACATTTACGAAGATGGGGCAACAGGGGTACGTGAAAGCCAACGGTATCTAACCGTTGGATGAAACAACCTCGTTGGTTATTGATTTATTAACCATAATTATTTTATTCTATCAGCCCGTATCTTTTAACAGAGGCGATGATATTTGATACTAACTTATAAAATCAAACATGATCGGGATTTCTCTGAAGAACTTGCAAAAGCTAAGCAAGTAGCCGAATATGGTGTCAAATATCGTACCCGTTCATCTAAAGATGTCAAGCATATCGGATTGAAATCGGCTATTTCAAACCAGATTCTCAATAAATATGCTAAAGATAAATCCGCTAAAAAGGTAAATAGTGTTAAACTGACAATACCTAACCAGAGTGTAAAGTTAAACAGGAATGAGAGAAAAATAAGGATAACTCCTCTTAAACTTGATTTGAGGTATTATTTTCCTGATAATTTTGAAAAAATCAACCAGATTGAAATCGGTGAGAAATACGTTTATGTGTCGGTGACCGTGCCTGAGAGAGAACAAATAGAACCGGAGGATTATCTGGGTGTCGATTTGAATACAACCGGACATATAGCTGTGATGTCTAACCCGAAGACTGGTAAAGTATGGAAACTGGGTAAAAAAGCACAGCATATACATCTGAAATATAAAAACGACCGTAGGAAACTACAGGTCAAAGGAAAATACAAGAAGGTTAAACAGGTCAATGACAGAGAGTCAAGGATTGTCAGGGATCTGAACCAAAAAATCAGTTCCAGGATAGTGGAAACCGCTGCTGCCAATAACTGTGGTATCAGGATGGAGAACCTGAAAGGTATAAGGGATTCTGTGAAATGTAAAAAATCGTTCAAATACTCCCTGCACAGCTGGTCGTTCTATCAACTACAATTTATGTTGGAATACAAAGCCAGGCTGCTTGGAGTCAAAATTGAATTTGTAAAACCCGAATATACTTCGCAGAACTGCAGTAGATGTGGTTATCTGGGTATTAGAAATGGAGATTCATTCAAGTGTCTTCATTGTGGACACGTTGATCATGCGGACGCAAACGCGGCGTTCAATATAGCTATGCGCACCGGAGATCAATGCGGTGCAGACAGAGATGCATCGTACGGGAGTACTGGCGCCCCGCAAGTGGCAACGGTGTGACGCCCACCGACCACAGAACCCCACGGATTTATCCGTGGGAGTACGTCAGTATTTTGTATATAACATTATCATTCATCTTCAACCAGTCTTACAGCATCCACCGGGCACACTTCTATACATTGTTCACATTCAATACAGTCTTCGGGTCGTGCAACAACAGCAACCTCTATTTCTTTTTCTTCGTTGTTGCCAACATCAAACAGGTCTACAGGACATACTTCATAACAAGCAAGATCCCCTTCACATACACTGTAGTCTATTACTGGATACATTTTTCTCCTTCTTTATTTGTATTTATTACTGTACTTTAACTTCTACAGGAGTTTCATGTAATTCTTTAAACGGTACTGTGACAATGAGTTTATCATTGGAATATTTTGCAACAGCTTTATCAGGCATAACCGGACAGCATACAGCAAAACTGCCGACATATTTAATGTCGGTGTTGTTTGCTCTGACGGCAAAACTATCCTCTGTTATTTTGAATTCAATATTATCTTTTTTCACGCCCGGAAGGTCGATTTCGATGTTTAAATTATCTCCCTTTTCATCTGCACATGCATAAACACATGGTGTCTGTATTAATTGGTCTTCAGCCATTATTTTATACTCCCCCTTTTGACAATATTCTGGTTTATCTACTTAAGTTATTGGTTTAATAATCCTTATCAATCTATTTCTAAATCGATTGATTTCATATGAGGTTCCTGGAATGGAACAGTAATAATAAGTTTCTCGTTGGTGTATTTGGCTACTGCTTTTTCTGGTATCACCGGGCAGCAGGTAGGAAAGGTTCCTGCATATTTAATATCGTCATTGACAGCTCTTACAGTATAACTGTTATCATGCATCTTAAAGTCAATATTTTCCTTATTTATGCCAGGCAAGTCGATTTCAATGTTTAAATTCTCCCCTTTTTCATCTGCACATGCAAATGTCCAGGGAACTTGTGTTGTAACCATGTAATTCCCCCTAAACGTTAAGTAGCCGATTTAGTTATTTATTGCTTTTGGTGTTTATTATAAAAAATCATTAATAATAACATTTTTGGAGCAATACCAAATATTGTGGCTATTTTTGTTCTTATACACAAAATATAAATGCTTTATTTGATTATTTGTTAATTATGGGAAAATTTACAGGGCTTGAACTAACACCTCGGAAAATACAGTATCTTAAATTTTTGCTTGAAAAGGACGAAACAGTGAGGACAACAGATATATCTTCACAATTAAACGTAGATCCATCTACAACCACCAAAGTAATCAATGAACTTACAAAAAGTGGTTACGTGAACCATGTACCTTATAGGGGGGTTTGTCTTACTGAATACGGTCGAGAATATGCAGAATTTCTGTTAAGGAGGCACAGAATTCTTAGTCTTTTACTCAGCCATTACGGTTTGTCCACAAATGATGCATGTGAGGAAGTATCACGATTTGAGGGACATGTTTCAAAATATGCAGTAGATAGAATCTGTAAGTCAATGGGTCATCCTCAGTTAAGCAACTGTGGGGAGATTAAACATGACAGCTGTGAACTCGTTGATTAAAGTCGTCATCAAATTTTCATAGATACCAAATAAGTTTCATATATATCAATAATTAAAAGGAATTGCTATGAATCAATATTATAAACTGCTGTCTGTTGTATTGGTAATCGCTGTATTGTTTGTAACTGGATGTTCAGAACAGACTCAAACCCAAAAAGATGATGGAAATATAACGGTTGCAGTCAGCATACTTCCACAGGCTGAATTTGTGGAGCAGATAGGCGGAGAAAAAGTTAATACAATAGTAATGATACCTCCCGGAGCAAATCCGGCAACACATGAACCAACTTCGGGACAATTAAGAGATTTAAGTAACGCTTTGATGTATGCAAAACTGGGTTCAGGGCTACCATTTGAAAGGTCCTGGATGAATAAAATCAGTTCAGTTAATGATGAAATGTTGATTGTAAATTCATCAGATGGTATAACTATTAGAAACAATGACCCCCATGTTTGGACATCTCCTGAAAATGCCAAAACAATGGTTGAGAATATCTATGAAGGTCTTATTCAGGTCGACCCTGAAAATAAGGATTATTATTCACAGAATAAAGATAAATACATACAGAAACTGGATGAACTGGATTTCTACATAAATAATACATTATCAGAATACGAAAACCAAAGTTTTATGGTTTATCATCCTACATGGGGTTATTTTGCACAAGAATATGGTTTAGACATGATACCTGTTGAATCAGAAGGCAAGGAACCAAGTGCAAAGGAATTACAGCAATTAGTAGATATTGCAAAGAAGAAAAACATTTCTGTAATATATGTACAGGAACAGTTTAGTACATCCAGTGCTGAATCAATTGCAAATGAAGTCAACGGAAAAGTTGTAACATTAGACCCGCTTGCAAAGGATTATGTATCCAATCTCAGAAATGTTTCTGAAGTTTTTGCAGAAAATTTTAATCAGTAACCATGAAGGGGGATTAAATGGGAACATATGATAATGCAGTTGAACTCAGCAATGTCTGGGTGCACTATGGTAATATACCTGTGCTTGAAGATATTAACCTGACAATAGAACAACCCAGAGACCTACTGGCTATAATTGGACCAAACGGGGGAGGTAAGACTACTTTATTGAAAGTAATACTTGGGTTGATAAAACCGAGTAATGGAAAGGTGAAACTGTTTGGTGAAAGTCCTGCAAAAAATCGTAAATATGTGGGTTATGTTCCACAACATAGTTCTTTTGATTATGATTTCCCTATAAGTGTATGGGATGTTGTCCTCATGGGTCGCATGGGACATACAGGCATTTTGAAACGTTATAGCAGTGAGGACAAGTTCAAGGCTAATAAAGCATTGAAAACTGTAAATATGGAGGATTATGCCAACCATCAGATAGGTAAACTATCAGGTGGTCAGAGACAGCGAGTATTTATAGCAAGGGCACTGGCAGCGGAACCAGAAGTATTGCTGCTTGATGAACCAAGTGCAGGACTTGATACACATATGCAGGGAGAGTTATATGAATTACTATCAAAACTGAAAAAAGATATGGCGATAATCATGGTGACTCATGATTTAACTGCTGTATCATTACATGTAGATAAGGTAGCATGTCTTAATCGTAAATTGTTCTATCACGGCTCGAAAGAAATATCCCATGAAGACCTGGAAGCTGCCTATCACTGTCCAGTAGAAATGATAGCTCACGGTGTTCCACACAGGGTGCTCAAAGACCATTGACGGAGATTTAGAATGGTGGTAGATATACTCCTCCAGTATGAATTCATGAGAAATGCACTGTTTGCGGCAATACTTGCCAGTATAGCCTGTGGAATCATCGGAGCTTATGTTGTTGTAAAACGTATAGTGTTTATAGGAGGAGGGATAGCTCATGCATCTTTCGGGGGTATAGGTATGGGATATTATCTCGGATTTAATCCTATTCTTGGAATTTTACCTTTTGGAATTGCATCTGCACTTGGTATAGGATGGATTACAAAACGTTCCAGTTTGCCAGAGGATTCAGCAATCGGCATACTCTGGGCAAGTGGGATGGCAATAGGTATTGTTTTTTTGAACCTGACACCTGGTTATGCGCCCAACCTCATGACCTATCTTTTTGGTAACATACTTACGGTACCTGTTTTTGATGTAATATTGATGTTGATACTGGATGTGGTCATTGTTTCAGTTGTCTATATATTCTATAAGGAGTTCCTGGCAATTAGTTTTGATGAGGAAATGACAACTGTGATGGGAGTCCCGGCAGAGAAACTTTATTATCTGCTTTTGTGTATGATAGCACTCACAGTGATGGTTCTGGTAAGAGTTGTGGGTATCATTCTTGTAATAGCACTTTTAACAATACCTGCAGCATTAAGCCGTCAGATGACTTCCGATTTTAAGAGGATGATGATTTTGTCAGTATTATTTGGTGCTATATTTAGCACAGGAGGACTTGGGATATCCTATTTATATGATATACCATCCGGTGCGACCATTATTCTGGTTATGTCCGTGTTTTATTTTGCATATTCTCTTGTGAAAGGAAAAATAAACAATCTTTTAAGTTAAAGTATAATTACAGGTGTAAATTTGAAATTGAATATTGAATCCAGAAAAGACCTAATAAGAATTGTTGAAGATTTGAAAGCAGACGATATATCAGAAATAGTGGACAAACGAATCCGTGAATTTGAATCCCTTTATAAAAAAGGCAATAAAGAATGGTTCAATGAACTCTGTTTCTGTCTTCTAACAGCCAATTCAAGTGCAAGGCTGGGAATTGATATTCAGGATTATATGAAAGAAAATGATGGTTTCCTGACCTATGATCAAAAAGAACTATCCACAGTCTTGAAGCAAATGGGTCACCGGTTTTATGAAAAAAGGGCTGAATACATAATACTTGCCAGAGATAATGCAGCAGATATCAGGGATAAAATCACTTCTATGGAAAATGAATTTACTGCACGTGAATGGATTGTCAAAAAAATCAAGGGAATCGGATACAAGGAATCCAGTCACTTTCTTAGAAATGTTGGTTACAAACATCTGGCTATTCTTGATAAGCATATACTGCGTATTTTGAGCAACAGTGGTCTGATAGAAGTTCCAAAAACGCTTACAAGGAAAAAGTACTACAACATTGAACAGGTGTTTAGTTCACTGGCGGAAGAGGCGAGTTTAACTCCTGCAGAACTTGACCTTTATCTTTGGTATACACAAACAGGTGAAGTGTTGAAGTAACCAGGTGTTCATTTAAAAGTATATTATAATATTAGAAATCTGGAAATCTTACCACATTTGTATGTTGTTAATTCATTTATCCTATAATAATATATTATCAGTAATTTTAAATACGTGTATACACAATATACACATCCAAGGCTGCGGGACAAGAAAATAGTTCAATCCCTGAGAACGACGTAGAGGGGGTTGGTGAGTGGGGGTATAGGTGTCCCGCAGTTATATAACATATGTTCTATTCGTTATTTAACTTTTTCGCGGCTGTGGTTAATGGTGTTATATTATACCCTTTCTATGTTTCTTAATATATTTTGGGTGAATATGAACAAAATATCAACGGTGTAAAATTAACAGGACACAGAATAAGTTATTTATGTTAAAATATAGATTATTTATACTGGGGATTTAGGAGGTTTGTTATGCCTAAATATGTGATGATATCTCAATTAACAGATGAAGGTGCAAGAACTTTAAAAAATAACCCTAAAAGGGTAAAAGAAGTAAATGATGAACTTGAACAAATGGGTGTAAAAGTGCTTGAGCAGTTCTTTGTACTGGGGGATTTTGATTTTCTGAATATTGTAGAAGCAGAAGACGAAAGCTCAGTATCAAAAGCTGCTGTTGAACTCGCATCAAGGGGTAGTATTAAGACCAAAACCTATACCGCAATACCTATGCACGAGTTTACCAGTGCCTTTGAATAAATAGCAATAAACAAAATTTTGGTGGTTTATAAAACCACTTAACGTTTATTTTCCAAACATTTTTTCTGCAGAATCGGCTAAATCTTCCAATTGTTCCAGTGGGATACCTATTGCCATTTCATCTTCATTTATTTGTGTATGTTTCCTACTTCCTCCACATCCAACAGTAACACATACCTGACCACTCATATATGGCTCTGCTACACCATCTGCACAGAGGCTCTGTTTACCTGCAAAATCTGCATTGATTCTGCCTCCCTGTTTGTACAAAAGGGATTGGGATATTTGCATCATTTGTTTTGGAGTTCCGATTAAAACTACAACATCAGGTATGAATTCCGCTTTTTCAAGAGGTTCGTAGATTACAGCTTTTACAGAATCAGCAGGAACTCTAGGCACTTTTTGCATTGTACGTCGTGCTGCATTGGAAGTTTCAAAAGCACCGAGTTTATAATAGACTTCTCCTTTTGCAAGTTTTCCATCCATCTCCCGAAGACCCATGACCGCAGCACCACCTTTACATTTCTGGTCTTCTACAAGCGTATAAAAACTTGTTCCTGTCTGCCTGACATTATCTATCATCTGGCAGTGCCGGGTAGGTTCCTGTATTCTTTCAATACCTTCTGGAATTTCCTGTGTGCTGGAAACAAGTTTTACTGCAACAGGTGATGTTTTGAGTTTGTATACCTTTTTAAGGTCAGAACCAATTTTCCTTATGTTATCAATATCCATATTTTACAATCTCCGTTTATGGTTTTGTTTTCATCACACACAAATTTATGTTATATATTTTTTCTCATTTTTAATATAATATAACCGTTAATCAATCAGAGTAAATTTTTATATCGGTTTTGATAAACTTATCCATAAAGCACAATACAGAGGGGAGGGTGTATGAAAAAATATCTTTTTGTTGTGGTGACTATATTAATATTGATGACAACAACATCCATGGCATTGAATCCAGAGGACTGTAGTCAGTGTCATCCGGATGTTTATGAAACATGGAACATGTCAAATCATTCCGGTTTAAATGAATCGGATGTAGGCTGTGAAGTCTGTCATAGCCCACCAGAAGAAGGTTATGAAGCACATATAGATAATCCCACTGAAATAGACCCGGGTATGAATTATTCGGCTGAGTTATGTGGAAAATGCCATAATGAACCACATAAACCAATATTTGATGAGTGGGACGAGTATTCAAAGGATGATTTTGATACAGAAAACATGGCAAGCCATTCTGAACCGTCAGATGTAACCGAACCATTTGTTCAGGATTCTGATGATTGTGTGGCTTGTAAAAGTACTGAAGGAGCAGTTGTAAACCTTGAAGGTGCAGATGTTCATGATTTTAATGAGGAAAACCTGCCAAATCCTTCAGATGTGGAAGAATGGAGACTTACATGCGTGGCCTGTCATGAGCCGCATTCAACCGGGTTACATGTAGAAGATGAAGTAAAACTATGTTCTAACTGCCATAATTCCCGTGGTGCAGAACCAGATGGAGAGACAACAATAGCCAGATACACTCAGTGGGATATATACAGCAATTCCAGTTATGTAAATGGTGAGCATCCTGTAGAAATAGGGTGTGTGGACTGTCATATGGGTGCCAAACCATTCAATGAAACTACAAATGAATCGGCAGAGACCGGACATACATTCGATATGAATGTTTCATTGGTTGTGGATTCAGAGTCTACAAATAATTGTTCCAGATGTCACGGGGCTGAACTATCAGGTGTTATAGAAAACCAGCAGTCAAGGATATCCAGTAGGCTTCAAGACCTTGAAACAAAACGGGAAAATGCTGAAGAATCACTGGAAGAATTGAATGGAACTCAGATATATCAGGAACAACAAGCTGTATTTAATAATGCACTGTATTACATGACAGCGGTTGAGGAAGATGGAAGTCTTGGTGTCCATAATATGGAAATGGCTATTAGTTATCTGAATAATTCAGAAGAAAGGTTTGATGAAGTTATAAATGCCCAACCGCCAGAAGAAGAGCCAGGTTTCGAGGCGATTTATTCAATTGCTGGCTTGCTTTTAGTGTTTTACCTTGTAAGAAGAAAATACTCTAAGTAAACCACAAACCTTTTTTCTTTTTTAGCTATCAACGATTTCTATTATGGTATTAAGAACTGCAATTGCATCTTGACGTTTAATATCTATCTCATTTTCTCTGCAATACCGCAAAATATTGTTGCTATCTTTCTTTGTAAGGATATTATTTTTGACAGCCTGTTTAATAATACCAGTGTAGCTTCTGTATGGATAATAGGTATGTTTTGCAATTTCTATCAAGTTGCTGTAGGTTTTATCATCAATAATATCATCTTCATATGCCGCTTTCAGAGTTTGCCTGATATTTATCAGAGGTTTGGATACAGGTTCAAAGGTATCAGGATTTGTAGCAACAGCCACCTCATCGTCAGCCTCTATAACACCATCCCTGTACTGTTCATATATTTTTCCTGCGCCTATCATTCCATAATCATCAAGTTCTGATGCACGTAAAGCACCCATACTACATCCACCCACAACGATGACATTGTTTTTGAGTGCTTTTATTATCTCTTTGTGGGAAACAGCCGCTTTATCAAAGAATACTCCATCGATAATTCCGATAATGTTGTATCCTTCTTTCATCGCCTTATCGATGTTACACCTGTAAACAGGAGGTTTATAGTCAGCATTGAGTATTTCTTTAGCATCCTCATGGGTTATGCTTGTGCCTGCAAAAACAGTAATTCTGGGATTTTTCGGTTTTTTTATATTCAAACTCGTTTGTGGTTCCATGTTTTTTCGCCTTTTCTTCTGATTTTTTTCAGTGCGATGTTTTTCCTTTTGCCAACTCTTTCTCTGTCAAGTGTATACATTTCAAAGGTAGGTATAATAACTCTTACTACCGGAATATTTACGCTTTCCCTTGATAGATTGACCACAACCACGTTATCAACTAAATTTTTGAGCTGGTCAATCACGGTATTAATATTTTCTGCTGGCGAATTTCTGGACAAATCGTTTAAATCTTTTAATGTGGTGGTATCTATATCTTCATCTTTATACCAGAAGCCATTCATTCTTTTCATGCGTTCATATCCGATATTACGGACGAATTTGTCCCTTTCAGTATCCTCTCTTGCACCATGAATCTGTACAACCCTTGATTGTGCGACTTCGTTAAGGGCTCTTATGGTGGCAATTTCCGGGTTTAGATGAGCTCCAGCACCCATCACAAGCATTGCGGGATCTTTTAATTGAGCATCATCAACCGATGCAACCACCGTTGTAATTTCAGTATCATGATAGGGAACCCAGAGTCTGACATTAATACCTGCATCATTGAATTTTTGCATTAGTTCATAACTTATGCCATCATCTTCATCAAGCATTAACCTTTTACCGGGGTTTCTGTTCATTTCTGCAATACTTAAGGCATCTCTTTCAGTAACTTCCAGTAATCCGTGAAGTACTGCTTCTTCTATCACATTACCTGCTGCAAGACCATTTGTGTTGCTTCTGAACAGTTTCACACACTGGTTTGTGGCATCGTAGGGGTGATAGACTGAATTTGATGGAACATAGATTTCATTATCATTTATCAAGTCCCATCCACTGGTCCATTCTATCATGTCATCTGTTCTTACATCTTCTGATATGAGAAGTTTTGCAGGGTTTACTATATAGTATGTTTCTTTTATATTATCAAAGGAATCAACAAATTCATCGCCAGGGATATCTTCCTGTATGTTATTGTTCATATCTTTTTTTTCTGCCAGGCACCTTTCAAATCCTTCCATCATTGCAGAAATCCTGGCTTGGGTGGAAGTAACACCTTTTCCGGAATAAACAGATATAGCACCTTTAGCAGCACATGGTCTGATTGCAGAATAGACAGGAATACCCACTCTGTCAAGATGAGTTATATCTGCTATACGCGTAACTCCGATTTTTTTAAGCTGGGACTTTGTTTTTTCAAGAGTGGTATCTTCATCATATACTCGCTGTGACCCTTCATGATATTTAAGGGATTGATTAACATTTATTATTGACATGTTTTACTAAAACGATGTTGCATTTGTTTATACCTTACGATGACTGATTCCAACCGTTAGCTTTATATGCGATAATTGAGTAGTATAGTGTTTAACGCTTGTAATTACTTGGCAAATATTTTTGTGTGAAGATTTTCAGCGGGGTATATTTGAATAATTCATGAAGACAGGAGGTATTATCAATGAAGAAGTTAGTGGTAACAAAGAACAATCAGGTAGATAAAAAACGCAATCCAAAACAAATCTGTCACATGGTCGTTTGTGGGCGTACAAAAAAGAAACTGGATAAAGAAGATAGAGAACTTTATGATTTTATGGTCGGTGGTTTACAGGCAAAATAACCTGCAAAAACTTTATTTTTCATCCTGTTGAATAATATAAAGCTATGTACGACATTTTTGAAATTCGGAAAGATTTTCCTGTTCTGGATAATGTTATATATCTGGACAGTGCAGCTACAACGCAGACACCTGTACAGGTAGTTTCAGCCATAAACGATTATTTCTATAAATACTCTGGAAGTTATGGTAGAGGAGCACACCGCTTAGCTCGGGAATCAACCAATCATTATGAAGATTCACGTGAAAAAGTAGCCGGTTTTTTGAATGTTGAATCTTCAAAAACCATAATGACGAAAAATGCTACTGAAAGCATAAATATAGTAGCACTTGGAATGGGCTGGAATTCCGGTGACCACATTGTAACCACATCCTTGGAACACCATTCCAACCTTCTACCATGGATGAATCTAAAAGATTGCGGGGTTGATGTGACTGTTGTATCGCCTGATGATACAGGTATTGTTAACCCTGATGATATATATGATTCTATAACTGAAAGAACAAGACTTGTCGCAGTAACCCATGTATCAAATATTTTCGGTTCAGTGCAGGATATCAAACAGATAACCCGAATTTCGCATAAAAATGGAGCAATGGTTTTGATAGATGGAGCTCAATCTGTCGGCCATTTCCCTGTTGATGTGGGTTCTATTGGCTGTGACTTTTTTGCAGCATCCGGTCATAAAGGTTTACTGGGTCCACAGGGTACAGGTATTTTATATGTTAAAGAACCAGAAAATTTAGACCCATCCTATTTTGGTGGGGGAATGGTACATTCAGTAACTACTTCTGGTTTTGACATAGAACCGTGTCCCACAAAATTTGAATCCGGAACACCCAATATACCAGGTGTTATTGGTCTTGGAAAAGGTGTTGAATATGTCCATGATTTAGGGATAAGTAATATTGAAAAACATGAAAAATCTCTTGTCAAGGATATGGCTTCCAAACTTTCAGAAATGCCATATGTAGAAATATATGGACCTGAGGATCGCAGTGGAGTAGTCCCTTTTAATATAGCTGGGCTAAATTCTCATGATGTAGCCATGATACTGGATGAGACAAAAGGTATATGTGTACGAAGCGGTCACCATTGTGCTATGCCAGCCCTACAGGCTCTTAATGTTGATGGTGCGGTAAGGGCATCGGTAGGTTTGTACAATACACAGGAAGAAATTGATACATTTATTGATGCCGTTTCCCAGATAACATCACTTGTAGGCTAACCGATGAATGTATTTAGGTTATAGATTAATATCTTTAATATCGCTCATTTCTGTGATATCAACAATAGTAGACATTGCATTTGTTTCAATGGGTATGCCGTGTTCTCTCACAATTGCCATGGGGTTAGTACCACCTATAACAACAATACCAAGGTGGTCTCTTTCAATTGGAACGTCCAGTATCTTTCGATTCGGTTCTCCAACTTCCAGTATTCCGCTAAGTCCTGCATCCATAATATCAGAAAGTACATGGTCTATATCATATCGTGCAGCTATAGGTACTTCTCTAAGGTTTGCCAAAATCTTACCAGACCCTGTACTAATCATCTGTGTTACTGAGGTAATCTCCTGTGACATCAGGGCTTCCAGTGGGTCTATAGAGGTACTTGCATAGGTTAAAACATCGGTAAAACGTACAGGTGACCCTTCTTCAATCTGAACCAGCCCTCCAAATTTTGGGTTGACAAGGATGCCTCTTTTTAACAATATGCCATCAATTGTTATACTGCACATTGTTGCAAGACCGATTTTACCTTCTTTGATAGTTAAATCTCCAATGCTTTCTCCTTCATGTAGAATTTTTATAAAAGGGCTAACAGTCAAACCACTCATCATGGCGGTTTTAAATATTTCAAGTACTCTGTTTAGGTCATGCTTGTTTATAATTGAAACATTGGCGATAACATCACCTTTGCCAGTTTTTGGGTCATAGGTTGTACTGAACATCAGGTTTACAATTTTGGATAAAGTAAACTGTACTTGGTAATCTTTTTTATTTTCCTGTTTTTGCATCTTATTCCTCTGTTGTATCCTACAACTCTCATTTTTGTATGGTCAATTAACCAGAACTACTGTTGTGTATCAGTTTCCGATTATATAATCAAAGTCATCCATATATTCCAGGGGGGACGTTAAGAATTTTAATTTTCCTATGCCTGTTACTAGGTTATACATATCCTGTCCATTATTAAGACCAAATTTAGGGTATTCTACTGGAGACAGGTATCGTATCTGTGGTACTTTATAATATTCCGGATTTTTGATAAATCCAGTATCAAGGAGGTAATAGGCACCGCCACTACGCTGTTTTATGGGGTCATAGATGGAGGAAAATTCACGGCATACCCAGTTGGCCATTTTAAGAGTTTCATCAGATGTATTGATTGTTATATGACAGTAATCAGGAGGTATAACGACATAATCACCTGCCTGTGCATTGATAACCACTACATCTTCTACTTTACCACCCTCCATTTTTTGTAAAAGGTATGTGGCATATCCTTCCAGAATCTGATATACTTCTGGATAAGATACATCTGTGTCTGGAACTTTTGGATGGCAGTGACCTGCTGTTTTTACATATTCTCTGCCTATCATTTTTGGAGGGATGACTGTAATATCATATCTTAGGTTATGTTTTTTAATAGTTTCAAAATCGTAATCATCTTTATAAAGGTCGCGATACATGTAATACAATTCAGGGTTTTTTTTAATACTCATCTGTTTTTTATCGTAAAGAACATCATGCATGTCATTTAACATTCTGACATTAGCAGTTCTGGAGATTCTGCCGAATTTAATTTCTTTGACCATTAATTACACTCCCTTAAACTTGGCCTTTATTAATCAATCGTTACATAAACAGCACTATTTACTTGGAAACTGTCATAAATTTAATTTGGATGCATTATGTTTTAAGTTTTGCTATTTGATAGATTCATTTGTTAAAATTTTGTACAAAATCAATTCCATAAAAGTATACATTTTTTAAAATATATATTCTAAAAATTATCATTTTTTATTATCATCGTTTTCAAAATAATCCACAATTTTTTGTGCCAGGTTATTACTGATACCTTCAACTTGTTTCAGGTCTTTAATTGATGCGTTAATTATATTATCAACTGTCCCAAAATGTTCCAACAATGCGCGTTTTTTTGATTCACCTATTCCCGGGATACCATCAAGAGCTGAATGAGTAAGTTTTGCAGTGCGTTTTCTTCGGTGGGATGAAACTGCAAACCGATGAGCTTCGTCACGTATCCTCATAAGAAGTTTCATTGAATCTGATTTTTGAGAAAGAATTATTACTTTGTTCTCGGGAGTTATTATATGTTCATACTGTTTTGCAAGACCAATCAAAGGTATATTGTCAAGGTTTAAATTGTCAAGAGAACCTTTTGCAGCACTGACCTGACCGGGACCACCATCGATGAGTATAAGGTCTGGAAGGGGTTTATTTTCATCTAAAATCCGGCTGAATCTTCGATGCACCACTTCAGCCATCATTGCAAAATCATCTATGCCTTCAACATTTTTGATGTTGAACTGGCGGTATTTGCTGTTTGCAGGAACACCATTTTCAAATACCACCAATGAACCTACTGCATCTGTACCTGATATATTGGAAATATCAAATCCTTCTATGTGATAGGGAAGTGTTTCAAGCGATAAATCAGTTTTCAGGTTTTCAAGCACTTCGTTGGGATGTTGGTGGTCTTTTTTTAACTGTTCCTGTTTCATGGACATTTCAGCGTTTTTGGCGGCAAGGTCAAGGATTCGTTTTTTGTCACCTTTTAAGGGTACATGAATATCAACATGCAACCCTGATTTTTCATAAAGCCATTTTTTTATCAAATCTTTTTCAGGGATGTCATACTGAACCAGAATTTCAGGTGGTACAGGTGAATCCTGGTAATACTGTTTGATAAAACCTGATAAAACTTCAGGAATGGATACTTCATCATCACCCCTGTCCATTGTGAATTGCGATCTACCTACAAGATTCCCGTTTCTTATATAGAAAAGCTGGATATATACCGCATTTTCATCAACAGCTGTAGATATTACATCCCTTTCATCTGTTCCTGATATTGCCACCTGTTGTTGTGTCAGGTTTTTTAGAGCCTCGATCTGGTCGCGGACCACGCTTGCAGCTTCATATTCCTGGTTGAGTGATAATTGGTACATCTTGTCTTCAAGCTCTTTTACCAGTTCATCACTTTCGCCTTTCAGGAATCTGATAGCAGAATTTAGTTCTTCTTGATACACTGTTTCGCTGACTGCACCTGTACAGGGACCGAGGCAACGTTTGATATGATAATTAAGGCAGGGTCTTGAATGAGTTTTATCATCATCAATTTTTGTCTTACACTTACGTACTTTAAAAATTCTTGATATTATATCAAGGGTCTTGCGTGCTGCACCTGCGTTTGTATAGGGTCCAAAATAGAGAGCGTTATCCATCAAACGTCGCCGTGTAAGGTATATTCGCGGATATTTTGAATTGGTTATTTTGATGTAGGGGTAGCGTTTATCATCTTTTAGACGGACATTGTATCTGGGTTTGTGCTTTTTTATAAGGCTTGCTTCTGTAATCAGTGCTTCTACTTCGGATTGGGTAACAATGTATTCAATATCAGCTATATGTTTTACAAGTGTTCTGGTTTTAGGAGAATGATATTTCTGGGACTGGAAATACTGACTGACCCTCTTTTTAAGTGAACGTGCTTTCCCGATATATATCACTGTATCTGAATTATCTTTCATCAGATATACACCGGGAAGGTCTGGAAACTTGGATATATCAAAATCAGAAGACATATTTGTTGGAAAACTTTGATGTTTTTAGAATTGTTTTTTCGCGTCAGAAAACGTTTTGTCAATTAATCTGGAATGTATTGTGCTTAATATTGTTTCAAGGTTAACTATATCTTCGCGATTGTATTCAAGCAACAGGTCAAGAGCATCA
The DNA here is from genome assembly GCF_000196655.1 of Methanohalobium evestigatum Z-7303. Taxonomy (GTDB): domain Archaea; phylum Halobacteriota; class Methanosarcinia; order Methanosarcinales; family Methanosarcinaceae; genus Methanohalobium; species Methanohalobium evestigatum. The sequence goes on along the minus strand of NC_014253.1, from coordinate 2,074,142 downwards.
TTGTCGCCTTTTTGATATCTGTTCCACAACTTCACTGCATCAAGTCCTGACATTTTTGTAGTGTTATCACTTCTCGATATCCCAAGCTTTTCTTCTGCCTGCTTGAGGCCTCCTTTATATCCGAGTTTTTTTAGCGGATATATCAGGTCGACATGAAGCTGGTTAAATTCCAGTTCAGGAAATTCTTTTCTAATAAATGGGAGGTCAAAACATGCGCCGTTGTATGTTACAATAAATTCGTATTTGTTCAATTCATCCGCAACGTCATCAAGATTGATTCCATGCACGAAAGTTTTAGTTTGGTTGCCGTTATAAACACCTACTACTGTTATATGGTCATGTGTATTTGACAAACCAGTGGTTTCTATATCTACATAGGCAACAGAATCCAAAAAGTATCGAAAACCTCTCCAGTGCTCTGAATTTGGCAGGCAGTTTGCAAAAAACTCGGTGTCCCTTTTATCCAGCCGTTCCATTGACTCATCTATACCTTCAAGTATAATATTTCGCTTGGATTCTGGGAGGGGAACTGAATCATGGTATTTTACAAAGTCCTCCCATGTTGTAATTCCTGACGCCCATATTTTATGTTCGGTAGATTTACCTATTTTTGGAATGTGTATATAAGTACTGGTGAGCATAATCAACCCGGATATTGATTTTTAAAGGCTTCTACAACTCGTTTATTCTGGTCTTTTGTTCCTACTGTTACACGAATCAATGAATCACCTGCATCCCTGAATGATGTGCAGTCCCGGACAATGATACCTTCTTCAAGAAGCCGCTCACATACATCCTTAGCTTTTTGGGGAGCAACGTCCACAAGAACAAAATTAGCCTGAGAATTATATACATTAAATGGTATATTATCTTTAAGATATTTCCGTCCTTTCCTTGCCAGTTCAACACTTTGTTTCAGATGTTTGGTATCTGATAGAGCAGCAATGCCTGCTGTTATTGATGGACCACTTAAGTTAAAAGGTGTCGAGATCCTCATGTATTCGGATTTCAGCCACTTTGGCATAATACCGTACCCGATTCTCATACCAGCCAGACCAAATGCCTTTGAAAAAGTCCTGCCTATTATGAGGTTATCATAGTCATCGACAAGGTTTGCCATATTCCTGTCTGCAAATTCAACATATGCTTCATCCACAAAAACAAGTCCTTTCGTGGATTCGGCTATCCTGCGAAGTTTTTTTTCATCTATAAGGTCACCGGACGGGTTATTTGGTGAACAAATAAATATCATCTTGGTACGTGGGGTTTCTGCTTTAAGCACAGATTCTGAATCTATCTGGAATTCATTATCCCTTTTAACAAATACTGGTACTGCCCCGTTTGCACGTGCTGCAATTTCATAATAGGAAAAGGTAGGTGTGGGAATTATAACTTCATCTCCCTGTGAGATGACAAGACGCATCAGGTTATCAATTAACCCGTCCATTCCGGGACCGGATGCAACGATATTTGATTCAGGATATCCAGTGTAACCAGAAAGTGCCTCTACAAGTTCTCCTGAATCTGCAGATGGATAAACACTTAATTGATAAAGATGCTTGTATCTGTCAAGTGCATCCACAGCCTCTGGTGATGGTCCAAGTGGATTTTCATTAGAACCCAGTTTTATTATGGTGTCAGGGTCAAGCCCATATGAGAGAGCAATCTCATCAATGGTTTTACCGGGTACATATTCTGGTATATTTTTTATACCGTCTTTAATGAGGTTACGCCTGCTCAATTACGTCCACCACCTTGTCTATCTGCTCACTGGTTATAACAAGAGGAGGGACTATACGCAATACTGAATCTGAGGTACAGTTTAAAAGTACACCGTTCTCACGTGCATAATTCAAAATTTTTTTACAATCAGATTTTAGTTCCATACCTATCATAAGGCCTCTACCACGTACCTCCACTACATCATCACGTGAAATGTTTTTAAGACGTTCTACAAAATAGTCTCCAAGTTCTTTTGAACGCTGTACCAAAGAATCATCTTCTATGGCTCTTATTGCTCCAAGTGATGCTGCACAGGCAAGGGGGTTACCTCCGAATGTAGATGCATGTTCGCCTTTATCAAAGGTAATACCCTCTTTTGATGCGATTGCACCTATGGGAAAACCGCCACCCATAGCCTTAGCCATTGCCATTATATCTGGCTGTACACCTGAATGCTGTTTGCAGAACCATTTACCGGTTCTTCCAAAACCAGTCTGTACTTCATCGAATATCAGAAGTGTACCTGTATCATCACATATTTTTCGTAATTCTTTGAGATAATCATTTGAAGGTATATTCACACCACCTTCGCCCTGTATAGGTTCTACGATTACTGCGGCGGTGTTATTAGTTATCGAATCTGCAACTGCCTGTGAGTCATTATAGGGTACAAAATTTACATCCTCTATCAAAGGGGCAAATGGTTTTCTGAATTTTTCTTTATGCGTCACACTGAGCGACCCTATGGTTCGTCCGTGAAACGATTGTTCAGCCGCCACAAAATCCGTTTTTTTCGATACGGATCTTGCAAGTTTCATTGCTGATTCGATTGCTTCAGCCCCTGAATTACAGAAGAATATGCGGTCCATTTCTGTAAGTTCTACCAGTTTTTCAGCAAGCTGTGTCTGTATCTGGGTATAATACAGGTTGGACACATGGATTAATTGTTCTGACTGTTTTTTTATCGCATTAACAACATTTGGATGGCAGTGCCCTACATTGTTTACTGCAATACCTGCCAGACAATCAATGTACTGATTGTCGTCCACATCATAAACAACCGCGCCTTCACCTTTTTTTAATGCTATTGGCTGGCGGGTGTAATTTTGCATCACATATTTTTCGTCCCTGCTGACTATTGATTCATACGTTTCTGACCCGGGCAATATTTTTCCCTCTATTATATAGTTTTAAAATTATAAGCAAACCTGTAATTGGATTTATAAATGTGTTCATATTACAAAATTTGGTTTATATATTTACGAAAGTGGGGCAACAGGGGTACGTGAAAGCCAACGACTTTAGTCGTTCTCTTTAAATCAACGATTTAAAGATATCTTTAAACTCCGTTTAAAGAGTGATTAAACAACCCCGTTGATGTTTGATAAGTTTTATGATAAACATTATAATCGCTAACAGTAGATAAAAATTATATAGTTTCAAAACGTATAATCAGTATCAAGTAAAAGGGTGGAGTCGATGGTTTGAAAAGGAGGTCAAAACTGCAGGAATCTGAGATTCAAGATACATCCTACTCCTGAACAGGAGAAGAAACTGGATGAAACTTTAGAGTACTGCAGGTCGATTTGGAACCATCTTCTGTCCATCAGAGTAGATTTATACGATAGGTTTGATCTGTCAGTATCTAAATCATCTCTGGAAAAATACCTGAAAAATCTGGACTATCCTATACATTCATCAGTAAGACTGGATGTATTCCAGAGATTATGTTCCGCTTATGACAAGTTTTTTGATGATATCAAGAACGGGAGACTGAAAAACACCAAACCTAAAAAAGGGATGTTCGTCAAGAGGAAAGACATACCATGTGGGAACAATTCATCCGGATTTATCAAATACGATGGAATTCTTCCGAAAGGTCACCCGAAGTTCAAGAGTAAAGAAGATTTCAGTAGTTTCAGCTACAAACAGCATGGAAACGGGTGGAAACTTGAAGAAAACAAGTTATACCTATCCAAAATAACCGGTAAATCAAAACCCATCAAAATTGATATTGACAGATTGCCAGATGGTGAACTGAAGACCTGTACCCTCAAGAAGGAAGGCAAACAATGGTTCGCATATCTGACAGTAGAATTGCCAGAAAACCCAGTTCCATCTACTCCTACAAACGCTGTTGGCATAGACTTAGGACTGAAATCTTTCATAAAAACTTCAAACGATGATTTTGTCGAACCACCGAAATTCCTCAGAAATGCTGAAAAAAGGCTTGTTAAAGAACAGCGAAGATTGTCGAGAATGGAATTCAGATCTAACAACTATAAAAAGCAGAAGCAAAAAGTGAACAGAATTCACAGGAAAGTCGCATCTGCTAGAAACCATTTCTCACATTGTCTCAGCAAACTTTTGGTGGAGAAATATGACCTGATTGTATTCGAGGATTTAAAAATAAAAAATCTCATAAAAAACAACAGATTAGCCAAATCATATCGGATGTAGGCTGGGATAAACTGGTTCAGCACGTAACCTATAAAGCTGCTGAGAGAGGTAAGATTGTAGACAAGATTAATCCCGACAATACTACACAGGTCTGTTCTCATTGCGGAACCAAGAAAAAAGAGAAACTGAGATTGGGAGATAGAATATTCTACTGCAGTAAATGTGGATTAGAAATCGACAGGGATCTTAACGCTGCAGTCAATATTCTGACAAAATCATCGTACTATAACCCAATGCATACCGTGGGGCTCGCGGGAATGAACGGCTGTGGAGATGGTACCTCTACGACCGGTCTCGGTATCGGTTCGCAAGTACCGCCGATGAATCAGCAAACGCTCAACCTATTAAGAGGTTGAGGCTCTCAAAAGAACCCCACGATTTAGTCGTGGGAGAGTAGTCAGTATCCTCGTCCCATATTAAGCTGCTGTATATAGGGTAGATAATATTTCTAAATTTGTTGTTAGGTCTTTCCCTTACAAAAAGAATGATTTTATAAAGATGAAGAAAACCACGATGTCTTTAGCATCGTGGTATGATAAATAGGCAAAAAAGATAAGTATTTTGCTAAATGATTGTATAATGCATGTATCTAACCCAGAAGAACCATCTCCGTGCTGATAAGCAGACGTATGAAACTTTGAAGAGGTTGACCAAACTATCCAAGAACCTGTACAATTTCACGTTGTACACGATTAGACAGTACTTTTTCAATCATGGCAAATATCTCGATAAAGATACTGCTTATCATACGGTCAAAGAAAACGAGAATTACAGAATGATGCCATCACAGGTTGCCCAGAATACTGTGGAAACTGTGGATGACAGTATGAAATCGTTCTTCAAACTTCTGGATAAGAAGAGAAAAGGAGAATATGAGAAACCAGTTTCACTTCCAAAGTATCTGGATAAAGATAGTAACTTCATATGTACTTTCAAGAAAGATCAACTGAAGGTTATCGATGATAAGATAAGGTTATCGTTAGGTTTGGATTATTACAGAACTTATGGAATCAAATATCTATACTTCAAGATTCCTGACAACATAATAGGTCAATACATCAATCAGGTCAGGATCGTACCGAAATACAAGGGTAGATGGTTCGAGATAGAATTTGTATATCATGAAGATGGGGAGATTGCTGAACTTGATTACAATAGCCATCTATCGATAGATCTTGGAGTGGACAACTTTGCAACCTGTGTAACGACCAGCGGGACTGCATTCATATTAGATGGCAGGAGTATCAAATCTTACAACCGCTGGTGGAACAAGGAGAAGAGCAGGTTACAGTCAGTCTACGACAAACAGAATATAGATAATGGAATCAAAATGGATAGATTCTCTAATAATAGATTCTGGAAGATAAATGATTTCATGAACCAGTGCGTTAATCATATCGTTAAACATTGTCTGGAGAATAAGATTGGTAATGTTGTGATTGGAGAACTCAAAGAAATCAAACAGGAACAAAATATCGGAAAGCAGAATACCCAGAACTTCCAGACAATACCATTTGCTAGGTTTAAATATAAATTAGCTTCTAAGTGTGAATATCATGGTATAAAGTATCACGAAGTAGATGAGGCTTATACCAGCAAGGTAGATGCACTGGCTTTAGAACCTATCAAAAAAAATAAGAAATATCTTGGTAGACGATCTAAGAGAGGTATCTTCCAGTCATCAACAGGTAGACTGATTAATGCCGATATCAATGGAGCATTGAACATTCTGAGAAAGGTAATCGGTGATTCTCTTACAGGGATAATCGATAGTGGGGATGTGAACTCCCCAGAGAGAATAAGACTTTCAAGGTAGACTTCTCTCGAAGCCTCTGAGTCTTTAGCTCAGCGGTAGTTCACACATGGTGATGAAATGAGATATAACTTAAAAAAAGCTATTCTTATAATTGGAATAGTCGCATTACTTGCGATTGCAGTATCTGCTCAGGTTAATGGAGTGAACGGAAATTCAAATGAAAACTATCTGATTTATGATTCAAATCAGGGAGGAATTGTAGAAAAAAGCATTAGTCTTGAACTTGAACAAGGGGTACAGTGGGTTGAACTTGAAGACATGGAAAATTTAGATAATGTTGATCCAGATTCTATAAAACTTGAACCTGAAAATTCGGATGTATTAGAGGTTGTTGATATAAAAACGGATTTTAGAGATAATATAAAAACAAACATTGGTAAAGAAGTAGAAATAGAACTTACATCCGGTAAAACAGTATCAGGTGTGCTTTTAAGAATTGAAGACAATTATCCTTATGGTCTTATGGTTCTTGAGAATGATGAGAGAATATCCTACATTAATACAAACAATGTCAACCAGATAAAAACAACCAGTGATTCGGATTCAAAAGTCATGGCAAGAATTGAATCTTCAGGTAGTGGTTCCTTTGATTTCCAGCTTAGATACCGGGTAAACGGTATTACATGGGATGCATCATATGATCTGTACATGAAAGATTCGGATAGTTCCAGCAGGTTCAGTGGAGATATGATAATCAAAAACCCCAGTAATACAAACTATGATGGAAACTTCAATTTAATATCAGGACAGGTAATGAGTAGTAGATATGTAGGTTTTGCTGAGGAACGAGCATCTATAAGCGATGGTTTTGAGAGGTCTGTTTCAGCACCTCAAAAAGTAGGGAGAGTTTATAAATATGAACTCGGACAGCTTGCAATTGATGCATATTCACGGCAATCCACCAAATATCTGGACAAAAATATAGACTCAAAAACCGAATTCATGTACACTACCTCAAGACATGGTAGAAATGAAAATGTCCGGCAGTTTTTAACCTTTGCAAACAATGAAGAACCACTGCCTAAGGGGACTGTTAATGTTTATCAGGAAAAAGATGGTTTACAGGTAATGGTTGGTCAAAGTTCAATTGACAGAACACCTGATGGTGATGAAGTTGAAATCAATCTTGGTAGTGCCTTTGATTTAAAAGGTGAAACAGAAATTCTTGAAGAAACAAGGAATGCAGGCAACATAACAAGAACCGGTGAAATAAATATAACTAACTTTGGCAATAACCCCAAAACTGTTACGGTTCGTTACATGTGGGAATTCGGTGAATTGTTGGATTCCAGTGTAGAACCTGTTGAAACAAACGCTGATTTTGTTGAATGGGATATCAGAGTGGGTGTAAACAGTGACAAAACTATAGAATTCGAGGTCGCTGAAGATATAAGGAATAATAATGTCAGAGCTTATTCTGACACTGCTGAAAAGGAAATATCACCAAGATAATTAACTAGGGTGAGATGATATCTCATCCATCTTTTTTTTGTTAATTAATCCAGAGGAGAGTTTCTTGTTTTAAAGTACCAGATAGTGATGCTTGTCAATACTACAGCAATGCCGAGCAAAATGACGGCATCCCATGGAATAGCTGAAACAACATCCTGCGGGGGAATATCAGGTGCACTTTCAGGAATTTCTTTGGTATCTTCTGTCATTATTCCAGCATCTTTTGGCTGGGGCTGGACAAAAAACCTGTACAATTGAGCAAATCCTGATATAAATGCTACAACTGATGTTGCAAATAGTATTTTGACCCTTATGTCGGATTTTGGCTCCATCAGATTACGGCTTTTATCCGTCAGGCGATAATAAACCCATTTTTCTCCGCGGTTTTCTCTATCAATCAGCCCTGATTCTTCAAGTTTTTTCAGATGTTCTATAAGGGTGGGTTTGGACAACTGCATTTTTTCAGCAAGGTCGGTTACCCGCATACTTTTTTCGTTGAGATATTTGATTATTTCAATGCGGGAATCGGATGCAAGTGCTTTGAATGAAGATCTGTCCAGTTCTACTCGATCCATATTATTTCATAGTTACATAAACAAAAAAGTTAATAAAACTTTTGTAAAGCACAGAGAACAGAATAACTTTTTAAAAATCAAATATCCAGCTTTATAAGCTCCTTTTTATCGGTATCTTCATCATCCTTTGTGTTTTCAATTTCATCTTCACGTTTGAAAGAGAGTCCGCCCGGTGCTCTCATCAGACCATCAACACGTGCATTCTCATGTATGAAAATGGTGTTGGCACTGACTTCACCAAGTATATGGGTTTCTTTATCTATAGTCACGTTCTTTTTGGATACGATATTACCGTGGATGTTATTGTTTTTACCTATGGTTATATCATTGTGGGTTCGAATACTTCCATAAAGTGTTGTATCATCACCCATATCAAACGATGATGAGCGGATATTTCCGATTAACCGGCAGTTGTTACCTATAGAAGCATGTGCCGGAACATGTATAGAATCCATTGAAATCCTTGAACTGTTTGGTACTACCATTGCACCGGGTTCCATTGATTCTTCAAGCTCCTCATCTTCAAAAAGTTCTTCAAGAGCTTTTTCAACTTCCTCATCTTTGCCCAATCTTAGGAGTTCACTGATATATAAAAAAAGATACACCATTACAGGTATAGGGTTTCTAACCATTATCCATCCTTTTGCAACAAACCCGTCATTGATTTTAACATTGTTTCCAACATCAAGGTCTCCATTGACTATCAGTTTACCATTTATGGAAACAAGTTCGCCAATATAGGCATTAGAGTCAGTTTTAACGCTTCCGCCAATTTTTGATAATGTATCGATTCTGACTTCTGATGTAGTGGTCAAATCACCTGATACCTGTACACTCTCACCCAGTATTGCAGAATTTGCTATGATTCCATAATTGATATTGGAATGGCTCCCAACAATGACTCCACCATCTACAACTATGTTATGTTCTTCCATTTTTGTATTATCAGGAATTACTAAGTTTTTCAAAAAATCTTCTTTTGTATCGGTGATAGTCTCACTCTCCAGAACTCGGACACCTGGAAATCCGTTTTAGCGTTTTTAGAATTAAATCATGGTTGTACATTTCTACAAAGGGTAATATAATATTGGATAATATATATAGGTTTATTAATATTATTTATTGTTGTTGAACACCTGTCCTTATATCAACTGCACTTCCTCTTTCTATCGAATGGATTTCTTCGGGTGACAATATAAGCTGTCCAGTAGCCAGGAGATTATCGGATTCATCCACAACAAGTACTTCTTCACCTGCACGGAGTTCGGGGTCGATATCTATAACGTGTTTTGAAAAAGCCGTTTTTCCAGCAGAAACAAAAGGAACCGCTTCTTCACACATTGTTACTCGTTGATTGGGTTTTGATAGGTATTTATGAACTGTATCTGCTCCTTTGATACTCAACGTCAGCACACCATCGCTGGCTCTAACAGTTGCTATCCTTTCGTTGTTGTACAGAATTTGTCTAATACGTCCGGTTCTGGACAATAAAAAAGAGACATCTTCAGGAAACAGTTTTTCTCCACAGCCTTTACAGAACTGATAATCTGCCATAATCCTAACCGTTGATAATTTTTTGTTCATAATTTTTGAAACAATTCATGGATACTATAAGTTTAGCGGTCATACTAAATAAATTAATTACTAAAGTATCAAACAACTTTAAATATAATAATAAACTTATCTTATGTTGAGGAAACGGTAATTGCTTGCATATATCACTGTTACCAAGCAAACCATTCATCCCCTCTTAAAACAAAAAACCGTTTCCTCTATCCTACTTTTTCACTTAACCTTTTATCACTCCAACAGGACTTAGTCTTGCTACTTTTCTGGCTATGCCTACATCATGAACAACATCCACTACTTCACTGCTGGATTTGTATGCTTCAGGAGCTTCTTCAGAAATCATTCTTGGGTTTGCCACTTTAACTGTTATGCCTTTTGATGCAAGTTCTTTTTGAATCTCTTCACCTGATAACTCTTTTTTGGCATGTTTTCGGCTCATAAGACGTCCTGAACCGTGGCATGCACTTCCAAAAGATATATCCATTGAATCCTTAGTCCCATGGAGTACAAACGAGTGAGTACCCATACTACCCGGTATCAATACTGGCTGACCGGATTGTTGGTAGTCATCTGATAGTTCGGGATGTTCTGGTGGAAATGCTCTTGTAGCTCCTTTACGGTGTACATAAACCTGTTTCTTTTCTCCATTGATTGTGTGTTCTTCGAGTTTGGCTACGTTATGTGCCACATCATAGACAAGGTTCATATCAATATCTTTGCCGAATATGTTTTCAAAAACTTCCCTTGTCCAGTGATTGATTACCTGTCTGTTCGCCCATGCATAATTGGCAGCACATGCCATTGCTTTGAAATAATTCTGTGCCTCTCTTGAATTTGCAGGAGCACATGCCAGTTGTTTGTCCGGTAATTGAATGCCATATTTTTTGACAGCCTGTGTTAGTTCCCGAAGATGGTCTGAACATATCTGATGACCTGCACCTCTTGATCCGCAGTGTATTGAAACTGTTACCTGTCCTTCTTCAAGACCAAAATCAGAGGCTATGACATCATCATAAATTTTGTCTACATATTGAACTTCAAGAAAATGGTTTCCACTTCCCAGAGTTCCAAGTTGGGGTCTTCCACGTTTGCGAGCTTCTTTGCTTACCTGTGAAGGGTCAGCTCCTTTAATCAGACCATTACCTTCACAATGTTCAACATCGGCTTTTACTCCATATCCATTATCAACCGCCCATTGAGCCCCATGTCTAAATACATCATCCAATTCAGCATCTGATACTTTTAAACCACTCTTTGAACCCAGACCTGAGGGGATTTTATTGAAAAGATTGTTGACAAGTCGGTTCATATGAGGTCGGATATCCTCTATCTTCAAATTGGTGCGAAGAAGTCTTACACCGCAGTTAATATCAAAACCAACCCCTCCGGGGCTAATAACTCCTTCATCTTTGTCAAAAGCAGCGACTCCACCGATGGGGAATCCATAACCCAGATGAGCATCAGGCATTGCCATTGAATATTTCTGAATACCCGGCAGAGATGCAACATTTGCCATTTGGTCAAGTGTTTCTTTCTCTAAATCTTTCATCAATTCAATGGAGACAAAAATACGTCCTGGCACGTTCATTGTTGATTTATAGGTAACCGGTACATCCCATGTATTGTCATCGATTTTTTCAAGTATCTGGTAAACTTTATTATCTTTAATATCTTCACCTTTCATTATATTTACCTCCCCTTATGCACCAAAATTATCTATGGTATTTACCATTAAACAGTTGTGGATTAAATATCGACAACCACCTGTAACATCCATCCATCTGGGAGGTTTTTGACTTCCAGTTGGTTGTAGGTAACAGCCTTAACTTCTGTATCAATTTCATGTTTGTCCAAATTCAGAGTTTCTCCATAAATCTGGGCTGATAAAAAATATCCATCATCTTTTTCTTTGATAGGATCTACATTAAATGTTGAATAAACTGACTGGTTGACATCAGACAGATATAACAGTTCAGACAGCCAATCCACAAGTAGTATATCTAAATCTGGTGATTCGATATTAATTGATTCTGATATATTGTTGGAAACATTATCTGTATCGACCATGACATTAAACATTGCAAGTGCTGCGTTTTCAAAAGCTTCTTCAAGCGTGTTTCCGTATGCTCTGAATTGTGCATCAGCTGTATGTTCCAAGAACTCGAATTTTTCCGTTCCATGATAAGACATATGGTATAAAATTGAAGCTTGTGCTACATTAAATTTACCGAACACCTTACTTCCAACAGGTGTTTTTACAACTTTTTCCATATGTGGTATATTCTTTGAATAGCAGTGATATGACTGCCCACAGCAATTATAACAATAACCCATCCAAGGACTGAAAACCCATAAATCAGAGATGGGTACAGGAAATATATTAATGAGGCTGCGATTATTAAAATGAGTCTGTCGGCTCTGCCCATGATACCGCCGTAATATCTTCCTATATCCAGTGCCTGTGCCTGTGTTCCAAGATAACTGGTTAGTAGTACACCAACGATTGCAGTCAGTCCTATTTGCCACTGGACATGACCTGCTAAAAATATGCTGCAGATAACAAAAATATCAGAATATCGGTCAATCACATGGTCCAGAAAATCACCTTTTGAACTGGCTGTTTGCATATGTCTTGCCATGATTCCGTCCATTGCATCAAGGAACGAGTTTAAAGCCACCAGTAATCCTGCTATTAGTACAAACAATGGATTTGTATATGAGTAATAAAAAAAAACTCCTGCAATTATAGCAAATATAAGGGATAAAAATGAGACAATGTTGGGTGATAACCCAATATCGGCTGCTTTTTCTGCAAACGGGTCAATTATTTTTGACACCAGTGGTCTCAATGAATCGGATGTCATCGTTGCTCACATATACAAATTGTTTATTGGACTGTATAATAGAATATTAATATTTAAATTCATTTTTTATTTTTTAGCCATATCATACAGGTATTTTATTTTGCAGGAGTGTTCTATCTGGGTTGTTGTTATATAGGCATCATCCAGAATTTTTCCAGCGGCAAATGTACCATGACTGTAAACAATTGTTCCTTTATATTTGCCCAGTGCATCTGCTGTGTTGTATGCAAGTTTTTCTGTGCCTATATCTCCTTTGATAACAGGTATTTCATCGAGGAAATATTTCCCCTCACTGTCAACTGGTACCAGTGAATTTTTATCATTAAGTAGTGATTGTGTGACAGCATAAGGACAATGTGCGTGGATTATAGCAAGTGCTGATGTATTTTTATAGATTTCCCGGTGAACAATGGATTCTGATGATGCTATTATATCCATGCTGCAGGGATTGTCAACATCAATTTCAACCACATTCCCTTCTGTCACCTCGTCAAGAGGGCAACCGCTTCTTGTTATTATCATTTTATTTCCAACACGAACACTAATGTTACCAAAATGTGATTCCACAAGCCCGTGTTCTACAAGTTTTTTGCCTATTCTGGATATTTCCTGCCACATATTACCCAAATTTATTCTGTTTCATCCATAACATTTATGTGCTATGATTGTCTGTATAATAGTTCGCTTCAATAAAAATATATGCCTCGGTAGCTCAGCCCGGAGGAGCGAGTGATTTGTAATCACTAGGCCGCGAGTTCGAATCTCGCCCGGGGCTCTAATTTTCAGCTATTTGGCTACTGGTTGTATATGTACAGTTCTTTTCCTTAACAATTTTCAGTATTTATTTTTCGCTTTTTTATAAATAAAATCGGTACTGTTCAGTTAATGGAACATATTAATCCACTTTAGATTTTTATTATTTCTTAGAATAATGATTTAGAGCTGTAAATCAGGTGAAAAATTGTCTTAACTGAACAGTGCCCCTAAATATCTGGATAAAGACGGCAACTTCTTATGTGTATTTAAGAAAGATCAACTGAAAGTTATTGATGACAAAATCAGATTGTCTTTAGGTTTAGATTATTATAAAACATAAGGAACCAGGTATCTGTATTTCAAGATTCCTGATAATATAATTGGTAAATATATCAGTATGGTCAGGATAATACCGAAATACAAAGGTAGATGGTTCGAGATAGAATACGTTTACCATGAATATAGAGAAGATGTAGGACTTGATTATAATAGGCATCTCTCGAGATCTTGGCGTAGACAATTTTGCGACCTGCGTGACTGCCTTCATATTAGATGGCAGGGGTATCAAATCTTACAACCGCTGGTGGAACAAGGAGAAGAGCAGGTTACAGTCAGTCTATGATAAACAGGATCTGGATGATGGTCTGAAGATGAACCAATTCACAATGAAGAGGTTCTGGAAGATAAACGATTTCATGAACCAGTGTGTCAATCACGTCGTTAAACACTGTCTGGAAAATCGGATAGGTAATGTCGTGATTGGAAAGCTGAAAGAAATAAAACAAGAACAAAATATTGGCAAGGAAGACACCCAGAACTTCCAGACTATACCGTTTGATAGATTTAAACAGAAATTAGCTTCTAAGTGTGAATATCATGGTATAAAGTATCAAGAAGTAGATGAGGCTTATACCAGTAAAGTTGATGCACTGGCTTTGGAACCCATCAAAAAACATAAGAAATATTTGGGTAAAAGACCTAAGAGAGGTATCTTCCAGTCATCATAAGAAAGGTAATCGGCGATTCCCTTGTAAGGATAGTCGATAGTGGGGATGTGAACTCTCCTGGAAGAACTTTGTAAATTGAAAATTTACAAATATCTTTAAATCTTTGATTTAAAGAGTAAGACTTTCCTGGTAAACTTCTTCCGAAGCTGTTGAGTCTTCATCTTAGCGGTAGTTCACTGACCCATATAAATCAGATCATGTGAATACTGTTTAAGTTCTGTATTCCACAATTCAATTTCTATATAAGAAATAATTTTGTTTATTATATCGATTCTGTTAGGATAGAACCTTATTGTATAGAGAATACAGGGTAGTTCATCTTCGATAAACTCTGAATTGGATTTGTGGATCATTTTTTTGATGCTGTACTCCAGCTCTTCAAACGCTAAGTACCCATTCCGATATCTTATGAGGTTTTTGAGCAGGTGTTCTAAGTTATTTTTTTTGTCATCCATGTGGTACACCCCGCATCCTTGGTGAAGAAGTACAGCATCAATATTCTTATATATATAATTTCCCCTTGAATTCCTATAAAAATTAGAGTGATTATTATTTTAAAAATAAGAGCAAGAATAGTCGGAAACAGGGACTTTACCCTGTTTCGCGAGGAGTGGGGTATCAGACTATGGGGGTATAGTCTTAAACATCCGTTTTTCCGTTTTTCACCATCCAACTTGTTTTACGGGCAAGAGGAGTGAGCCCATCCAACAATGGAGCAAACCGTTTTTCCGTTTTTCAGGGAGATTTTATAACTCAGTTTTTATATCTCCAATCTGTATATATCAATGGACAAATAGATATAACCTATGTTCACAATTTTATCAATTAATGGAATTTTGTGAACATGTATTGCTATTTCATGACCATAAATAATAGATTTAACCGGTCATGCAATAAGAAAGGGAAAAGTATAATACTATTGTAGGATAGTTTGATAAAGGGGGATATTATGGAAAAAACCATAGAAAATATGACAAAAGCCTTTATAGGCGAAAGTCTTGCAAGAAACCGATATACTAATTTTGCAAAAGTAGCAAAAGAAGAAGGGTACGAACAAATATCTGAAATTTTTCTCAATACCGCCGAAAATGAACGGGAACATGCAAAATGGATGATGAAGTTAATAAACGAACTTAAAAGCAAAAGTGGAAACAGTCCGGACAAGGTAAACCTTGATGTGGACATTCCGGTATGTGGAAGTACTATAGACAATCTCAAGGATTCTATCTCTGGAGAAGAATACGAAACAACTTCCATGTATCCTGAATTTGCCAATACTGCTGATAAGGAAAATCTTCCAGAAATCGCTGAAAGGTTTAGGGCAATTGGAGAGGTTGAAAAACATCATCAGGAAAGGTTTAAAAAGCTTCTTAATGAATTGGAAAACCATAGCGTGTACAAGAAGGATAAAGAAGTGCAGTGGGTATGCCGCAAATGCGGATATGTGCATACTGGTACAGAACCACCTGAAAAATGTCCTTCATGTGACCATCCGTACAACTATTTCGAAGTAAAATGTGAAGAATACTAACTGATAATTGGCTCATTGACCAATTATATTTTATTTTTGTATTACATATCTTCAAAATTAACTGACTTTTACCTAAAATTTTTAGGAGGTATAACTTTAAATAGAAAACGTGTTGCGGCTGCATTTGTTCTGGCAGTGATTCTTCCAACAATGATAGTAGGGGGATATGTAGTAGAGAAAGCGTTTATACCTGAAAATATTAGTTCTAAATTAGAAGACAATCTATCAGAAAATTCTGAATATATTATCGAAAGAGCTCAAAAAAAGATAATGCAGTCTGCAATATCGGTAGCAAAAGATGAACTGCCTTCTGAAAATGTAACCCGAGAAATCCTTAAGAACAACTCGGATTTTATAAGTAATCTTAAAGATAATAATGATGTAGTCACAAATATATTCAAGATTGAAAACAACAGAAGCGTATCTGTTTTACTAAACTCTGGTAATGTATCCAATAATCTTTTCAAAACAATACCAGATGATGCCTACAATGCTGTTCTAAATAACAGTACAGCATATTACAAAAAAACAATGTCATCAGACAATAATTATCTTGTTATGTATACACTACTGGAAAACAATAATACTAAGGTAAAGAACATATTATCAATGGCTGTACCTGAAAATAAGATTCTTGATTTCGGTTTAAAAACTTTTACTTACGAAACAACTGATAGAGCTGGTGATGTGGTAAATTTAGTATCCAAAATGGAATCATCTTTGTCTAAACAATTTGAAGAAAATATAAATCCTGTTGAATCTGCAAGATACATATATGATACAACAAACAACTTCTCATTAAATCCTGAAACGCCTAATAATGTGCCTGAAAACCTTTCTGAAGTTAGCCGTTATATATTCGGTTCGGATAAAAACAATACTAAAAATACATTGAACAAAACAGCCGACTCAATAAAAGTAGTGGATGATAACCTCAACCAGACTTTCAGACTGGTTCAAAACCTGACCGGAATCTCAGATTCTGAAAACAAAGATAATATCACATCAATGATGGATGGGTTGAATAGTTCGCTGGATAATGTCAATACAAGTCCATAATAATAAATTAAGGCGCATATATATCTTTTAAACTCAGCAAAAAAATAGAAAGCAGTAGTATAAACAAAAAGGATATTTAGAATACTCAAACTGTTCCAAAATCCACTTCTTTGTTTTCAGTATTAACAACCGCGAAATCACCGTATTTTAAAGCGCCTGGATTTACAACCAGTGTTTTATCTATCTGCTCTTTACCCTGTGCCTTATGTGCATGTCCGCAGAAAACAATCTCGGGTTTTATATCTCTTATAAGCTCATTGACAACATCTTCACTTTTGTGTTTGCCTTTATCAAGGTCAAGCTGACCGGTGGGTGGTGAGTGTAGAAGAAGTATTTTTTTCTGGGGAGCATATTTAAACCTTCTTAGTGCAAAATCTGCCTCTTTATAGGGGTACTGCAATGTAAAAAAATCCTCTTTACTTCCATTTGTTATTTCTCCACCCATTCCGCTTATAAGATAACCCTCTTTTTCAAATATGTTCTCCTGAGCTATTTTGATATTTGATCTCATGTATTTGCCCAGTAAATACGAAAAGAAAACATCTTCAGGGGCATCCATATTTCCGGGTATACACATTACCGGAATGTCCAGTGTGTCCAATGTGTCATAGAACTCATCATAAAGTTTAAAATCCTCATTTTTTTCATTCAGGATTTCTTCTTTATCTTTTACTGGTTCTCGCCCTTCTTCCTGTGCAGATAACCATTCATCACCCCTTGCCTGACCTTTTACAACATCACCGGTAAATATTATTAGGTCAGGTGATTTATCTTCAATCTTTTCAACAAGACTGTTCATTAATTCGGTTTCACCATGAAAGTCAGAAATCGCCAGTATTTTCATATAATTCCCCTACAAACTATAGAACCGAGAGGTACAAAATTCTTGCTATAAAGTTTAATTCTATATCTAATCTTAATATATTAGATAAAAATAAAGATACTTTTAACAGGGCAATGTATATATTGTTTCACCTGATTTTTATTGATAGGATAGAATGAGTTTTAGAAATTTTATAGACCGCCTCAAAAACGACGGAAAATTGGAAGAAATAACATATCCTGTATCCAGAAACTTTGAAGCTCCAAAAATTGCCAGAAATATCGGTTCACCAGTATTGTTCCATGACATCGATGGCAATAAAGCAATTATGAACCTTTTGGGTTCAAGGGATGAACTCGCATCGCTATTCAATATTTCAAAGGACAATATCATACATAAACTTTCAACTGTGAAACCAAATGGAGAAACAAGGATTGTTGATGAATCACCTACAAAACAAATCGTTGATGATGAGGTAGACCTTACAAAATATCCCATAATGACCCATTTTGAAAAGGATGGTGGGCCATATATCACTTCGGGGATAGTGGTGTCTGAATATGGGGATACTACTAATGCATCCATCCATAGACTTATGGTCGTCGGTAAAAACAAACTGGCTGCTCGTCTTGTTCCTCCAAGACATACTTATATTCTTCACAAAAAAGCATCTGAAAATGGTGAACGTTTACCGGTTGCTATTGTAATTGGAGCAGACCCTGTAATTGGTTTTGCATCGACTACTCGTGTACCCACCGGCAAAGAGTTTGAATATGCTGCGGCATTGCGTGGTGACACCATTGAATTATTTAAATGTGATAATGGTATCAAAGTACCGCATTCTGAAATCGTGCTTGAAGGTTACATTGAACCTGAAGAAAGAGCTGAAGAGGGTCCTTTTGTAGATATTACAGGAACCTATGACCATGTAAGACCTGAACCTGTTATTACTATTACAAAAATCATGCACCGTAAAGACCCAATATATCATGGAATTCTTCCAGCAGGTGCTGAACATCTTCTTATGATGGGTGTTCCTTACGAACCCAAAATCTATAACGCTGTTGATGAGGTTACTACTGTTAAAAATGTAGTTCTTACTGAGGGTGGTTGTTGTTATTTACATGCGGTTGTACAGATTGAAAAACAGACAGAAGGGGATGGAAAAAATGCAATCATGGCTGCATTTGCAGCACATAGCAGTCTGAAACATGTCGTAGTTGTAGATGATGATATCGACATTTTTGATTCAGGTGACATTGAATTTGCGATCGCGACCAGATTAAAGGGAGATATCGATATTTTAACTGTCTCCAATGTACGCGGTAGTTCACTTGACCCCAGAGGTGAATCAGACGGTACCACTACTAAAATTGGACTTGATGCAACCAAAATACTAAAAGAGTCAGAAAAATTCGAAAGATCCAGAATACCCGAATAACATCAAGGACATCCAAATATGCATCTTACAAAAGAAGAAGAGCAAATATTAAACGGAGAACATGGAGAAACACTTCAAAAGGCGATTGAGATTCTTGTAGCTCTTGGTGACATCTATGATGCCGATGGATTGATACCTATAAAAAGTGCCCAGATTGCAGGTGTATCCTACAAAACCATCGGTGATGCAGGACTTGAATGGATATCCGACCTTGAAGGTGAGGTCAAAGTTCCTGCCATCCTGAATCCTGCTGGAATGGACCTTGAAAACTGGAATGAAATGGGCATATCAAAAGATTTTGCCAGAAAACAGCAGGAGATTATTGATGCTTACAGGAAACTCGGTGTCAATACTAAGTGCACCTGCACTCCCTATTACCTTGAAGGCTTTGATACAGAATATGGAGACCATCTGGCATGGAGTGAATCATCTGCTGTATCATATGCCAATTCGGTTATAGGAGCAAGAACAAACAGGGAAGGTGGACCTTCAGCACTGTCTGCTGCACTTATAGGAAAAACAGCAAATTACGGCTATCATCTGGATGAAAACAGGATACCTGATGTATCCATAACGGTTGATTGCGAACTCACAGGTTCTGATTACGGTGCGCTTGGGTATCAGACAGGAATGATGGTTGGTAACCGTGTTCCACTGTTTCATCTGAAAAATACACCGTCTTCTGATGAGTTAAAGGCACTTGGAGCATCAATGGCTGCTACTGGTGCGGTTGCTCTGTATCATGTAGATGGGGTAACCCCTGAAACCCAAAATATAAGGTTTGAACAGCCGTCAGAAAATATAACAATCGAAGCTGACCAGATACAGGAAGTCTATAATACAAATTCTGATATCCAGAACAGTGATGAAATCATAGCCTTTGGATGTCCTCATTGTTCGGGAGATGAACTGGAATACATTGCACAGTTGCTGGATAATAAACAGGTTGACAGGGATGTATGGATATGCACCTCCAAAGAGGTTGCGGATAAAAACCCACAGATTGTTGACAGAATAGAAAAAAGTGGTGCGATGGTGGTCTGTGATACCTGTATGATAGTGTCTCCGGCAAGTGAAAATTACAAAATGATGATGGTTAATTCAGGCAAAGCATTAAATTATGTACCGGGTATGTGCAAAATACCTTCAAAATTTGGTAGTATTAAGGATTGTATAAGGGAAGCGGGGGCTAACAATAGAAACAACAAAAATTAACTGCAGGAAGATATCCAGAGGAGTTGCAGAGGGAGAAGTGCTTATTACTGATAATTCTATCTCATTTTTGGGTAACGTAGACCCAGAATCCGGAATTGTAGTTGAACCGGGTCACGAACTTTACAACAAATCCATAAAGGATAAAGTTCTTGTTTTTCCGCAGGGGAAAGGTTCTACAGTTGGTTCTTATGTATTATACCAGTTAAGCAAAAATGATGTAGCTCCTGCTGCGATGATAAATATCGAATCTGAACCTATTGTAGCTGTAGGTGCTATTATATCCGGGATACCATTGGTGGACAAACTTGAAAGAGACCCATATACGCTTTTAAAAAACGGTTACCGTGTAAAAGTTGATGGAAGTAATGGATTTATCGAGATAAAAGACTATAATCATCAAAATTAAATTTAACATGAAATCGGACACAGATAGAAAGGAACAATCACAGGATAACATTATCAGTGAAATGCATAAGTACATAGACCCAGTTTTTAATGTATATGAAATTAGGAAAGGACACAATAGCAGTCTATATTTTTACGGAGATCCCAAACTTGACTTGAAGACCATATACAAGAGTCTATGGAAACTTTTTGCAAATAAAGGTTATCAACTCCATATCAAATCAGAACTTGGAGAACATATCATTGCAGCAACTCCATATGTGGAGAAAAAAGAAAATGTTAATGTTAACCTTGGTTTAGCTGTAGCTACGTTTTTTACCACGATGTTTGCAGGAGCAACGATGTTTGGTGTGGATATAACCGGCAACCCGTTACAGATTGTTAAAGGACTTCCTTTTACAGTAGCAATAATGGCTGTACTGGGTTCACATGAAATGGGACATTATTTTGCTGCAAAATGGCATGGGATGCGTACATCACTGCCCTATTTTATACCGTTTCCCACAATCATCGGAACAATGGGTGCGATTATAAAACACAGGGGAATGATACCTGACAGAAAATCACTATTTGATGTAGGGGTTTCTGGACCTCTTATAGGGCTTGTAGTGTCAATAATTGTAACTGTTGTAGGGTTGTCATTAAATCCTGTCTCACAGACAACACAACAATCTGTTATGTTGGAACTTGGCTTACCACCAATGTTCTTATTTCTTATGGAACTTACAGGCACAGTTGGAAACTCGATTCATCCGGTTGCTTTTGCAGGATGGGTAGGTATGTTTATTACACTGTTGAATCTTCTTCCTGCAGGACAACTTGATGGTGGACATATATTAAAAGCAATGTTTGGTAACAATTCCAGATATATATCGTCGATCATGCCGTTTTTACTTCTTGGTATCGGTATATATGTGAATTATATATTAAATGAAAACGGTTCTATATGGTTGGTATGGGGGCTTATATTGTCGTTTTTTTCTATGGTTGGACATCCAGAACCTCTTGAAGACAGTATAAACCTTGATAAAGGAAGACTTGTAGTAGGAATTGTTACTTTTGCTCTTGGTGCACTCTGCTTCACACTGGTACCTTTCACTATTGTGCAGTGATTCAGGTGTCTGTTGTATAGATTTTGTGTTTCATTATGTAGGTAGATATAGCAACACAAAAACCCAGCAAACCTGAGGATATAAATACTACAACAAGGTTGGAATTTAACAGTATTACACCAAGTACAGCAGGTGCTGCAGTTTGGCCGATATACTTCATTGTATTAAACAGTGACACAACACTCCCCATTGCATCATTGGGAGCCACCTGAGTGACAAGTGTGTTTAGCAACGGTTGAACCATCCCGAAACCAACACCAAAAACCAGCAATAACATGAATACCTGTGGTATAGAATAAACACCAGACATGCCCACAACTGCAATACCCAGTAGTGTGAACCCTATCCCAAGTATGGTATATTTTGGATATTTTGATGCCAGACGTTTTGCTTGGGATGCAAATATTACCATAGAAGCACCCTGTACACCAAGAGCCAGACCTGCACCCTGTGACGTAAAACCAAAATTATCTTTCAATATAAATGGGACATAAATTACAATTGTGTATAAAAGGAAGAATACTGCAAAACTTAAAAACACTGTATATGCCACTCTGATATCTTTGAGAGACATGAACATATTTTTAAAACCTGTTCTTTGTTCAGGATTGGCGTTCATGGTTTCGGGCAAGACAAGCATTGCTATAAATGCAAGAGGAATAGTCAATCCGTAAAACAGGAAGGGGTAATTCCAGCCGAGAACTGCAAGGGTTCCCCCGATAAGTGGTGCAGACACCGAACCTACAGCTGTGGTCATGCTCATTCTGCCCATAGCATGAACCCTTTCAAGTCCATCATAGATTTCGCCTATCATGGTCATTACCACAGGCATCATGCCTGCAATACCTATACCCTGAATAAATCTGAATACAAGAAGTATTGGAAGGTTTGGTGCAAAATAACCCGCCAGACCAGCTACACCATTGATTAAAAGACAGGGTATTAGCACTTTTTTGCGACCTATTTTATCTGTCACCACACCTAACAGTACCATAAACAATGCAGTAGAGAACGTATATACACCAAGCACCCATCCAACTGCTTCACGGGATGTATTAAGCGGCTCGACCATCGATGGTAACACGGGTCCCATCAGTGCACCGCCAGCCATGCCGAAAAAAGCAACAAGGCATATGATAAAAAGCACCAACTTATCCATGAATCCCATTATAATCAGCCCTATCAGTATTGTATTTTTACAGGGATATCATTATTTATATATAGTTACTTATTCTCCAGTTGATGAGTATCCCACAAACTTTTTAACTATATATGACATCTTGCACGAATATACAAATCTGAAAGTTTTGGATAATAAATATTAAACATAAATGAGGATGAAAATATGGGCAAAACAGGAAGTATCAACTGGGTCAAAGTAAAAGGCAGAAACGGAAACACTATAAAGGTACCTGAATCGAGAGCAAATAAAACACATACAGGACCGGCTCAAAGGTTCGCTTCAAATGGGACCAAACGTAGGTTTAAAAAACGCTCTTCAAAAGCTATAGTAAAGTAAATTTTTAAATTGGACTTTACTGTAAACTTTTTTTTGTTCTACTGGCAATGCCTGCCAAGATTTGCTGTTTAAACAAAAATAGCAAGTTTTATATAGAACTTCAAACAACTAAAACTTAGCTTGAGATAACAGAATCATCAAGATAACAATAACAAAAAGGAGGCTAAATAAAATGGCAGGTCAAATGCAATACGGCGGGCAATCATCAGGTCAACCAATTTTCATTTTAAGAGAGGGAACTCAGAGAACCCGTGGAAGAGACGCACAGAGCAACAATATAATGGCAGGTAAAGCAGTTGCAAACGCTGTAAGGACTACACTCGGTCCAAAAGGAATGGACAAGATGCTTGTTGATTCTATGGGTGATGTAGTGATAACAAATGACGGGGCTACCATCCTTAGAGAAATGGATATTGAGCATCCCGCTGCCAAAATGATTGTGGAAGTCGCCAAAACACAGGACGATGAAGTCGGTGACGGTACCACAACTGCTGCAGTTCTTGCAGGTGAATTACTTAAAAAAGCGGAAGAAATGATTGAACAGGAGATACATCCCACAATCATCGCATCAGGATACCGTATGGCAGCAGAAAAAGCCAGTGAAATTTTAAATTCAATTGCAAGTGACATTACTATTTCTGACAGAGATCAGCTCCTTAAAATCGCAGAAACCGCAATGACGGGTAAGGGTGCTGAAGCATCCAAAATGGAACTTGCAGAAATTGTTGTAGATGCAGCGACCAATGTTGTTGAAGAAGGCGATGGTAAATACGTTGATATGGACAATATCAAGGTTGAAAAGAAAGTTGGAGGTCGTATAGACGATTCTGAACTGATACAGGGAATGCTTATCGATAAAGAGCGTGTACATTCCAACATGCCAAAGAAAGTTGAAGGTGCAAAAATCGCTCTTATCAATGAAGCAATTGAACTCAAAGAAGCCGAAACTGAAACCGAGATTTCCATCACCTCTCCAGACCAGCTCCAGTCCTTCCTTGACCAGGAAGAAAAGATGATACGTGACATGGTGCAGAAAGTTATTGATAGTGGAGCAAATGTAGTATTCTGCCAGAAGGGCATCGATGACATGGCACAGCATTTCCTTGCAAAAGCCGGAATATATGCTGTAAGGCGTGTCAAAAAGAGCGATATGGAAAAACTTGCTCTCGCAACCGGTGGTAGACTGATAACAAACCTTGAGGAGATATCCGAAAATGACCTTGGTAAAGCTGAATTCGTAGAGGAGAAGAAAGTCGGCGGCGACGAAATGACTTTCATCACAGGATGTGACAATCCAAAGGCTGTATCCATCCTGCTACGCGGCGGAACAGAACATGTAGTCGATAACGTCGAAAGAGCACTGCATGATGCACTGCGTGTTGTAGGAGTTGCAATCGAAGACGAAAAACTGGTGGCAGGTGGAGGATCACCTGAAGTAGAACTCGCCTTTAAACTCCATGATTATTCAACAAGTCTTAGCGGTAGAGAACAGTTGTCAGTCAAGGCATTTGCAGAAGCAATTGAAGTGGTCCCAAGGACACTGGCAGAAAACGCAGGACTTGACCCGATTGACACTCTGATGGATTTGAGAGCCCATCACGAAAAGGGAGAAGTCAATGCTGGGCTTGACGTCTACAGTGGGAACGTTATAAACATGTGGGATAAAAGTGTATTTGAACCCCTTAGAGTCAAAACACAGGCAATCAATGCCGCCGCAGAAGCTGCAGTAATGATTCTTAGAATCGATGATGTAATAGCATCCAGCGGCGGTGGCTCAGAAGCCTCCGGTGGAATGGGCGGAATGCCCCAGATGTAAATAAATTAGATACGCAGTTTCTAACAACTGCTCTTTTTTTCTTTATTTTTAAAGACATTTTAAAATATCACTGGGACTGGTTTTAAGTTTAATAAGCCGTGACCTGCCTCTTTTGCCCTGTCCTGAAAATTCCACATCTATGTGCCGGGCTGCGTATAACCTGTTTATCAGTTTATAAAAGTAGGTGTATCCATGTTCGGTTGCTTCATGGAACGATTTATAAAGATTTCCAGCATATATATTATTGTTATCCACTATTAACCTGAGAAGGTTTTTTTCATTGGAATTAAGTGACCTTATACTGCGGCAGATATGCAGTAATTTGGATGATTCATATGCATTATCAACATCATCTCTGGTTACAAATCTGCTTGCACGTTTTTCAGCATTCAAACCTGCTCTTTTGAGAAGGTCAATGCCTATACGCAGGTCACCGAGGTCATCCACATACTGCACGATATGGTCTCTTACCTCTGCAGGTATTACATCGGGATAAAATGCATTTTTTATTCTGTCATCTATAATACCCTGCAATTCACTGTATTCATATCTGGGAAACTCAATTTCTTCTGGAAGAAATACAGAAGTCACTTTTGTATCGAACTGATAGAAAGCCCCTGTATCACTGACCACTGCAATAACACCAATTTTTACACCAGGATAGTGTTCATGTGCTCTAAGCAGTGAATACATAACTTCATCAGCATGGTTTTCATAGAAAAGGTAATTAATATCATCAAGAGTTAATACAAGGCGACTATCATTTTCTACAAGACTGTCCATTGTTTTATCAAAAAGTGACCTGAAAGAAACACCGGAAGTTGGAGGTGTGACACCTGTTACCTGTTTATAAATTCTTGATATCACAGCAAAGCGTGTGGAATCAATCTGACAGTTAACCTTTAAAAAGATAACATCATCGACATATTCCTGTATTTCGTTATATATTTTCATTACAGCAGTGGTTTTACCCGTTCCAGGGGGTCCACTTATGAGACAATTGATTGGATTCATACCATTTATAACAGGTTTCAAGCTGTATTTGATTGCCTGAAGCTGGTTGTCCCGGTAGGCAAAATGTTCAGGAATGTGGTCGATTTCAAGGACTTCAGCGTTTTTGAACAACGTTTCATCCCACAAAAGTATATCTTTACTCAAATGGGCATCTCCTTTTATTTATCATTTAAAAATTACTTGTTTTATTATATTAATCTTTATTTTTATCAGTATTATCATCAAAGTTAATACGTTCTGGATTAGCAAAAATATACATCCTGGATTCAGAGGCAAAGCCTACAAGACACAATCCTGTTTTTTTGGCAGTTTCAATTCCACTGTCTAAAGGTGCACTTTTTGTAACTAACAACGATACACCTGACCTTGAACACTTCAACACCATTCCATTAGATTGTCTGCCAGTCGAGAGAAGATACAAACTGGAAACATCCAGTCCTGCAAGTCTGGAATAGCCTATTACTTTATCAATTGCATTATGTCTGCCTATATCCACTGCCTGTGTTACAAGTTCCCCGTTTTGATTAATAAGTGCAGCAAGATGGGTACCTTTTGTCAGGCGATATATACCGGATTCAAGAAATTTTTGAGATGAAAAAATGGATTCTGGTTCAAAAATCACATCGGATTGTATTTTTGTCGGATAATCTTTTGCGCTGATACCCATATATCCGGATGACCGTAATTCATATGATAAACTTTTGCTGTCCACATCCACAATTTCAAGGTCAATTCTGTTTTTACTTTCATAGATTCTGGTTATATCTGCAAAATCAGCAATACCCTCACATATCACATAACCCACTGCAAGTTCTTTTATATCTACAGGAGAGGTGAGAATTGAGGCTATTTTTGACCCGTTAATATACAGTTCAACATTTTCTTCTCTGGCAACTGAAAAACTGGTACATGTTGCTGTTTTTTTCCTATCCACTTTCGTTACAGGATAGGTTTTTGTATAATCATCTCTCATTTATAACCCGAATTATTGTGATTTTGATAATTCAAAATTCCAGATAGGTTCTCCATTTATTTCTCCTGTTGTTAGATGTTCTATTTCATGTGCTGCACTGTATGCAGGAGAGCCTGTGAATATAATGGATTTGTATTCAGGTTCAGAAACCTCAATTTTCTTTTTTTCCGGATGTACCTGTGCCAGTATGATCCTTTCACCTTTAACAGTTATCCTGTAGGGACGTTCTACAAGTACTCGCTCACCACGTTTACTGCATTTTTCAAGCCGATAAACGCTTCCCTGTTTGTTTATAATTTCAGGGTTTAAAAACAGGTAGATATCCTCTAATGTATACCCTGTGTCTTCATTTTCATCGTATTGTGTTGAAGGATTTTTTATAGACATAACTGATAGTGCTTCAGTAGAATAACTCCATGAACCACCCGATTTTAAAGATAGCATTAGTGGAAGTATGGATTCTTCCGGCAAACCTAATTCTTTGATAAGGTATTGTTCTTTACCAGCAAACATAAAAAAATTCTTTATCTCATTGATGTCGCTATATTCATCCATAGAAAACGCTACATTAGTATATTTTAAGACTAAAAATTAGAAATTATTGGTATTAAACCTTTTGTTCCTGATTATTTTAAATACTCTGGTTACTTTCACATCGATTGGTTACTGTTTTTTCTTATATCTTCCTATCTGTGAACCAATAATTTCGTCCAGTTTATATATGAACTCTCCTTTTACTTCATGCGGTATTGTAGCACCGGATGCTATATCATGCCCTCCTCCTACACCACCTACTTCTTCGCAGGTTTTGGATATGGCTTCTGAAAGGTTAAGACCCTGTCTTAAAAGATCTTGTGTTCCTCTTGCCGATACTTTAACACCATCATCAGTATCTGCAAAACCAATTATAGGGTAGGACCGGTCACCGACAACAGTTGTACTCATACCAGCAATAATGCCTACTATTGTTTCTTTTATATTTGACCCTGAATCAAAATATTGCAGGTTGTTGAGTTTTGTAACACCATTCTCCTTAACAAACATCAACCCATTGACAAGATTCTGTCTATGTTCACTTAATAGTTTGCTGGCTTTTTCATAGGCTTCACCACGGTCACCTATACAGACAGCAAGACCTATATCAGCATGGTCATATCGTGCAGTTGCGTTAAGAAGGGTGGAAAATTCAGAACTATCGCGCATTTCTGTCCCTTCCTGCTCTTTTAAAAGGACATATACTTCAGACACAAGCCTTTCTATTTTGTAGGACGGGACACCTGACCTTACACAGTGTTGCATAAGTGCAGAAACTATATGCTGTTTTTCATCCTGTGTACAATCAATCCATCTTCTCCAGCGTTCATCACCTCTGAACCGGATACCAAGATTGTGTAAAAATTCTATACATGCATCTTCATCACCTGTAAGTCCGGGAAGGAAAGGGTCGGATGAAAACTGGAGTAATTTGAAAACAGGACGTGTCTGTTTTCCAAAAAGTGTTAAATCCTTTTTGTAATGCAATACACCGTTTTCAGCACCTTCCTGTAGTATCAAACGGTTAATACCGGTTAGGTACCCTTTTTTAGAGTGTTGAAAATCGCCTGTAGCACCAACTATAGCAAGGTCTGCAAGGTCGTTATTGTCGCCAAGGACCGATGCAAGGATGTAGGTTGTACCTGAACCGCTAAGTTCTGATGAACCATTTACTCCAAAAATGTGCGGATTGAGATGGGTTTGCAGTATCTTTGTGTCTCCTTTGGGTTGGTGGTGGTCTGATATCACAGCATTAATACCTGCTGACTTTATTTCTTCAATCATACCACTGCCAAGATCTGTAAATATAACAAGTTCATGGTTTTCACTGGCGATATCTTCAATGGCACTTTCATCCAGCTGTTTCAAAAAACGGGTAGAATAATTAATACCTCTGCGTTGAAGAGCTTTACAGATAATTCCTGCAGATGTCAGACCATCTGCATCTATATGGGATACTACATGTACGGTGTCGTATTTTGTTATTTCTTCTACACACTTAACAGCATGATTTCGCATTTCCTGCATTACCTGATTGAAATCCATTTTTGTATCTGACCTCTGTTTAAATTCTACTTCCCAATATCCACTTTTTGGGGTCTATTACATATCCGCTGCCATCTCTTTCGATTTCTGGAAAAGCCTGTATTTCAGAAACTGTATACTTAGATTCACCGTTATGAAAGCGTTCAACAAGTTCTGTCCACGGAATGATATGAGCTTTTCTGGAACATCCTGAACCCATCCTGAGTTCTACAGCAAGAAACCCAGTTCTGCCTGATTTATTCAAAAAATCTGATATACGATTTATTTGATGCATGTCGTTTTTGTCCGTTGTGAAATGCTGGGTGAAGTAAAGTGCATTTGCTCCTTTATCAACTGATATGCTTTTGCATTCTATACCCAGATAATAGTCAGGGTCGAGTGAATCCACAAGTACATCCAGAAATTGCTGGGCGAATCTATGCTGCTTGAGCCGATGTGCAATACCTTTAATACCGTTTTGCTCAAAAAATGTGTTGAATGATTGTACAAGTACTCTTTCAAATTCTGTCATGGATGAACCAGAATATCTGTTTTTCTTATATTAATTCCTGCATTACTATAAACATTGTATTCTTTTTAAATTTGCGTTAACTTGATGTATAATATATTTCATCTGGTAATTGATGAATAAAAAAAGCTTTGAAATTCTGTCGGCGATAGGCTCAGTAGTAATCTTAATAATATCATTGGTGCTGGTAGAGGAGACAGGACTAACACCAGAAGGTTATATTGTTTCATTTTTGGTATTTGTATTGCTTTCTACGGTGTTGGGACTGAAACTTGTGAAAGTCGATTATGGAGAATAATGCTCTAAAGGGTTGATTTGTTATGAGTGTATTGACAAGACGACTAAAATACGAAACAGAAGCCAATATCGATATAGTAAACATCACTTCGGACGTGTCCAGTGCAATCGACAATTCAGGAATTAAAAATGGATTTGTGACAGTTTTTGTACCCGGTTCTACAGCGGCAGTAACCAGTATGGAATATGAACCGGGGCTGATTTCTGATTTGACCAGTGTACTGGAAAAAATAGCACCAAGTGATGTTGAATATCAGCATGATAAAAAATGGCACGACGGCAACGGATTTTCTCATGTTCGCGCTTCTTTATTGGGTCAGAGTGAAACATTTCCTATAATTAACAGCGAGCTGGCTAACGGTCCGTGGCAACAGGTTGTATTGATAAATCTGGACAACAGACCAAGATATAGGGAACTTATACTCCAGATTTATGGCGAATAAAAACAGTTAATGTCCAATCATTTAAGGATTGGACAAACACTGATATTTTGTTTATTTTGTGGAAGCAGCTTTTTGAGTATCCTGTGACTCCTGCTGTTTCATAAGGAACTGGATAAAATCGGTGCTTAGTCTGGTTTCTTTGACCATTTTATCAACGATTTCTTCATCAGAGAGATTGTTTTCTCTTAAATCCTTTATTCTGTTGTATACATTTCTGGATACTTCAGAATATTCGTTGATGTCTTTTCTGTGTCCCCAGACGTCACCTTCCAGTAATGAGATTCCCTGCATTTCAAGAAACATCTTGGCAGAGCTTGAAATAGTCCGCTTGTATGAACTTGGAATATGCAGTGCTTTAAGGTTTGGACATCTCATTACCAGTGAAAATATATCAGTATTGGATGGTCTGAAAGCCATGTGTACTATTTCTTCGCTTTCATCTACGTTTTCGATTTCTTCTTTTGAACTTACGACTCGAATTTTCATAATATCCCTTACTATTCATCAGTGGTTTTTTTGTTATATTGCATAAAAAATTTATACAATACATTCTTTCTGTATATACACGATACTATTTAAAGATTATTCTCTTTAAAGTAAAATAGCGATAGTATATAGTGAAAATAATTCTGTAAAAACTAATAATTAATGCCAAATTATATAAGTATATCAGTTTCAGGATTGATATAGTGTCTATACAATACCACTACCAACTGCTTAAAAAAAGAAAATTGAAATTAATCTATATTACATTGGCATTTATCCTTACATATTTTGCAAGCTGGCTTCCAGATTTCCACTTGCAGGGGATGGAAGGAGTTGATATTAGTTCAGTCGCAGCTTTTGGTCCTTTAAACGGTATGCTTCTTGGACCTTATATTGGACCTATTGTATCGTTTTTTGGTATTATGACGCATGTTGTGACCGATACCAGCCATATCAGTGCCAATTTATTCCATTTTGCAACTCCTGTATTTGTCATGTTATCTTCGGTTGTTTCTGGACTTGTAATTACAAGAAAAGAAAAACCGGCACTGTATATTTTTTCATCTCTGATTGTATTGTGGTATTTTTTTGACACCGGTCGAGAAGTTTTCTATTTACCATGGTTTCATATATTGGTTCTTTTTGCATTCATCATATTCTATAAACGATATCAACATAAGCTAATGCATGTAAGTGTATACACGTTTTTACTGCTGTTTATGGGCTCACTCATGGCAATATTAACCGACCATATGGCAGGTAATATCACTGCACTACTGATGATGGATTTGCCTGTAAGGTTATTTGAGTCAAGTGTTACTGTTTACCCGATTGAACGGGCGATACTTGCATTTGGAGCGGCATTTATGATGTTTATTCTCGTGGCTGCACTCCAGTATTCCATTATGGAACTTAAAAAGACCAATGGTGAAATCGATGATATGCAAATGGAGAATCTGATAAATTATGCACAGTATGATGTCAAACGCATACTGGATGAAGAACAGGAAGAGAAAAATAAGGATTTGGAGGACAAAAATAAAGATTAACTGCTTTGTATAATATTTTGTGATATTTTATACATCGCCCTTGAAAAAACATGGTCAGGTTCAGAAAATACGATGAGGTCATTGTCGGTTTTTGCAGTTATATCGCACATACATGGAATTGATTCTATAACAGGTGTGTTTTGATTTTTACTATTTTTAGGGTATAAATATCCATCATGGCACATGTTTTCAATTATGGCACAATTTTTGTGAAGTATGTTGTAGATGCCGTCTATTACCTGTTCAGTACTTTTGATGCATGTATAGTTTTGTTTAACCACAACCGCGATATAATCGGATGTTGCAACAGCATTGATTGACTCATAGTCAATACCCGGGCTTGTATCCAGTATAACGATGTCTATTCCTGAATCAATAAGTTCTTTTTTTGCTCTTATAAGGTATCTCAGGGCTTTTGACTGCCAGTCACGGTCTTTACTTGAAATCTCGCGGATGGATTCTATATCCGGGTCTGTAAGACCTACATATAAATGTCCAGATGTTTCAAAATCGTTGCTAATATCATTTACTGCATCTTTAATACTGCATCTGTCATGAAGGACATCATTAATCCAGTATCTGGGTTTTATTTTGAAAAAATTGGTAAATGATGGTGCTTTGAAATCAAAATCAAGAAGGCATACGTTGTAACCTTCTGATGCATATGCACCTGCAAGATTTATAGCAATACTGGTTTTTCCAGTGCCCCCTTTAGAAGAATGAACCGCCAGTGTAAAACTCATATAATTCCCACTCAATTAATATTTATTAAAATTATTGTTAATTCACGTTATCATCGAATTTAAAGTATATCTGTTTTCCCTTCCTGAATTTGTAAGCATATCCCAGTTTAACCAACTGGTTTAGATAATTACTTTCAACCGCCCTTTCTTTTTCAGTTATCTCTGCTATTTCATTGGCAGTCGCCTGTTCCAGTTTAAGTAATGTGGTTGCTGTAGTGCGAAGGTGTTCTGGAAGTGATATAAGTGTCATCACATCCATAGAATTTGATATTATGCTTTCTTTGTCTTTCTCATTTATGTTGCTGTTGTTTGTATCCTGTAATAGTCTGTCCAGTTTGTCGTTGATTTCGTTCAGTTTGTCAAATATTTGGTCAAATGTATCTTTTTCAGACATTGTAATCATGACTGTCAATGTAGTTTCGATAATGGATTACTGGTATATAATACATTAATAGCATTTTTAACCAACCCTAATAATCTGTTTATATAGATATCGTTTTTTGCACCATTAATAAAGACGTTTTGACATGTAGACCCCATCAAGGTGATATCCAAATTTTCGATAATATTCGCGAGCGCCAATACCACTTATGATTGCCAGTTTTTTGTGGCCGCTATTATATGATATTTTCTCTGCCTGTTCGAGCAGTTCGGAACCGTAACCTCTGTGCTGCCAGTATTTATTTTCTGAACTTCCAAACGGTGCCATTGAACCATAAACATGCAATTCCCTTACAACAGCTGCATCATGCAGTTCATTTCGGTGGGGTCTTGCAGGAAATCGAAGCCTCAGGAATCCTATTAGTATGTCCTGTTTTACATCTTCAAAAGCAAGAAAATGTTCTACTCCTCCACAGGAATTGTAGGATTCTACAGTAAATTCGATATTTTCATCACTGGGTTCAATACCTTTCAGGATGTTGTGTCCCACTTCCCTGCATCTGATACACCGGCATTTTCCACCTTTTTCCTGGAGACGTTCTCTTGCAAGTTGGCGGATATTGCTTTTTCTAACACCGGCAAATATCTGCTGGGATGGTATATCTCGCTGGATTCTCTGCAAACGCACCCATTTTGGAAGCATTGCTTTAACATCTGAAATCAGTTCTACGGCTTCATCGTCATCAAGAGCGGTGTATTCACCTCTTTCCCACATCTTATAGAGTTCAGTACCTTCTGTTACAAGAGTTGGATAAATCTTTAGGTAATCAGGCATAAACCGCGAATCATCAAACAACCTCTCAAATCCTCGAAGTTCGCGCTCATAACCCATGCCTGGAAGGTTTGGCATCATGTGAAATCCAACTTTAAGCCCGCTATCTCTTAACATACGGTTTGCTTCAGCAGTATCATTGACGGTATGTCCCCGATTAATCCTTGAAAGTACAAAATCGTATACACTTTGGACACCGATTTCTACTTTTGTAGCACCCAGTTCCAAGATTCTGTCTATATGTTGAGTATTTGTCCAGTCAGGTCTGGTTTCAAAGGTTATGCCTATGTTTCTTATAGGGGCGTTTTCATTTGCCTTCTGCACCTCTTCAAGAGGTATATATGGCTGGGTTTTACCGATTGTATGGGCGTTATTTCTCCATGAAGTGTCATAGAAATCGTTCATTGCTTCAATGCATTTTTTGGTATACCATTCCTGATAATCTATAGACCTTGATGTAAATGTACCACCCATAACGATAAGTTCAGCCTTGTCTACATCGTGTCCGATTTCTTTTAACTGGGATAAACGCGATGTGACCAGTTTATATGGGTCGTATTCATTACGAATAGCACGTCTGGTTGCAGGTTCAAGGCCCATGTAGCTTTGGGGGGAATTAAATTCTGAATCCGGACCACCGGGACATGGGACACATACACCATGAGGACATGGGGCGGGAGAGGTCATTGCAGCAACCACTGCTACACCGGAAATAGTGCGTACAGGTTTACGGCGAAGTATCTCCATTGCCTGTTTTTGTTCTTCTTCAGTACCCACCGTTATAATGTCTGAATTTCTCGGAAGCGAGGAAAACCGATAGGCTGAACTCAATCTTTTCTTGGCTTTGTTCAATTCTGTGTTGCTGGTTATTGTACCATCCAGCACCATTTCAAGAAGTTGTCTGCACACCCGGTTAAAATCATCTGTATTTTCTGACATTTTTATTCAAAAAAGGTTACTTTTACATGAAGGATTAATTAGTAAGGGTAATTAAAGTTTTTCAATACAAATCAGTTATCAGATATTCCAACTGTATACGTGCATTTGCGGCATCAAGCATGTGGAAATCAATTTCTGCGATTTTTTTAACCATATCAGCAACTTTCAGGTCGTTGTCACCGGATTCAACCGCTACATCATAAAGAGATTCCAGTATTTCGTATCCTGAAAAACCGCTTTCAATCAGCAAATTGTCTATAATTTTGCGTGCTGTGTCGATATCTTTGTTAACAGCTGCACTAAAAAGCTGGTCGATATTTTCTTTTTCAGGAATTTCATTCAATACAGCTTCATAAATGTCCTGCAGGGATATATTTGTATCCTCATCCTTTGAATGCAAATACGCTATTTGTGTTGTGGTTAATGCTCTGGAAATGTTTCCTCTGGATACATACCACAGTGCTTCGAGACCGTCTTCTGTAAATTGTATGTCTTCGTTTTCAGCAATTGGTTGAATATAATTTTTAAGCTCTTTTTCGGTTACATAGGTGAAAAACAACCTTAAACCCCGGGACTTTAATGGCTGTATAAGTTTTGACGGTTGGGTTGTAGAAAGTATGAACCTGCAGGTTGAGGTGTATTTTTCCATGATACGTCGAAGAGCTTGTTGGGAACTGGAATCCAGAGATTGTGCATCATCTATGAATATGATTTTATAATCAGAATCAATAGGTCGCATACTCGCATATTCATTGATAATTTGTTTGAATATGGATAATACGCTCATGCGTATTTTTTTGGGGTCTTGAGTACCGATTATACGTGCAAATCGCCTATCTCTGACTAGATATCGTTTTCCCTGGTCAAAAAAATCAGAAGCATTGAAATACGTAAAATTGTTTTCGTAATGTTTGCCATAGAGTTCATTTGCAAGTGCAAAAGCAGTGGATGATTTACCGGAATTGACAGGACCCTGAAAAATAAGGTGTGGAAGGTTATTGGACTTTAATATTTTTTTCAATGTATTGATAGAAAACTCATTACCTGCTATATCATCAAGTTTTTTCGGTTTGTATTTTACAGTCCAGATATCCTTCATCTAATCCACACCTTATTCTTGTATATCAGTACCGTCCGTGGTGGTATCTTTAAGCACCTCTTTTATGATTTTTCCGTAAACCGGTCTTGCAATGAACACACCGATTAATACGCCTACAATAGTTGTAAGTGCAAAACCTCTCAGTGCACCAAAACCAAGAACCATCAGAGGCGACATGGCTATAATTGTTGTTGCTGCTGCACCTATTATAATTCCAAAGGCTTTGGTAATCCTTGAAAGATATATCTTTGTGGGAGGCAATTTTCCTTCGTATAATACCTCATCTGTTATGATTACCAGATGGTCTATACCTGTACCAATGGCGGCTATAATACCTGCAATACTTGGAAGATCAAGCTGCCATCCGATAGCAGCGGAGAATCCCAGTATCATGACCGCTTCACTGAAGGATATTCCAACCATTGGAATAAGAATACGCTTTTCCCGGTATTTGTTGTATATAACACCTGCAACTCCTATCAGAGCAAATAAACCTGCTAAAACTGCCAGTGTTTTGAATTGCTCACCAAGTGATGCATCGATGTGTCCAGAACCGACGATTTCAACATTTACCGGTAATGCACCTGCTCTTAGGTGTATTTGGAGCTGTTCGGCTTCGTCTTTTCCTTCTTCTCCTCCGCCGACTGATGATTGCCAGGAGTAGATAAGTGAATCCTGCAGAGTATTGGCAGCGGATGGACTTAACGGAGCACTATATATCTGCTCATTATCAAGATACATCTTTAGAGGATGTTCAGAAGGATTATTGATTGCACCTGTTTCTATAGCGGCTTTCTGGAGTGATTTTGCACCCGGGTCTGATAGAGTAAACGGAACATTCCATTGCTGATTCTGGAAACTTGGTACTCCTACACTTTTTATCTCTTCTCCATACAGGACATGACGGGTTCTGTTGCCTTCGGTAACAATCCGTATTTCGAATTTACCGGGTTGCTGAGCAACCTCTTTTGCAGTGGCAAGATCAACACCGGCAAAATCAATCAGAATGTAATTTTCACCGGCACTGCGTACGGGTATATCTTTCAGACCAAGGGCGTTCAGTTTTTCACTCAGTGTTTCTTTGGTAAGTTCTCTTGTATCTTCAGTAACGCCTTCTCGGTATAGTGGAGACCCTTCTGGACCTGTTACAATTGATCCATCAACTTCTTGCATCAGGTTCTGTAGTTCTTGGTGTGAAACAGAAGTTCGTATTTCATACTCTGTACTGTCCTGACGGGGCAAGGGTACTACTTCAGTATCCAAAGCATTGGATAAATAAGAAGTAATCAGTCTTTGCTTTGTGGTCTGGATTTCTACATTGGTTTGGTTATCTTCTCTGTTTATAGAAGCCTGACCAATATTTAAAAGGTTTATCTGCGACTGGGTAAGGGTGCTGTTTGTAACAAATGTCACAGTTCCAGTGGTACTGTCATCGGGAGGTATATTCACATTGGTTATCGTAATATCTGCATCTATTGACGATTCTACAATCTTTTTCACCATTTCACCGGAGTCACCATCAACCTGAGCGATAGCACCCTGAAGCTGTAACTGGAGCCATGAACCACCTTCAAGGTCGAGTCCATAATTAAGGTTTGATTGTGCACCTTCACCGGGGATGTATATAGGCTGTATAGCAATAAGGGACGCTATAATAGCTACTATAAAAATCTGAACTCTTCTGTCTCTCAGCAGACTACCGTTTTCTTCATCATCACTCATGCTTTTGACCTCCTGCCTTTACCTTTTCCAAGATGCCATCTCAGTACCCCGGTGTTGAACACCCATGTATTCAACAGGTCTGCGGCTAATCCGAAGATAAGCACTACGGATATGTCGGATAATATACTCACCTGAGAAATCCAGGGTATGATAAGATATGTATAGGTTGATATGAGATAGAGCATAACAACTGCTGAAAGTGTAGTAGTTGTCATGATAACTCCAGTATGCATTGCTCTGGTTATTTTTTCATCAAGGTTACCCTTTCTCTTTAACAAACGATTGTTGAGCAATATATCACTGTCTACAGAGTACCCTATAATCATTAATAATGCTGCAACAGTGCCAAAAGATAGTTCAATTCCTGTAAGGTTCATAAGTGCGACAGCAATTGTTATATCAGAAACAGCAGAAGCAATAACTACAAATGAGGGTACAAGGGTTCTGAAAATCAAATAAACCACAGCAGCCATACCTATAAACGAAATAAGTAGTGCCATCAGTGCCTGCCTTTGTAGGGATTCCCCGTAAACAGGTCCAATCTGTCGTATTTCTACATTTGAATACTTGGAGGATATCTCATCTTCAATAGCAATTTGTTGCTCACTATCCATGGGTCCAAACTGCATTGTTACTCTTCCACCAGACTTACGCAAATCCTGTATAGGAAACTCGGAATACTGTTCTTCCAGATAATCGGTAGAATCCTCAGTGGTCATGGCAATCATGGAACCACCTTCAAATTCCATTCCGAGTCTAACGGGGGAACCACTGCTAAAAAACATCATTCCTATAATTAAAAGTGAAACCAGAAAAACTGCAACAGGTAGCATTATAACCTGCCGGTCGTTATGATTTTTTACAAATGAATCCAGGTTTTCTATCAGACCAAATCTCATGGTTAATAACTCCACATTAACTAAATTTTAAAGTAATCCTTCATACTCTTCAAACCTCTGATACTGTAAAGGACATGATATATTTTTAAAAATTTCCTTCCAATTGTTTGGGTGATTAAACACTTATAATTATATATACCACTTTTTATTTTATGAATATTGATGACAGATAATGAGGATAGACTCAGTATAGATGAATATTTTCTTGAGATAGCATCGGTTGTTGCAAAACGAGCTACATGCCTGCGTAACAAAGTAGGCGCTGTTATTGTAAGGGACAAGCGAATTATATCCACCGGTTATAACGGAGCACCTAGCAACCTTGAACATTGTCTTGATATTGGTTGTATTAGACAGCAGTATAATATAGAGTCAGGAACACAGCATGAAAAATGTCGTGCAGTTCATGCCGAACAAAACGCTATTATCCAGGCGGCTCTTCATGGCGTGAGTACCGACAATGCAACTATCTACTGTACACATCAGCCATGTATACTTTGTGCAAAAATGATAATCAATGCCAATATAAAAAAGGTGATTTATTTTTCAGATTATCCCGATGATGAAGCACTGAAATTCCTTTCCGATGCGGGAATCGAAACCATTAATTTCAGTCAGGAATTTGACTGATTCAAACAGCGTAAACCCTTTTTGATTATATCTTCGTCGTCTGGACGATGCATCTCTTTAACCGTTCTTTTTTCCTCGGTTAAGATATTCATCCCTCTTACAATTATCACAGGGTTACCACCGTCTCCTTCTCCCATCAACAAATTGGCAGTACCGGCAATTTCATCCGCAACAGCCTCTTCTGTGATTTCAAGAGCATGACCGTAAAGGTCTGTTTCACCGCGCCAGTTTTTGATTGCTGGAAGTTGATATACACCCACTGCTACGCCTGTCTGTCCGGTTTTAAAAGCCCTGCCGTTTGTATCAGTAATGATTACTCCTAACTGTTTGCCGGTAAGTTCTTTAAGACGTGAACCAATCAGTTCAGCACTTTCATCGGGGTTTTCCGGCAGGTCAAGAATAAAACCTTTTTCTATATTTGAGTCATCTATTCCAGCATTTATACAGACGTTTCCATTATATGTTTCAACAAGCATTATTGGGGATTCGACAAGGCATTCTCTACTTCTGTTAAGAACCGCCTGTACAAAAGCAGGATTAAAACGGTTTTTGTTTGCAATTCTTACTGCGTTTTCAGAAGGATTTATATCTTCAAGTTTGAATACCTGACCTTCGGATTTGGCTACAATTGTGGAAGCGATTACAGCAATATCTCCGTCATCTAACTCGATGTTATTACTTATTATTTCTGCAAGATCATCGCCCTTTTTAATCAGGGGTATATTATCTACAGTAAACGCTTCTAATTTCAATTATCTTCCTCTTTTAGATTATAGAATTAAAAATAGCAGTAGGACTATATAATATCATCTATATAACATCTATTGTGCGGCGATGATGAAAGTTACCCCGACTGAGCAAAAATATGATGAAATTATAATGTCTGATGCCGCCAATATTAATCAAAAAATTAGTGGATAAATCGATTCAATTGATTATCCACTTTATTCAACAGTGATTTTGCGTTCTTTCTCTTTTTCAGATTTGGGCAGAGTGACTTTCAGGACACCGTCTTCAAGTTTTGCACTTGCACTTTCTTCATCTACAGTAACCGGTAATGGGACGGTTCTATAAAATTCACTGTAGGTTCTCTCTTTGCGGTAATATCCTTTTTCTTCGGTTTCTGACTCTTCACTGCGTTTGGCACTTATTTCTAAGATATCGTCTCTTACTGTAATATCAACGCCATCTTTATCGATACCCGGCATGTCAGCGGTAACGACAACATTGTTGTCCTCTTCTTTTACATCTACAAGCGGCGAGAATGTTGTACCTGTAACCCCGCTGAATCCTCCAAGTGCAAATCGGTTGAATAAATCACTTAAATAATCCTGAGTTTCTCTGATTTCTTCAAAGGGGTCTCTTCGTTTCATTCCAGAGGGTCCTCGTCTTATCATTTCAGCCATTGTATATTACCTCCTTTTTGTTTATTCGACTGTAATTTTCTTTTCTTCTTTCCCACTGGCTTTTGGTAGAGTAATTTTCAGGACACCATCTTCAAGTTTTGCACTTGCACCCTCTTCAGTTACAGATGCTGGCAGTGGTACAGCTCTGGAAAATGCTTTATATGTACGTTCTTTCCTGTAAAATCCTTCTTCTTCAGATTCGGATTCTTCTTTATGCTGGGCATTGATTTCTACCATGTCGTCTCTGACATTGATGTCCACATCTTCTTTGTTTACGCCCGGCATGTCAGCGGTAACAACAACGTTGTTATCCTCTTCTTTTACATCTACAAGTGGTGCAAAGGTTTCACTTTCTGCCCATTCGGCAGGCATAAGGTTCTCGAATAAATCACTTAAATGCTGCTGGGTCTCTCTGAGTTCTTCAAAGGGATCCCATGAGAATAACGACGGTCCTCTTGCGATTCCTGTTGGTCTCCTTCTTCTCATTCCTGTAGGTCCTCTTCTTATCATTTCAGCCATTTATAATTCCCCCTTTTATTGTACGGTTATTTTATGTTCTTTTTCTAATTTGGGTAGTGTAACTTTTAGTACACCGTTTTCAAGTTTTGCACTTGCACCTTCTTCAGTAACTGCTTCTGGTAATACTATAGTTCTTGAGAATCCTTCATAGGTACGTTCCTGCCTGTAATATACTTCTTCAGTGGATTCTTTACTACATTTTGCATTAATCTGTACAGTGTTATCACTGACCGTTATATCAATGTCTTCTTTATTAACTCCCGGTAAATCGGCGTTGATTATAATGTTGTTATCATCATCTTTGATATCTACCAGCGGAGCTAATGTTCTTCCAGCAAGCATTTCTCCACCCGGTGCAAATTTATCCAGTGCTCGTGTTATATCTTCTACTGGATCCCATCTGATTATACCACGTGCCATAGTCTCCACTCCTTGCGTTATGTCCCCTATTATTACTTCGTTCAAGTTTGAACCATTATTCCAATTGTCAGTGATACTATAAAAAAATTTTGGTTAAATAATTATAAAAAAAGGGTGATAGATACTGTTTATTATTGGTTGAGGTCTAACATCAGATTTATAATGTTGTTGCCATTTACTGTTTCCAGGCATCCGTTTATCATGGATTTTTCATTAAACGATTCGACTTCATCGGGATGTTTAATTATAGTGGAATAAATTGCAAAAGGAACAGGATCTGATGTATGGGTATTCAGAGATATAGGGGTGGGATGGTCGGGTGTTACCAATATTGTGTAATCCTCATTCAATTTATCATTCTGTACAAATTCAAGGATTTTGCCGACTACCATTCTGTCAAAATCTTCAATTGCTTGTGTTTTGGCATCGATACTTCCCATATGACCCGCTTCATCGGGAGCTTCAACATGTACAATAGCAATGTCGTGGTTTTGGAGTGATTCAATGGCGTATTCTGCTTTTCCTGAATAGTTTGTGTCCAGATATCCGGTTGCACCGGGTACATCTATGACATCAAGACCTGCATATGTTCCTATCCCTTTTATGAGGTCAACAGCTGATATTATAGACCCGGACAATCCATAGAGTTTTTTAAAATGCGGAATTTCTGGTGCATAACCCTGACCCCATAGCCATATTGAATTTGCTGGAGATTTACCGCTGTTAATGCGGTCAGTATTTACCCAGTGGTCTTTGAGAACCATGTACGACCTGTCAATCAAATCAGAAAGAGTTCCTGAATCTTTTCCTGAAGGCATATGGGTATTTTTGTCTTTACCCATTATGTCATGCGGGGGTGTACAGTTTGCATCTGCACCAATGTTATTTTTGGCAACCATGAGATGTTTGTAACTCATACCTGGATAGAATTGAATATTAGCGTTTCCAAGTTGCTGGTTTATCTCTTTAACCAAAATTTTTGCGTCTTCAGTTGCTATATGTCCTGCACTGTAGTCTTTTATAATATCATTATTTATTGTAATAAGGTTGCATCTGAAAGCTACGTCATCTTTTTCAAGTGTTATACCCATGCTTGCCGCTTCAAGAGGCGCTCTTCCTGTGTAGTATTTTTTTGTGTCATAGCCGATAATAGACATGTTGGCAATATCACTTCCAGGATGCATGCCCTCGGGAACATTTTTAGCAAGTCCGGTAATGCCGTGTTTTGCAATATAGTCCATATTCGGGGTTTTTGCGTTTTGCAGGATAGTTTGGTTGTCCAGTTCTTTGATGGGATAATCACCCATTCCGTCTCCTATAAGTACTATGTATTTCATCTGTTCACCTTGATTGCAGAGTATAACACCAATAAATTAATTTATCAATGCCCTAAATATAAAAAGGACATTAAAATAATTCCAACAAATAATAGATGTTGATTTATCTATGAGATATATATATTTTGTACTTATAGCTTTAGTATTATCTGGTTTGGCATCTACAACAGTATCTGCACAGGAATCAGATGTAATGATACACTATTGTAAGGATTCACTGGATATCGGAGATACCTATTCACTGGAGCAGGGTTATTCCTTCAAAGTGCGTGATATCAATGATGGAACAGGTAATAGCTGGATAGAACTCTATTTTAACGGTGAAAAAGTTGATACAGATGACCAGTTTAGCAAAGAAAACGACCCATTTGAATATAGAAAAACTGTAACTGAAAATGGAGATGAAAAACAATATCTTATAATTCGTATCACTCCAATTGAATTAATAAAAACATCAAATGATGTATCGGTAAAATACAAAATTGAACAACATTTAGACCCTGAAATAGAAACCGATAATTACCTTATAATTGATGATACAGAATCAGTTAATAATATCAATCCACTGGAGCTTAAAAACAATTATACACTTCATGTTGGTAATTTTGGTCAGGAATCAGCAGTTTTAACATTAAAAAAGGATGGTTCTACTGTTAAAGAAACAGAGACTAATGTAGGCGATTATTTTACATACACAAGAAAGACCAGCAAAGATAGTACAACAATATTTTTGGCTAAATTGAGTGAATTGTTTACAAGTAAAGATTACAATACAGTTTTCCTTGAAAAGATGACTCTCAGAAAGGATTACAATTTTGATTCCAGTTCAGGTATTGATTCTGATATTACTTTAAACACAACAGTAAAGGATTTGGATGGTGATGGGCTTACCAAGGGTGACAAGGCGATTGTTTCCTACACACTTAAAAACGGCAACTTTTCTGAAGTGATGGTTGAACTTGATGATAAACAGATAGACTTTAGAAATGATGTGGATTCAGGTACTTATGTGACTTTAACTGGTAATCTAACCGGTGGTGTTCATAATACAACTATTACAGCCGTTTCTGAAGAAGGTGTTAATAAAAAACAAACAACAGAGTTTGTGGTCAAATCCACATCTGATAATTCGAATGAATCAAGTTTGAATCTATCTGATAATTCTTCAAAGATAGGTAATAAACTGAAAAATTTAGCAGGTTCAGTGTTTGACAGACTGACAACTAATAGTACAGAGATAAATTCCAGTATAAATTCGGAAGGTTCAAATTCAGCAGGAATATCTGAAAATAGCGGGTTAGTTACAGCTTTGTCGGCTGTTATAACAGTTGTTGTGTTTTCTATTCTGGCGTTTTTCATCCTGAGTTTGCTCAGATAAATATGGTTGTGAATGGAAAAACTATTATAAACACAGATTGATTGAGCTATCTATAATACAGCGGATAATTTATATCTTTAACTTTTATTAAAATAACGAATTGCTGTGACGGGATTAAATAATGAGAATTGTGATGAAATTTGGAGGAACATCCATTGCAGATGGCAATAACATAAGGTATGTAGCACAACTTTTGAAAGATTATTATAACTCTGGTTATGAGGTAGTTGCGGTAACATCTGCATTGGGAAGTGTAACTGATGGATTGCTTTCTAATGCAATTGAAGTATCCAAAAAAGGCAAGGTTTCACAGATTAAAGAAT
This sequence comes from Methanohalobium evestigatum Z-7303, assembly GCF_000196655.1. Taxonomy (GTDB): domain Archaea; phylum Halobacteriota; class Methanosarcinia; order Methanosarcinales; family Methanosarcinaceae; genus Methanohalobium; species Methanohalobium evestigatum. The sequence goes on along the minus strand of NC_014253.1, from coordinate 2,029,523 downwards.
TTATCTCTGACCTTACTCATAAACATTACAGCGCTGTTCATGAAGCTATAGATGATGAAGAAATTATTGATGAAACTATCCAGACAATTGACTGCAGGGTTGATGAACTGGAAAAGGCGCTTATTGGTATATGTTATCTGGGTGAACTTACACCTCGTTCAATAGATTATATCTCCTCCTATGGTGAACGTCTTGCCGCTCCTATAGTATCAGGAGCAATCAGGTCTATTGGAATCAAATCAAAAATGTACACAGGTGGAGATGTAGGGATAGTAACCGATAATGAATATGGAAGTGCCAAACCACTTGAACAGAGTTATCAGAGAGTGGGTGAAACACTCAGGACAGATCTTTCTGAATGTATACCTGTTGTGACAGGGTTTATTGCCGAAAACAAAGATGGAGTAATAACCACCCTCGGAAGAGGGGGGTCTGATTTTAGTGCATCAATCATAGGAGCATCCATCGACGCAGATGAAATCTGGTTGTGGAAAGAAGTTCACGGTATAATGACTACAGACCCAAAGATAGTACCTGAAGCAAGGTCAATGTCCTGGATATCTTATGCAGAAGCAATGGAACTTTCATATTTTGGAGCAAGAGTGCTTCATCCCAGAGCAATTGAACCTGCAATAAGGAACGGAATACCGGTTAGGGTCAAAAACACTTTTGAACCTAATTTTTCTGGAACTCTGGTAGTATCCGAACAAAAACCAACAGAAGATGTGGTAAAAGCTGTTACCCTTATTAAAAAGGTATCACTTGTCAATATATCTGGTGCCGGAATGGTAGGTACTATCGGTACAGCAGCCAGAGTATTTAATTCTCTTGCAGATGCCAACGTAAACATTATAATGATAAGTCAGGCATCTTCTGAATCCAATATGTCTATAGTGGTCGATGAAGACCATCTGGAAGCAGCAGTAAATGCCATCAATTCAGAATTTGATAAAAATGTTATAAAGGATGTGACCTATGATAACAATATTTGTGTGGTTGCAGTTGTAGGTGCAGGCATGGCAGGCATACCGGGAGTATCTGGTAGAGTATTTAGTTCTCTTGGAAAAGATAATATCAATGTGGTTGCCATCAGTCAGGGTTCGTCCCAGCATAATATTTCATTTGTAGTCAGTGAAGAGGAAGCATTTGACGCTGTAAGGGTATTGCATAAAGAGTTTGAACTTGAATCAAAGAAGCGGGAGGAATAAATTGGGAGACCGTATGACATATTCGGATTCAGGTGTTGATATTAAAAAAGAAGAGGATTCCATCAAATCTATTACCAGCAAGATGAAATATAAACGTGAGGGAATAGGTGCACCACTGAGTGAAATCGGTCATTATTCCGGTCTTATTGATTTTGGTGAATATGCACTCGCATTGACAACCGATGGTGTTGGTACAAAGGTTCTGATTGCCAATGAAATGCAGAAATGGAACACGGTAGGTATTGATTGTATTGCAATGAATGTAAACGATCTACTTGCTATTGGTGCTGAACCTCTTTCTTTTGTTGATTATCTTGCAGTGGAATCCTATAGCAAAGAATTTGCTGAACAGGTAGGGGAAGGTCTTGCAAAAGGAGCAGAAATAGCAAATATTTCGATAGTAGGCGGGGAAACGGCTACCCTGCCGGATATTATCAAAGGATTTGACCTTGCAGGTACCTGTCTTGGAATGGTTGACAAATCCTCGATAATCACCGGGGATAATATTCAGCAGGGGGATGCAATAGTAGGGATACCAAGTAATGGGATCCACAGTAATGGATACACATTGGCAAGAAAAGTGGTCGAAAACTCTGGTTATTCCTATTCTGACCAGTTCCCCTATAATACATCCACTACAATAGGTGAAGAATTACTAAAACCAACCCGTATTTATCTGGAAGTACTCGATGTGGTTAAAAAACTGGAAGTACACGGCCTTGCTCATATTACAGGTAGTGGACTTTTGAAACTTAACAGGATTACAGAGCTGGGATTTGATTTTTACGACCCGTTTGAAGTAAGCGACATTTTTAAATTCCTGCAAGAAAAAGGTAATATTGAAGATTTGGAAATGTATAAAACCTTTAACATGGGAATGGGATTTGTGATAATCCTTCCAGAAGAGCAGGCTGACGAAGCTGCCGATATGGTGGATGGTAAAGTAGTGGGCAGGATTGTTGAAAGTGGAATACGAGTTTCAGATCTTGTAATCGAACAACCATGAATAAGGATTCAATAATATGACATGTATAAGTGACCTACCCTACGAAATCGTCCTGAGCGGTGTGACACCTTCAGAAAGTGAAAAATACATAAAACAAAATTCAGATGAAATATTCTATGTACCGGGTGGATATAAACTGCTGGGAGTGGTATTAAGAGGTGGTCATGAAATACCGGTTGGTGTGAAGGATTCTGACCTGCTTTTCCAGTATGTCAAACCGTGTTCAGGGCTATTTGTACTAAGAATTAGAAACGAACCTGATGAATTAAAACGTTTGCGTTCGGATAAAACGGTAAAAACCAAAAAATAAGTTTAAATCTGTGTTTTTCTACCGCTATTTTTTATCCATGTAAGGAATTTACTGGAAGGAAATTCGTGTATAGTGGTTGCGATTATTAATCCATCACCGTATTCCCTGACAACCATTACAGGTTGATTTTCATCGTTTTTATACAATACTTGTCCATCTGTTTCTGAAAAATATCCATCGCATTCGACCGGTTCGCTGAGGTCTTCAATTATGGATTGTGCTTCATGTTCTCCTACATTTTGAAGCGGTGTGGACTTGTGTCTCTGTATATAGGTGAGCTGTACAGGTAACCACTGATAATGATATTCAGATACCATAGGTCCAAATACTGTAACCATACCACCGTTTTTCAGGAATTTTTCAAATGATTTATTGTTCTGTTCAATACCTGAAGAAATTGTAGTGTACTGTGGGTTGGCAAAACCAGTGGGAATTATAACCGATTTGCATGGGGGTAGAAAAGGTGTCCCCAGTGAACTGGAGATGACCCGTTTACAGCCAAGCTCATTTTCCTGAAAAAGTTTCTCAAATAATGTTTTTGTATCCCATAAAAGCATAATGTCTGTCATGAACTGAGTGTAGGGTTATGCTCTTATAAAGTATTTGTTTTAAAAGAGTAGAAAAAGAAACTGGTATTTATACCAGTTTGTATAATGGATGGTCTTCCATTGCAAGTTCTATACCAAGTTCCTTGGCGTTTTCACCAAGTATAATGTCAACCATTGCAGTGGCAGGGAATACAGTCTTTGCGTTTTCTATCGGACCATATAGCTGGAAATTGGATCCGAGTGTCTGGGCAACAAGATTTGTACCTACATCAGCAGGCATATATGCTTCTTTGTGTTCTTTTTTGAACTGCTTCATCCAATCCCATGCTGATGACATATTGTGGTATCCTCCACCGGCAGGAAGTCCTAAGTGACCTTTAACAGTGGTAACGCTTCTCATTGAAGCACCTGCACCTGCACCGAGTGGAGTTGCTGCTACATCTACCAGTGGTTTGGTGATACCACTTTCTCTTGCAATTTCAAGCAATCCTTTTTCTATACCACCGCCGCCTTCTTCAAGTATATCCATTTTACCTTTTACAGATGGATCAGTTGCATTGAATGCAAGTACAATTGAAGCTTCCATGTCACTCTGGCTAACAGCCTCAATTTCATCTTCGTGGATGCTTGCATTAATTGAGTTGTGGATTGCACGGTCAGCAACTCCAATTTCTGTAACATATCTGGCGGCTTCTGCACGTACACTTCCATCAGAAGAATCTATCAAAAATGGTGTACTGTCATCTACTTCTACAAACCAGTCTATGTAATTCCTGATAGCTTCTTTTGTTTCCCCAACAATCTGGTTAACATAGGGATTGCCGGTAATATCTCCCATCTCTTCCTGTGTTTTCCAGAGTTCTTCGGCGGCTTCTTTGTCAAATTCTCCTTTATCTTCATCAGTTACGATTTTATGTCGGTTATAAAACATTGTGCCTACCAGAACAGTAGGGTATTCGCCGGGTTGTCCTCCAAAATGGACATCTCCTACTTTGAAGACTTCCTGTTTTTTATCAAATCTAAACATTTAAACACCTCTTAATCAGAACATTGATGATACTGAAATATAGATTAAAAATATCAGTATTCCAGTGACTGCTCCATACAGGATTCCTATATCTCTGCCTATCTTTTTACCTATACGCTGTGCTATTTCACTATTGGCAAACTCAACCTTCTCATCTATACGGTCGAGTCTTTTAACCACTTCATTATATTCATCAGGGTCTACAATTACACTCGGTATGCTCCTATTTTCATTACTGTCGCTCATTTATACCACCTGCCAAACCAAGAATGGGATTACAAGTGTCAAAATCATTGTAATTATAAAACCAATTGCAAACCCTATAGTACCAGTTGCAGATACACCGGAATCTAATTTCTGGTTCCTTGCAATTAATTGACCTCTGTAACGAATCTTTTCTACAACGGATTCGATGGGTCCCATTAATGGGTTTATAACTTTGGGTACACCCTGTCCGTATTCCTCTTCTTCTGCCATATTACATACCTCCAAACAACAGGAGTCCAAGGACAAACAGTGATAGGACCAGTCCTACCATGATGCCTTCGATTTTACCGGCAAGTACACCAGAATGAAGTTTGTTCATTTCACCTGCATTGATCATATCCTTTTCAATATTCCTGATTCTTGCCTGTATAGTCGCGATTTCAGCGGACATCGGTTTGATTCCGCCTTCCTCTTCTTCTTCCTCTTCTTCTTCGAGCTGTATAATCATTGGCTCGGCATCAAAGGCACCAGGATCTTTTTCAGCAAGTTCTTTGATTTTTGATGTGATGGTGTTAAGGTCTTCAGTACCTAATAAATCTACACATTCTTCAAGTTGTTGTTGGAGTCTTTCTACAGATTCTTCTGTAAGATTTTCAACGTATGGAATTGCACCAGTAGCGCCTACAATTCTGTTGTCTTTAACACCATTTTTATGAAGCATCATCATTGCTTCACCGGTGATATGTCCCTTAACCTCTGCACCGGTGACAATCAGGTAGCGGATGTTTGGATTTGATATGATGTGTGAGACCACTTTTTCAAGACCCAGATTTTCTGTTTTACAGGGTCCGACGATAGAAGCTCCTGCATCAAGCATTGGCTGGCCTTCAAGATGGGAACCACATGTAATAACTGCAACACAGTTATTGGGGTCTCCTACCTCGTATTCACCTTTAAGAATTGGCCACCCTTCAGCAGGTTCTTTTTTTTCTGCCATTTTATAAACCTCCTCCGAACTGGCCCATGGCGTACAGAGCTATGATGATAATTGTTGCAAATATCAGTCCCACGATTATGCCGTAGAAGGCGTTAGATGCAATTCCTGCATAATATGAGGTGCGTTCACGCCCGGGGTTGGAATTAAGCAACGGCATATTCGGTGACAATGAATTAACCATATCATCTGCAACTTTATCCAGTTCATCCAGTTGTTCCAGTATTGGATCCATGGAGTATGATATTATGTCTTCTCTTTCTGTTGCTACCAAACCGCTCATCGGGTCCATTACCAGATTCACTTCAGGTGCTACATGTACGGTGGTCATTCTAACTCCTCCTCGGTTGGTAGTAGTCCGGTTCCAACTACTTTGTGTGCATCTCTTTTGATGTACTCATAGAATTTCGAGAATGCAGTGTACCAGATGAATGCACCAACCAGAATTGTTGGTATTGATGCGGCTCCAGCTGTAGTTGTTGCTACAATTCCTGCAATAATTACAGCTATAGCACCTTTTTCAAAAGCAGTCGACAATGTACGGTCTTGGTGTTCATCGGGTCCAAGATTGGCATTAAACGGATGCAGTATAGAAAGAGCACCGATTATGAATATCATGGCGATATACCCAGTACCAATGACATTGGGTAGTACAGTTTCAATCATGAATGTGCCTGACATAGTAGTACTGAGAGCAACAATGGTAAGGCTTCCAGCGCCTGCAATTTCAGTCATGGATTGTTCCATGATAGGAATGCCCATGCCAATGATACGGTTGGCAAGAATACCAATCACCAGACCGATGACACATGCAGTAGCAAATGATATCACAGGTCCTGCTATACTTCCTACCGCCATTCCAAAAAGGGATGCAACCATACCAGTACCAATTGCCAACATTCCTATTGACGGAACACCTGTACCAAGTCCATAATTACTGACTCTTCTTACAGCAGATGCACCCCATACAATGGAGCATATCGCGCCCAGTCCAGCGATAAACGAAAACGCTGGCCCGATTGTATCTACGAGGAAATAAGCTGCATAAATTCCTACGAGAGCGCCTATTATACCGAATATTATTATTTTGTTGTGGTCAATTCCACCTGTTGCTGGTCCGCCAGATCCTCCTGCAGACATTTTACAGACCTCCTATAGCGAGTACGCCTATAATTGCACACATAAATGTTGCAATTATGGATGAAATTACTGCTCTGTACCATCTTTTGAATTTGGGGTCGTGGAAACCTTCTGTGGTCCCTCCGATGTTGTATGATGGTATAACTGCATTTATGAAGAAAATACCAACAGCAAAAATACCTGCTAAACCGGCAAGGTCTGTCATACCTATATTATTGGTGACGTTAACCAGTGAATAGTAAACCAGTGATCCACCAAGACCACCAAGACCACCGCCGATTATTCCACTGATATAGGATGCAGTCGGAAGACCGTGTCCTTCAGTACCTTGAGAGGAATAGATGTCTTGCTTGTCTTTTGTAATAGGGTCATATTTGGATTTACCACCGGCTGGGGGTACACCAACTCCAAAAACGTATACCATCTGTCCAATGATCATGGTACTTCCAATCATTAACATTGCACCGACTGCACCAGATGCAAGGACGATTGCAATACTGTTTGTCAGTCCCAAAACTGTACCGGCGGTAATTAATCCAGTTAAACCCGCACCGGCAGCCAATTGCACAGTACCAGTTCCAATACCTGGTGCCTGTGCCATTGCTGCAGGTGCACCACCGACAGGAACAAAATGAACACTAAACGAAACAAGTGTGCCCCCGATAGTAATAAGAAGCACATATAATAGGTTGGCTGAAAGAATTCCAACGATATCTATCATGCAGTCACCTCTTCACTTTCATCTTCTTGGTAGGGACCATAGGTACTGCGTGCCCAGGTTTCAATGACTCGATTTCCGATTATCAAAATAGCAACTATTAACAAGCCGGCAATTACTGAAAGCCAGCCCATTGTAATACTTTCTCCGGGATTGAATACGGTTGTTACCCATCCACTGAGGAAAACGGTCATACCAAATGCAATTCCTGTGACTGGTCCTCCAAATTTTGAACAGAACCAAGCGTTGTCGATACCGTTCCTGAGGCCTGATTCTCCATATCTAACGATATCTCCAGAATTGGCAGCGTTTATACCAGACCCGAATTCAACGTTCTGGTATTCTCGTTCAGCACCGTAGTGTACATCACCAGTGGATGAACCAATAGCACCAACAGTAATGCCCCATATAAACGCAAGAAGCGGCAATGGGAATGGATGATTGAGTACCGATGACATTAGATAGGATATAACCAGTATAAAGAATGTGGTTAAAAATGCATATCCTATGATAACAGGTGTATGCGACCTAACAATATCAAGGTACAAAGGCTGTTTAAAACGTTTCTGACTGGAAACTCTACCCATAAATGATGATGCTGCATATGTTCCGTGTACAACTGCGGCAATTGCTGCACCAAATGTAATTGCAAAAACCACAGACAATCCATATGCACTCATCATAACTGAAGCTATGGTACCTCCAATCGCACACATTAGAGCGTTTGATGGTGGTTCTCCAGAAATAGCTTTGTTGTATATTCTATGTGGATGCATCATTTGGGGTGCAAGTTGCACTTGAGAGTTGGGATTACTTTGCGATCCAACATCAGATTCAAGATCCTCTGTAGCGCCAGCAATGGTTGCTGCAGCTCCCATAAGTGCCAGTACACCCATACCTAAGAGTGGGTCCATTCATTTTCCTCCTTTCTTTTTATGATTATAAATCAGTATAAAAAACTGTAATAAGCATCTCCTGGTGTGGGTATGCTGTATTATAATCGATAGGGAATAGACTTTGTTAACTTGATTGGATAATCTCAAATCATTCATAAAGCTTTTGGTTTTTGATTTAAAATCAACACCCGATAATATTGTTTTTAAATATTTAAACTTTATATTTCTTCAATTTTATATAACAAATTTTTTGTTATTTTGATTTCCTATTAACCAAAACCATTATTTAACCAGTTACCAGTTTTTTAGGTATGATAATCGGAGCATCATCACTGGCAGGAAGTATATACCAGTTAAAGCATGAAGTGGATTCTATAGAACTCTATATACCAAAAATGGGGCTTTATAACGGTTCGAAATTACAGGATGATGAATTCAAAAAAGTATATGATGAATTGTCCACATCCAGCGCCTTAACATCCATGCATGCTCCATATTTTGCAGATGTGGATACCTATCCTGACGATTTGCTTGTTGATACTACAATCATGGATGATAAGCAGTTTGGATTAATGGAAGAATCGATTAATCTTGCCAATAAACTGGATACAAGAGTAGTAGTAATTCATCCGGGTAAGATCCATCAGGACAGATATAAATCGTTTGCAAAAATGTTGGATAATCTCAAATCACTTGCATCAACAGCATCAGATTATGGAGTAATGTTGGGTCTTGAAAACAAAGAAGGTACTGATACAAACAATTTATGCTGCGATGCTGATGAACTTTTACAGGCAGTAGAAGAAGTAAATTCAGATAATCTTGGTGTGACATTTGATATCGGTCATGCAAATCTTACATGTGGTGGAGATAATCAAAAACTGCGGTATTTTGCAAACAGAATATCAGATTATGTAGTTCATATGCATCTTCATGATAATTATGGAGTATGGACAGAGGATTATGACGGTGATCTACATCAGGCGCCTGGAAAATGCATGATAGATTTTTCGATACTTGAAGATATTAAAGGATATAGAGGTATTTATAATCTGGAAGTATTTTCAATTGATGATGTAGTTGCCGGCAAAAAAATAATAAATAATTTGAAAGTTTAATCAGTCAAGTTCGCATATTGGAGAATTGAGTATCATAGATTTGTTTAGATGGCTCACATACCGTGCCTGAACCCTTGATATATATAGAGTATTTTCACCTATATCGATTTTTATATCCGATGGTTTAGGGGGTTTCAGTGAAGTAGGTATCAGGATAGGTCCACCACAGGTTGTGGACAATCGGAAATCCTTATCATTGTTAAGTATAAATTCTTCAAGGTCTGGTTCTACTGTAATGTTTGTTTCCGGGTCAATCATGTAAATTTACTAACGTTTAAATAATTATATATATTTTGGTACTTATGGCATCACTGGGTTAAAAACATCAACCAACTTTAAATTTAATGAAGTTACATTTGTCTAATATGTTAATGCGCGATAGAGGAAAATTGGTAATCTGGCCGGTATATCTGGACCGGACAAGAACGAGAAGCGATGGTCGAATCATATCAAAGAAAAAGTCCGTTAGAGAACCAGAACTTAAAGAAATCGAAAAAGCTGCATCCAAATTGGGGTTGAACCCTGAAGTAGAAGAAGATAAAGCTTATCCCAGGTCATGGTGGGAAGTAAGCGGAAGAGTGATGGTTGATAAAACAGCTCCAAAATCATATCTTTTAAAACAGATAGCAAAAATAATCAAAGAAAACCGGGAAGGTGGCAAATAATCCTGTATCCACTACCCATCAACCGGTTGTATTATGGATTTTCGGGTCATGGTAATATCTATATTCAGGGAACATGTGATTTTTATGAATCTTAATTTTTTAAAGTATCATCCCGAATCCAATACCTATATTATCAGGAAACAGGCGTTTTTTGAAGATGATGTGAATATTAACGGTAACCTGATAACAGGTATAGGGGTAAATTTTTGGAAAGATTTAGATGTTAACGGCTCTCTAAAACTTGGAAAAGGTTCTGTGATAAGAGGTAACGTTAGAGCAGAGGATGTACTTATAGGTCCATATTCAAAAATAGACGGCAATCTGGAAATAAAAAATACCGTAAAAATTCTTGATGGTGCTGTGGTAAAATCTGTGATATGCAGTGGGGAAATGAGTGTAAGACCAGGATGTAGATTAGGGTTTGTGAAAGCTGAAAAAACTCTGGAACTGATAGGCAACGTGGATGTCAAAGAAATAGAACGCGGTACAAGGGTAATTGTACGTCCAGAATAAAATATTATTCTTTAACTCTTTCTTCTGCCAGTATTTTTAAAACCCTGTCTCTGAACTGGTTAGTATCGGGGCTTGTACGGTTACGTGGTCTCGGCAAGTTCACATCAATTATATCTTTGATTTTTCCGGGTCTTGAAGTTAACATAACGATTTTATCTGCAAGAAATACTGCTTCATCTACACTGTGTGTTACAAATGCAATAGTTATCTGTTTTTTCTCCCATATATCCAGTAATTCGCTCTGAAGCACATTTCTTGTCTGTGCATCCAGCGACCCGAAAGGTTCATCCATGAGTAATACTTCGGGGTCATTTGCAAGAGCTCTTGCGATTGCGACTCTCTGCCTCATTCCTCCTGATAATTCGTATGGGTAACTGTTTTTGAATTGTTCAAGACCTACAAGTTTTAGATATTCTTCAGCAATTTCCTGTGATTTGTTTTTATCCATGCCCTGCATTTCAGGTCCAAATGTAATGTTTCGTATAACGGTTCTCCAGGGAAACAGTGAGTATTCCTGAAAAACCATTCCGCGTTTTGGGTCAGGTTCGATGATTTTTTCACCATCAAGAGTAACCTCTCCGTTACTTGGATTTTCAAGCCCTGCAATAATCCTTAGTAAGGTAGTTTTACCACAGCCGGAAGGTCCTATTATGCATACAAATTCTTTATCTTTTATTTCCAGATTCAAGTCTTTAAGTGCTTGGGTTTTGTACCCTTCCCGATTGATAAAATATTGTGAGACGTTTTCAACACTTACTTTTCCCAATTATACCACAACACCGGATTGCCATTTAAGAAGTCGTTTGTCAATGTACTTTCGGAACACTTTATCAATGATAAGACCCAGTATACCGAGCATGAACATGTACATGAGAACAAAATCCATCTGATGCAGACCATAATGCCACCAGAGTTTATATCCAAGCCCGTTTTTACTGACTCCGAAAAATTCTGCGGCAACCAGACACATCCATCCTACACCCATTCCAATTCTTATTCCTGCTGTTATGGATGGTAGTGATGAAGGAAATGCAATATGCCTTATAAGGCTTCGCTGTTTTACACATCCAAGAACTTTTGCCGCTTCAACATTTATTTTTGGAACACTTTTAAAACCTGTATAAGTGTTTATAATTATAGGAAATACTGCTCCTACAAAAATTACAAATCCTGCGGCTGTATGTGTAAGCCCCAGCCATACCAGTGCAAAGGGAATCCATGCAAGGGGAGGTATAGGTCTAAGGATTTCAATTATCGGGTCAGAAATACGATTTACAGTTTTAAACCATCCCATCACGATTCCTACAGGAATTCCTATAAGCAGTGCAGCGATAACACCAATTCCAAAATGCATCAGACTGATTGAAAAATCAATGAATAAAGTGCCGCTTTCAACAGTACTTATAAATGATGTGACCACATCAAAAAAACTTGGAAGAAGCAGCTCTCTCCTTATTATATATTCTGCCACAATCTGCCACAGTGTAACTGCTACAATCAGCGATGTAATTTCGGGAGCGTTTTTTTGAGCTACCTCTTTAAGTTTCATTATTACCACATTGGTTTATTTTAACACCGGTAAATAATTCTAATTTATTTATTCATTTCTATTTTTTCAGGATGTATTTATGGATTCATAAAAACTTGTGTTAAACATGTCACTTCTTTTAAGATCTTTGTCTATGTATCCAAGTTCATACTGTACCTGTGCGTAATTTACAGTTGGGTCAACAATTGTTTTGGGGTCTGCAATCCATTGTCCATCCCATTCATTTAGGGATTTTTTAACCTGTGATACATCCCATCCTGTATAATTGGCATATATTTGGGCGGCATCATCCATATGATTTTTGTTATATTCGGTTGCTTCAACATGGGTTTTTACAATTTCTCTGGTGACTTCAGGGTAGTTATTTATGAGTTCATCACTAACAACCAATACACAGCAAGCATGATTGTTCCACATTTCACCGGAGTCTACCACACTCTGTCCATTATTTTCGCTTTCAATAATTGCCGGTGCAGGATGCGGTAGAAATACACCATCTACACGCTCAGCGGATATGGCTGAAATAGCGTCACCGGGACCCATGCCTACAATATCAACATCTTTGTCGGGATCAAGACCGTTATCTTTCAGCCAGTTTCGAAGTATTGTATCCTGAATAGTGCCCGGAGGGAAGGTTGCAATTTTTAGTCCTTCAAGGTCTTGTGGTTCTTCATAATTTTCGGCAAATTCAGGGCGCAGTACCAGACTTGATCCTTGTATCTGTACACCTGCAACAATTTTTGCGTTCAGGCCTTTATCAACAGCAGAAACAAAAGGTGCAGCACCTACATAGGCAACATCGATGTCACCTGCAAGCATAGCCTGCATTTCCGGTGAACCAGTAGGGAATTCATTTTCATTAATAGTCTCTATACCGTGGGGTTCAAGATTGTCTTCCCACCATCCTTTTTCTGCAGCAGTCATATAGGCGATCTGGTGAGTACTTGGTTGGTATCCAAAAGTTAGCTGGTTTATATCCTGTTCACCGTCACCAGCACATCCTGAAAGGAGTATAGCAGTAAGGATTATGACGGAAATGGATATTAATTTGGTGTAATTTTTCAATGGTTCCACCTCTTTTTAAATTATTGGTTAAGTAATTGTAAATTATCGCTTATACACCTTATATATGATTTACCGTAAGCGTCACGTTTTTGACCTTAAAGTATTAATAATATTGCTTTAAAGCCTAATAAGGATAATTAGTTTGTAAAAATGAGAATTTAAAATGATGCCTGCAAACAAAATTATAGAAGCAGCCTTTGAATCGGATGAATCCTTTCAAAATACGCTTTCAAAAGTGGTTAAAGATGAACTTGGTTTGACGATAGCTGAGTTTTCGGAAAAGGCAGATGTTCCGGTAAGCACACTTTATAAAATCTTGTCCGGTAACAGAGAACCCAATTTGAAAACATTACGCCAGATTGTAAAAACCGCGGATAATTTAACAAAATCAGAGCCTGAAGAATTTATTGGTGTAATTGCAGCCCGGCCTGTGCTGGATAATATCAACGAGACAAAAAGGAAGGTACAGGGCAAAAACATTACAATCAGGGAGTATTCAGCTACTTCTATAGAAGATGCTATTATAGTTGCGGTACAGGCGGAAAGGGAAGGAGCAAAAGCACTGGTATGTGCTCCAATTGTCAGTTCAACAGTTGAAAAAATTATCAGGGTGCCGGTAACAACCATAATGCCACGAAAAAGTATTGTTGAAGCAATTGAAATCGCAGTTCAAAAAATAGGTGGAAGGTATTGGATGTAAAACTTACCGGATTCTTCCGATAAGTTCTGTTATCCTTCCTCTTACCATTTCAATCGTCCATCCTCCTTTTGTAAACATATATCCAAGTCCGGCAGCAATAGCACCGATTATACCTATTGAATACAGTATGATGTTGGAACTTTCTTCTACTTTGAATGAACCTGTAAGTTCACCGATTTCTACCGAGTAGTTACCTGCTTGTTCTTCTGAATGATTAAACTGCACTGTGGTATTATCACCAACATCAAGGTTAATCTGCTTTGAGTCCACAACACTGCCGTTTACTACAAGTTCAACATTATAATCACCTGATACTTCTCCAGTGTTTGTGGCGTTGGCTGAAATCTTTACATTTTCATCGGGACTTACTGTGGATGGATTAATTTGCAGGTTTGAAAATTCAAAATCAGCCATCAATTCAAGAACTTCGATGTTTTCTTCGGCTTCTTTATATCCCTGTTTGGATACTGTTATTTTATGGAATCCAGTTTCTGTTGTAGTGTAGGAGAGCTTTCCATTTTCATTGGTTTTTCCAATGCGGCTCTGGTCAAAGAAAACATCAGCATTTTCAATCGGTTCGTTGCCGATAGCTCTTGTAACTGTTATATTTATAACATCACCTTCAAAGATGTCTTCTGAATCGACACTGATACTCATTTTTTCTTTTGCTTCTTCTGGGATTTCCACATCAACCTGACCGCTTACAGATACGTATCCCTGTTTCTCAGCTGTTATTGTGTAGGTTCCGGTGTCTTCGGGAGTGTATTCTAAAGTTCCATCTGTGGATGTTTCTCCTACATTTTCACCATTGTAACTGATTTCGGCGTTCTCAATTGCTGCACCGCGTGAGGTAACAGATATTGTGAATGGTTCACCTTTTATTGCGGTATCAGGTATATCAAGATTCAGTGAATCACCACGTTTGGTTGTAACTTCTACAAAGGGGTAGTATCTCAGTGTGTCGGAGTCAGCAACCTTGAACTTGATATCTCCCATTATATTAATGGTATCTCCTTCACCGAGATTGATGGAATTATCATTTGTCATCTTTATTCTATTAGAGTCTATATTGTCAATTTCCATTTTTCCATAGGAATCACCATTTTCGATTTCTGTATATTCATCAGAAATCTGGAATATTCCATCAACAAAGACGGCATTTGTTTCCTGACCTCTAAATATCTCGGAGAAATGGACTGCAATTATTGGGACATCATCAGTAGAACCGAGATCTTTTTCATATACGTATTCTTCACCACTGGATATGATGTCCTGTTCCATCAGTTCTCCGCCTTTTCTAAGTTCTATGAAAACATTATCTCCGTTAACATCTACTTCGTTTATATTCAGTGTGTATCCTTCTTCAAGTATTAGTGATGAGCCTGTATAGATGGACTTCTGTTCTTCGCTATCTATCAGCACTTTGGATAACTGACCATCTGATAATGGACTAATGTCATCATTTGTAAATTCAGTGTTGTTTTCATCATTGCTTTCGTGGTAACCTGCAAAATATTTTTCAGCCATGAACCCGACGACCTTATATTTACCCCAATCATCATATTCAAATTCAACTTTTACTGCATCACTTATGTATTCAAGGCCGTTTTCTTGAATGTTACTATTACTTCTGTCTGTAACTTCAAACGATTCGGTTTGAAGTCCTTCATCAATATCATAATAGAACCCTTCAAAGTTGAGTGGTGTCCATTTATCGACCGTCATACCATTTTTTTCAAATACAGTACCACGAACTTCATATGTACCGGGTTCAGTTCTGTCTACAAAAGGTGCAAATCTTAAAGTATCGGCATCATCAGCAACAACGATTTTCAAATTGCCCATTATGTCTATGGTGTCCCCTTCTTCTAAGGATATAGAATCTTCATTGTCCATTTGGATTTCATTTAAACCTACACTTTCAATTTCCATTTTGCCGTAATCATCGCCCTCGCTAATTTCAGTGTATTCATCAGTAATCTGGAATATTCCTTCAACAAATACAGCGTTTGTTTCGGTTCCACGGAAAACATTAGCAAAATTGACTGCTATTATTGGGACATCATCAGTAGAACCAAGGTCTTTTTTATATACATAGTAATCATCAGCAGATACGACAGTAGTTTCAATTTCTTCACCGTTCTTTGTCAACCTCACAAGTACACTATCACCCTGAAGGTCGACTTCAACGATATTAAGCCGATATCCTTCTTCAAGTGTAAGAGCCGATCCAGAGAATACGGATTTCCTTTCATCGCTATCCATCAATACTTTGGATAACTGACCATCACCCATCATGCTGATATCTTCATTAACAAAAGATGTATTCTCTCCTATATACCCGGCAAAGTATCTTTCAGCCATGAATCCGATGACTTCATAGGAACCAAAACCGCTGTGTTCAAAATCGGTTTCAATCGGTGATGTGGTATATTCAAGCTCACCTTCACCGATATTACTATTGATGTCACTTATTGACATTGTCTCTGAACTTATACCAGAATCGAGGTCATAATAGAATCCAGAATAACTTTCTGCAGTCCATTCATAATAATCAGACATTCCTTCTTCCCAAATTCTATTCCCTTTTATTGATAAAGTTGTGAAATCATTCTTTTCTGAGGTTGAATTATAATTTGAGAAGACTTTATTTTCAGCATATATTTTAAAATAGTATTTTGTACCACCAGACAATTCTGATAATATAATTTCGTAAGGATCATCATTATCAGCATCAGATTGACTATCTAATGATGATTTATTAGTTCCATATTTTATATATGTATTAGCATCACTCTGATTAACTTCGAAAGTAATCCTTACTTTTTTCCCAGTTAAATTATTAACACTTATACTACTGTTATTTATAGATGGACTAGTAGGTGTAGTAGTTGTGAAGTGATTAATTTCTGATGTAGTATTTTTAGCAGGGTCGGTGCTGTTTTCAGCGTAGATTTCAAAATCGTATTTAGTACTTGCTGATAATCCGGACAATGTGATTTCATAAGGGGCATCACTAACAGGATCAGATTGGCTGTTTAGAGAAGTTCCATTTTCTCCATATTTTATATATGTATTAGCATCACTTTGATTAACTTCAAAAGTTATAGTGGCACTATCAAGAGTTACACTATCAACACTTATACTACTGTTATTTATAGATGGTTCAGTTTGAGCCTCTGCAATCCCGGTAAACATCCCAAAAAATAACAATCCGATTAAAATAAATTTAAAATATCCTTTCATAGTTTAACCTTCCACAATTATTTGTTAATTTTGTTAGTATGATTTATGACTTATAACTGTTCATATCCTTTTCTATTTATTACCTCTTGATTTTTATCAGTACGTTCCAGTACAATTCCTTTCTCTGAGTCTATTACTTCTCCGATTATACTGAAATCACAAGAATTGACTGCATTAGATTTTAATTCAGATGATATTGTAAACAGCAGTTCAAAATCACCACTTGAATACAGTGCAAAATAAATAGCTTTCTTTTTATCTGCAATAGAATAGATTTCATTTGAAACAGGAAGTTTATCTTCATATATTCTGAATCCGACCTGACTGCTCAAAGCGAGGTCATAGAGGGACATAGCAAGACCATCGCTTGTATCAATCATTGAGGTTACAGCACCAGATTGTGCAAGTTTTTGTGCTTCATGTGTTCTGGGAACAGGTTCAAAGAGTGCTTTTAAAAACTCGTCATCGACTTCAATATTGTTCTTTATCGCATAAAGAGCTGCACCTGCAGACCCCGTATGACCGGTAACACATACCAAATCTCCTGTTTTTGCACCGCTTCGCGTTAATAAATTATTTTTATCAACACGACCCAGTGCAGTGCCTGTTATGGTCAGTTCATCGTGCTTGTCTATATCTCCACCCACCACAGAAGTATTACAGTATTTTGCACAATCATTCATACCCTGTGAGACATCCTCTATAAACCCCAGTTCCATATTTTCAGGCAATCCAAAAGCAGCAAGCAAACCCATGGGACAGGCACCCATTGCAGCAATATCGCTAAAATTAACAGCCGCAGACATCCATCCAATCTGCCACGCTGACATCTGGAGAGGGAAATCAGTTTTCATGTGGAGCATATCTGTTGTAACAACCATAAACTCTTCATTGTTAAGGTCTATTACAGCACAATCATCCTCGCCAGCACCTTTTGCTATACAGGCATTTTTTGAAGTATTAAATATACCTGATATATTTGCTATAAGCGATTTTTCACCAATTGCAGATATAGGATTTGATTTATCCATGCCGAACCATCTATTTCTTGTACAGGGATTTATAAATGATTTATATCCATACCATCAAACTAATGGACGCAGGATAAGTTTGCATTCAACAATATTAATTTATTCTTTTTGTTAGCCTGAACCCTAACATTAATTTTGGATAGATTCTTGTTATTTATTATCCTATTCAGCCGTCATTTCCGATTGCTTCTACAGGACAAATCATGACAGCATCTTCACAGGAGTTTCTCTCTTCTTCATTTTCCGGTTGTTTATAAACATAAGCATATCCATTTTTCATTTTAAAATTATTAGGTGCAATCTGCACGCATAAATGACATGCAATGCATTTGACATCTACGTAGTATGACCCAGGCACATTATCTGAAAGTTTAATTTTCTTGTCAGCCATGTTTATAGTTCCATTGGGCAATTATTTTGAACTTATTTATTAAAGATACTAATTTCATTACTAAACTGGAGTTTTTAGCTGTATATTATATTCTCTTTAAGCCTATTTTACTTTAATCATCGACAAACTGTAAAAATTTTTAAACAATAACCTTTATATCTTGTCACAACATTGTACTATTTTGTATATATATGTACATTAAAGTATAATTTGGGTCTATCATGGAATCATATATTCAAAAATTAACTGAAGGTAAGAACCTGACAATAGAAGAATCAGAAAATGCTGTTATAGACATATTTAATGAATCTACAGAGGCCCAGATAGGGGCACTTCTGACAGCGTTGAAGATAAAAGGGGAGACAATCGATGAGTTGGCTGGATTTGCAAGAGGTATGAAAAAGGCTGCAAACCTCATTTATCCCAAGGTTAGCGGAACACTTGTAGATACCTGTGGAACAGGTGGAGATCGACATAATACAATCAATATATCAACAGCATCGTCAATCATTGCTTCTGCTTCAGGAGTAACAGTAGCAAAACACGGCAACCACTCAGTAACCTCATTGTCAGGGAGTGCTGATGTGTTAAGTGAACTTGGCATCATGACAGACCAGACACCAGATGAAGTTTGTAACTGCATTGAAAACGTTGGTTTTGGTTTTATGCTTGCACCGGTGTTCCATCCCTCAATGAAGAAAGTAGCACCAATTAGGAAAAGTCTGGGAATGCAGACCATCTTCAACATTTTGGGGCCATTAACCAACCCGGCAGGAGCAAATTCACAGATTATAGGTGTTTATGATAAAAAACTCTGTAAACCTATGGCACTGACACTGAAAAAACTGGGTATAAAACATGCACTTGTAGTACATGGTGAAGGTATGGATGAAATCTCCAACATAGCCGAAACCTATGTTGCAGAATTAAAGGATGGTATGATACATACCTATACATTGACACCTGAAGATTTCGGGTTTAAACGTGCAGGTCCGCATGAAATAGTGGGAGGTACACCCGGTGAAAATGCACAGGACATACTCTATATTTTAAACGGTGAAAAAGGACCAAAGAGAGATATAGTTGTCCTAAACACAGCAGCGGCTCTCTATGTGGGAGGTGTTGCAGGGTCAATTAATGAAGGAGTATCTATTGTTGAAGAAACAATCGATAGTGGAAAGGCGTTGAAAAAACTGGATGAATTTAGATCTTTCCAGAAAGCAAATTCAGGGTCAACAAATGAAACCTGCAATACGTATCAAAATCTGCGGTATGAAATCCACTGATGATATAAAAAAAGCATCCATATGCGGAGCGGATGCTGTGGGTTTTATAGTGGATGTACCTGTTGATACCCCCAGAAAAATCAATATCCAGAAAGCAGCAGAACTTATACATTCTGTGCCATTGTTTATGGATTCAGTACTTGTTATCATGCCGGATTCAGGAGTACAGGCGGTATCAATGGTTGAAACAGTCAGACCTGACATTGTGCAGATACACGGAAACATCAATGCTGATGATCTGGAATACATGAAAAACCGTTTAGACATACCGATTGTAAAAACCTGCTCAGTTCCAGTTGGAAATTCAGAATCATCATCCGGAGTTATTTGTGAATTTGAAAATACAATTAATAACCTAAAAAATCAGGGGCTTCTGGACGCAATTTTGCTGGATTCAAAAACCGACACAAAATCCGGTGGAAGCGGGACTGTACATAACTGGGAAATTAGTAAAACCATTATGAACAATGTGGATATACCTGTGATTCTGGCAGGGGGACTCAATCCCGATAATGTAAAAGAAGCAGTCCAGACAGTATTTCCCTATGCAGTTGATGTTGCATCAGGCGTGGAAACCAATAATACAAAAGACATTGATAAAATCCATAGATTCATACATGAGGCGAGGAATGCATAATGCTTTCTTTTGATTTAAACAAAAACGAATTCATCAATCTGGTTGAAAATTCTGAAAAACCTGCAATAATCCAGCTAATGGCAAAAGTTGAAACTGAATGCACACCCCTGCAGCTATATACACTGCTACAAAAATCCAGGTGTTCCTATTTACTTGAGTCTGTTGAAAAAGAGAAAAAACATGCAAGGTTTTCGTTTGTTGGTTTTGACCCAGATGCATTGCTTACAATAAGTGATAGAAATCTGAAACTGGAATTTTTTAAAAACTCGGATTTTGTGGACTACCTCGGTTCTAAAATCGGACATGTTTGCACTGATGAATCAGGTAATAACAATTTCTGTCAGGGAAGAATAAAAGAAGGTTATGATGTACTGGACGCATTAAGAGCGGTATTTCCCACTGCTGATGGAGTAAACCTTTTAAATCAGAAGAAATTTGACAGACAGACGTTTCTCGGGGGAGCAATCGGTTACAACGGATATGATATTGTATATGACTGCTGGCTTGATATGGATAAAAAATACGAAACTGATACACCAGATTTACAGTATGCTCTCACAACAAAAACCTTTGTTTTTGACCATCTCACAGGTGATGTGTATATTGTGGTAACACCGTTTATATCAAGAAACAGCAGTCCAGAATCAGTATATAATACAGCATTATCAGAGGCAGAAGAGTTATACAATTCTCTCTATGATGCATCAGGTCTTGAAATATCTACATTACCCGAATCAAAAACAGATTCAATGGAACCGGTTTGTAATATAGACAGAAATGATTTTGAGAAGGCGGTAGAAAATGCAAAACAGCATATCCTTGATGGGGATATATTCCAGGTTGTGCTATCCCGAAGATATGCAGTTAATATAGAACAAACACCACTTGACCTTTACAAAAAACTGAGAAATATCAATCCCAGCCCCTATATGTATATTTTCAATTTCAGGGATTTGAGTATTGTCGGTGCAAGTCCTGAAACTCTTATGACAGTTCATAATAAAGAAGTTATTACCAATCCTATCGCAGGAACGTGTTCACGTGGTAAAGATGAAAATAAAGACAAAGAATATGCATCTTCTATGTTGAATGATGAAAAAGAACGTGCGGAACATGTTATGCTTGTAGACCTTGGCAGAAATGATGTACGTATGGTTTCAAGAAGTGGATCTGTAAAACTTGAAAATTTCATGAAGGTTGTTAAATATTCTCATGTCCAGCATATCGAAAGTACTGTAAAAGGAACATTACGTGATGAGTGCGACCAGTTCGATGCAACCAGAGCAATATTTCCTGCAGGAACATTGTCAGGAGCTCCCAAAATCAGGGCGATGGAAATAATCGATAAAATGGAAAAATCACCACGTGGAATCTACGGCGGAGGAGTAGGGTATTATTCATGGAACAGCGATGCGGATTTTGCGATAGTTATCAGAACTGTACTTATAAACAAAAGTACTGCCTATGTACAGGCAGGTGCTGGGGTGGTATCGGATTCCAGTCCTGAATATGAATACAAGGAGACCGAGCGAAAGATGGCTGCAATGCTTAGTGCAATAAGGGGATAAATATGAAAATACTTTTTATAAACAACAAGGATTCATTTGTGTGGAATTTGGTAGATTATTTTTCCATGTATGAACCAGATATAGTTGTTATGTCCAACAAAATAACACTTGAAGAAGTAAAGTCCATTAATCCGGATGTAATTGTGATATCTCCGGGTCCGGGAACTCCTGAAAATAAAAATGATATTGGTTCGTGTACTGACATAATACGTGAATTTTGTGCAGAAATCCCAGTACTTGGTATATGTCTTGGAAATCAGGCAATAAACACGGCTTTTGGAGGGACGGTAAGTCACTCTACAGGAGGACCAGTTCATGGTAAAGGTCATCAGGTTCTACATGACAATTCACCTATTTTTGAAGGTATATCCAGTCCCATGACAGCAGGACGCTACCATTCTCTGGGAATTGAAAAATTATCGTCTGAACTGGAAGCGATTGCAACTACGAAAGATGGTATTATCATGGCTGTAAGACACAAAAATCATCCTGTTTATGGGTTGCAGTTTCATCCAGAATCGGTGCTTACACCTGATGGATTGAAATTGATTGGAAATTTTTTAAATATAGCTCGGAATTTCCATAAAAATTAATATCTGAAAAACTTTCTCTTTAACCATGTTGATTGGACTGACAGGCACACCGGGAACAGGAAAAAGTTCTTTGAGTAATTTTCTTGAAACAAATTTAGGGTACAATATCATCCATCTAAACGAGATGATTAAAAACGAGAATCTGTACAAATATGAGGATGAAGAACGGGATTCTGTGGTTGCAGACATGGATAAGATATCTGAAAGAGTGTCAGAAATAACAGAAGAAAATAACGATAAATCTGTAACCATACTTGAAAGCCATTTATCGCACTATATAGCAGATAATATTATTGTACTCCGGGCATCACCTGAAGAGCTGGAAAAAAGGTTGACATCGCGTGGTTACTCCAATGAAAAAATACAGGAGAATGTAGATGCAGAAGAGCTGGATGTAATCCTTTTTGAATCAGTAGAGTGGTGCAGCAGGGTTTTTGAAGTGGACACAACCAACAGACCTCTAAACAATATTGTATCAAATGTAGATGAAATTATAACAGCATTGTTAAATGATAATATTAAAGATATAGAATCAAAATATAAACCTGGTTCAGTGGACTGGACATCGGGTTGGTACAGTTGATTGTTCAGGTCTTAAAATTATTTTTTAATTTTTTGTATTAGTGATTGTAAAAAACATCGGATTTTATCAGTTATACTCTCGGGTTGGGTTATATTACCGGCAGATGATTTATTCGTATCTTTTGAGAGGTATTCAACTCTGCCGTCTTTATCTCTTTTGGTGTATTCTCTGTCAGCAAGACCCATGATGAATCCCTCTAAAAAAAGTTTGAGATATAAAACTCTGTAATTAATCTACAGCAATCAGACATAATAACTTTTTGCCAGAACGAGATGAAATCTATGTCCTATGCTCCGGATTAATTAAACAGAGTTTGATTTGTAATTGCTGTTTATTTCCAAAAGCTAATTTATCTTGGTATAGCTTCTGGTGTTTTTGATGTTTTGTTTGTTGCCACTTTTTTTGTAACCGGTTTGCCACAACATTCACATATTTCTATTGATTTACTATAGTTTTCAATTTTTGATTCGGAGTCTATGATAGACCCACAGGCTAAACATATGTATTCATCTCCCATTTACAAACCCCCATGTTTAATAAATTATTAAAGTTAATTATTAGATACTGTTTTTAATTTCTAATATTATTTTTGAAACTCAGTTTCATATAATTTTTATAAAGCATTGATAACTTTTAATTATTTTTAAAAGTTAACATCGATGTAGAAACACGATACATTTATGTAAAATCTTTTTATGTTCTTGTTATCTACATTAATTTAATGAGGTAATTAAAATGAAATACAGTCTTGGAATTGATGCCGGTGGAACTTATACAGATGCTGTGATTTTAAGGAATTCGGATGAAAAAATAATAGGAGCTAATAAAGCACTGACAACCTATCCTGATCCTATGGCAGGTATTAAAAATGCAATAGATGGTTTGGATGAAAGCTACCTTAAATCTGTAAAAACAGTTTCTGTTTCCACAACACTTTCCACAAACAGTATCCTTGAAGGCACAGGTTTCCCTGTAGGATTGATACTTATAGGTGATTTTGATTTTAAACAGGAATTGCCTACAAAACATTACATACAGGTTTCAGGGGGACATAATCATAAAGGTGGTGAAAAAGCACCTCTTGATATTGAATCGATTGAAGATTTTGTATATAAGGTAAAAGATAAGGTTTCTGCCTTTGCCATTTCATCTTTTTTCAGCAATAGAAATCCAGACCATGAGGAAGATGTCAGGGAATGGATAAATATGGTAACAGACCATCCAGTTGTCTGTTCACATGAACTATCACAGGACCTTGGTGCATTTGAACGGGCTGTTACTGCCTTTTTCAATGCACAATTGATTCCGGTGACAGACAAATTCATGCATACAGTTGAATCCGAAATAAAATCCAGAGGTATGGATGCCAATATCTTCATGCTCAAATGCGACGGTTCAGTTGTTGGAATCAAAAAAGCATTAGAAAAACCAATAGAGTCTATTTTTTCAGGACCTGCAGCAAGTCTTGTTGGTGGCGCTTTTCTGACAGAAAACGATTCATGTGCGGTGATTGATGTAGGAGGTACAAGTACAGATATTTCTGTTATCTACAATAGTGTACCGGAAATGAGTGAAAAAGGAGCAGTTGTAGGTGGTTGGGAAACCAAAGTAAAAGCCATCAAAATGGAAACATCTGCAATGGGAGGAGATAGCCATATTTGGGTCAAGGAAAATGAGGTTAATTTTGGTTCTGGGCGAGTAATCCCTTTATGTAGAGCAGCCGTGATGTATCCTGATTTTTTGAACCTGTTAAAGCGAAACCCACTTTCACCTGTCAACCTTGAAAGCGAAAACTATCAGCCAACAAGGTTTTTTATTAAAAGTGGATACCAACCACTTGAAATAGATGAAGGTGAAAGAGAAATTTTTGATGCGATAAAGGATGAACCAACATCAATTTCTGAAATAAAGAACAGAATTAACAAATACCCTTCAAGAAAACTTCTCAAATCCCTCATAAAAAAACGTTTGGTACAGCCGATTGGATTTACACCAACAGATGCACTCCATGTTCTTGGAAATTATACTGAACGCAATGTGGAGGCTGCAAATATAGGGGCTGATTACCTCGCCTCACTGACAAAGATGGATGATAAATACCAGTTCTGCAAATTTGTCAAACAGGAATTTACCAAGAATATGGCATCCAATTTAGTTTCCTTCTTCTTTGAAGGGATATCAAAAAATGAAATACGCAAATCATTTGATATTGAATCACCAGTACAATATAAAATCAATATACCGGTTGTTTTAATCGGTGGTCCTGTGAGTGCGTTTTCAGAGGATTTAAAAGAATTAATCGATGCAGATATAAAAGTTCCTGATAACTCCAGTGTTGGTAACGCTGTAGGGGCGCTATCTGCGAAAGGTATGAGAAGAGTTGAAGTTCTGATAAGACGTACATCTATTTTCGCACCAGGTTGGGATTATTATGTTTTCTCTGAAA
The DNA here is from genome assembly GCF_000196655.1 of Methanohalobium evestigatum Z-7303. Taxonomy (GTDB): domain Archaea; phylum Halobacteriota; class Methanosarcinia; order Methanosarcinales; family Methanosarcinaceae; genus Methanohalobium; species Methanohalobium evestigatum. The sequence continues at coordinate 2,004,078 of NC_014253.1, read as the reverse complement.
ATGGACGTGCAGAGTGTAATGGTTACCATGAAGCACTGGATTATGCACGAAAACTGGGTGAATCAATAATTCTGGATTATATGGAAGATATTGGTATTGACCCGGACCATATCCAGATAGATATGGATAAAAAAGAAATCACTCCTGACGGCTGGGAAACCCCTATGGAGTCAAGAGTGGTTGTTTTCGGGTTGGCTAAACATGGTGAAAAGTCCTAAATATAACCAATAGATACTTTTTTCTATCTTTTTTTAAATAAACGGGATGTAAAATGGTTAATTCAAATAATCATGGAAGATATTTTGGAATATGTCCTTCCTATCATCATGCTAAAGCTTGTAAATGTACTGTTTGTCCATCGTATCCGCAAACAGGAGAAATGATGTTTTGTGCAAGAGGAACAAATAAACCATCGGGTAAGGAATTAGGCTGTTTATGTAGCGAATGTGAATTGTATAAAAAATTCAGGCTTGAGGGTGGTTATTTTTGCCAGAATACTTGAATTATATTTTTGATTAAACCTTATCAGGGATTGATTTAAGTACTCCTATCACAATTTTAATTTACTGGTATACACTAAAAATCATTCAATCTACCGCATTATCTTAAAAATTTTGTTTATATGTCCTATAACAGGGGAGAATATGTCAATGTCAATGCTTGAAATAGAAAATCTGTCAGTTGAGCCTGCTGATGGTGGGCAAAGAATACTAAACAATGTTAATTTAACAGTGGATTTTGGTTACACCAATGTACTGTTCGGGCCCAATGGGTCAGGCAAATCCGCACTTTTAAGGGCGATCATGGGTTTTGGCGATTATAAAGTTGTTGAAGGTCGGATTCTTTTCAACGGTGAAGATATAACCAACCTTTCAGTTGATGAAAGGGCTGAAAAAGGTCTGGGTATAATGCTTCAGAGACCGCCCAATATGACAGGAGTTAAACTATCCAGTCTTATAAAAGCAATAGCCAAAGAAAACATGGATATTGATAAAGTTGCAGAAGACCTGGATATGAAACGTTTTATGGACAGAGAAATCAATGTCGGATTTTCAGGTGGTGAAATAAAACGTTCAGAGCTGTTGCAACTGATAGCACAGAATCCCTGTATGTACCTTATCGATGAACCTGAATCAGGGGTAGATCTTGTAAGTATAAACAAAGTAGGTACAAAAATCCAGGAGATGTTAAATGCAAACCTGGAATGTATCGGTGAGAGGAGTGTAAAAGGAAAATCAGCCCTTATTATCACCCATACAGGACAGATACTTGATTATCTTGAAGCAGACAGAGCCTATATAATGTGTAGTGGCAAAATCATGTGTTCAGGTAATCCAAGAAAACTTTTAGATGAAATCAAAACACAGGGATATGAGGAGTGTATCAGATGCAAACTAAATCAAATTTAAAACAAGATTTAAAGGAAAGGGCTGAAAAAGCTCTTGATAAAAAGGCATCATATGGTCAGGATTTTGACCTTAGTGAATATGAAATAGCACCCAGTGAATCAGAGCAGGTGGAAACCCTTACAGAATGGGATGAGAAGACCCAGAAACAGCTTCTTAATACAGGAGTGGTACCATCTGGAGAAGGCAGGTCAGGAAGCCTTGTAGTTCTTAATAATGCAGTTTCCTACAGTTCAACAAAAAGCGAAAATGTAGAACTTATACCAACAAAGCAGGCAAGAGAAAAATATGACTGGCTGGATGATTATGCATGGAATCTTGTTCCAGTAGATACTGATAAATATACTGCTGCAACCTATCTCCAGCAGCCTAATGGTTATTTCATAAGAGCACATGCAGGTAAAAAGGAAACACTACCGGTGCAGACCTGTCTGCTTCTTGGTAATAAAGAAGTATCTCAGACAGTTCACAATATTATAATCGTGGAAGAGAATGCAGAACTTGAAATCATTACCGGTTGTACAACAAAGGAAGAAGTTATGAGCGGGCTTCATCTGGGAATTTCAGAGATGTATGTTAAAAAAGGCGGAAAACTGACCTTTACTATGATTCATAACTGGGCTGAAGACATAGGTGTAAGACCCAGAACAAAAATCAAAGTTGAAGAAGGCGGCACATTTATCAATAATTATATAGCCTTGAAACCGGTTAAATCAATCCAGAGTTACCCGACTGCTTTTCTCGACGGCAAGGGAGCAGTTGCCAGGTTTAATACTATTGCGGTAGGTCATCCCGGATCTGAACTGGATCTTGGCAGCAAAGTAGAATTCAATTCACCGGAGACAAAGGCGGAACTAATTTCAAGGACTATTACTACTGGTGGAAATGTAGTAGCAAGGGGTGAAATGGTAGGTAATGCTGATAATGCAAAAGGTCACCTTGAATGCAGAGGACTGGTTTTAAGCGATGATGGATCCCAAAGAGCTATACCGATTCTGGAAGCAAATCTCCAGAATGTTGAACTGACCCATGAAGCAGCAGTAGGTAAAATAGCCAGAGACCAAGTAGAATACCTCATGTCTCGCGGTTTAAGTGAAGATGAAGCAGTTGGTATGATTGTTCGTGGTTTCCTTGATGTTGGTATCAAAGGGCTACCCGAGGAACTGGAAAGTGATATCAACGAAACTATAGATAAAATCGGTGAACATGCGATGTAATTGAGTGTGTCTGCAGGAAAACAGTTTTAGTTTTCCTTTTGATTATTTTTACTCTTTTGTTTTTGATTATTTGTCGCTTCGCAATGTTTAAATACTATTACTTTATTTAACTATTTTTAATAATTATTAAAAATAATAAACGTTGATTTTATGGACTCAATAGATCAGGATTTTATAAAATTTTATCAGGAAGTCGGTAAAGCCAATGGTATGGATGAACTTACTGCAACTCTTTTTGCCCGGCTTTTCATAGAACCCGATGAAATTGCAATGAGTGAACTGGCTGACGAGACTGGATATTCACTTGCATCAATCAGTAATAAAATTAGGTTTCTGGAAATATCCGGATATGTAGTACGCAGTAAAAAACCGGGAACAAAAAAGGTCTATCTTTATGCACGTAAAGAGATTCTTGATGTGGTTATAGAACAAATATCCAATGTACGAACTAATGAAATTAAAAAAGCAAAATTTGAAATTCCGTCCATGATTGAATATTACAATAGTGAAAATCTTAATGAATCCCAAAAACAAAAGATAACGATTTTGAGAGGGTATTACAATGATCTCCTAAAAATTGATGATATCCTTGAAGATATGGTCAAAAAGATAGAGGAGATAAAAAGCTCCAGTCATTTATCCGATGTGGGGGAAGGGATTTAATATGGATGAAATACAAAATATCAATGCTTTGGAATCTGATGTTAGAGACAAATCTATCATCACACTTAACAATATCTGTAAAAGCTACTGGGTGGGGGATATGGAATTACAGATTCTTAAAAATATCAATCTCGATGTTAAACAGGGTGAATTTGTAGCCATAATGGGTCCATCAGGTTCTGGAAAAAGTACACTTATGAATATTATAGGATGTCTTGATAGACCAACATGTGGCACGCTTTTTGTTGAAGGCAGGGATATCAGCAAGATGTCGGACGATGAACTTGCAAGGGTCAGAGGCATGGTTATAGGTTTTGTGTTTCAGTCCTACAATCTGGTGCCACGTTTAACAGCACTGGAAAATGTAAAACTTCCAACTTATGCTAATAGCAAGGGAAATATGGACTTTGATAAAAGAGCCAGAGATTTACTTAAAATGGTAAGACTGGAAGAACGTATGCACTACAAACCCAATAAGCTATCCGGAGGACAATCCCAGAGGGTGGCGGTAGCCCGTGCAATGATAAACGATCCCTCGCTAATATTGGCAGATGAACCAACAGGAAATCTGGATTCAAAAACAAGCGATGAGATAATGAAAATCTTTACAGACCTTAACAATAAGGGTCGAACTATTGTTATGATTACTCATGAGCCTGATGTATCTGAATATGCAGGCAGAATTGTACACTTAAAAGATGGTATAATAGAAGGTTAAAGGTGATATGGTATGAATTTAAGAAAATATGTCAGTTTGTTCATTTCGTTAATTGTTTTAACGTCCCTTTTCTCAATGTCAACAGCTTCAGTATCGGCGTTCCAGCCTAACTGGTTAGATGTCAGTATTTCAAAATACAATCCTTCGCCAGCTCAAATAGGTGAATATGTTGATGTTTGGATAAAAGTTGATAATGTGGGTTCGGGTAAAGTAGAAGATGTTTCTATAGAAATTGTTCCTGAATACCCTCTTTCACTTGACACTCCTAAAAATGCTGTGAAAAAATTTGGGATTGTTAACCCTGACAGTTCGGTGGAACATAAATATCGGTTGTATGTTGATGAAAATGCAAAACCGAGCACAAGTGAGATAACAATCCGTTATCGTGGAGAAGGTGAGTCATGGATAGAACAGGAATTTGACATAGCTATAGGTACTGATACTTATGAAGGTATTGGAATTGTCCAGCTTGAAAATATCCATGCTGAGCCTGAAGTTATGATGCCCGGTGATACAGGTACAATAAGTTTTACTTTGAAAAATACAGCTTCACAAAGAACCGTAAAGATAGGCGATGAAATATTTGAAAATAATGTTCGAATTCAGAGAGCTACACTCCACGGATGCGACAGGATAGATGTAGAGTCGGAATCTTATCAGGGAGGGGGTTTACTTGGACCGGGAGATTCCATGGATATTAGTTATAATATAAATGTGGATGAAAATGCAGAAGTAGGAACATGCTACCTTGACCTTTCTATGAGGGGTAGTACACATAACTACAATAATAACTGGAGAATACCTGTTAAGATTGAATCATCTAGTGTAAAGGTGATTCCTTCCGAACAATTAAGGATTGAAAATGGGGAAGGTACTCTTGAGTTCGATGTAGCTAATGTACGACCAAATCCTTTGTCTTCAGTAAACGTTGAACTGCAGGCTGAGGGAGTAGAATTTTCGCCTTCACCATATTTCATTGGTACCATGAGCCCAGATGAATTGTTTACCATTGAGGTAGATACCAGTGTTATATCTGATAATCTTACAGGTACACGGGAATTAATGATTACAGCAAATTACCGAAATGGAATGAACGAACATGAAAATGTTGTTGCTGTCAAGGAACTCAAACTGGTAACCAATGATGAACAGTCAAGTAATATTGCAGCGATAGGCGGAGTACTGGTAATTGTAGCCGGTGCAGTAGCTTTTATGATTTACAGAAGAAGGAAAAATAAAAACCAGTAATCTAAGGGATAAAAGGTAAAGTCCATGTTGAACCCTCTGGAAGCGTTTCGAATTGCAATAGGAAGTATTAGCAGTTCAAAATTAAGGTCTGCACTTACAACACTTGGAATAATAATAGGAGTAGCTGCTGTAATTGCCAATGTATCACTGGGTGCAAGTTTCGGTCAGTATTTTGACGATGAGGTAGGTGCTGCAGGTAATAATTTTATTTTAATCGAAGGTCAGGATGTTAATATATTCCATGAGAATGAACTTGAAACCATAAAACGTACACCTGGTGTTGTAGGTGTATCACCTGTTGTTCAGCAATCAGGACAGGTTCAATATATGTCCGGCACCAGACAGGTGAATGTACAGGGTGTAACTGAAGATTATGAAGAAGTAGCAAATTTCAACATGGCGGCTGGAAATTTCCTGTCTGACAAGGATAAATATTCAGCAGTAATCGGAGAAGATGTCTCAACTGATAAATTTGATAAGGATATATCCAACAGGAACTCAATTGATATTACGCTTAGAAGAAATGACGGTACAGAGGTAACACAAACATTTAAAGTAAAGGGCATAATAAAAAGCCCGGGAACTACCTTTCTACAAAGTGGTATCGAACCAGATGAGCGTATATTCATCCCTATATCTACCATGAATGAAATGCTTGGAAGGGAGTACTATGGTGGATTTTTTGTACAGGCTACTAATCTTGAATCGGTAGGTGAAGTCTCAGAAGAAATAGATGGCCGCCTTGCTCGCAGTTTAGGGGTGTCAGCAAGGGATATTGATAATGAAGATGTAAAACCCTATACAATTTTCGATCAACTGGAAATACTGGATCAGGTGGGACAGTTATCTGGAGCTTTGAGTGCTTTGCTTGTGTCGGTTGCTCTGATCTCATTGATAGTAGGATCAATTGGCATCATGAACATCATGCTTGTAACGGTAACCGAGCGTACCCGTGAAATCGGGCTGATGAAATCAATAGGATTCACCTACTATGATGTTTTGATGTTGTTCATAGTAGAATCCATAATTGTTGGTATACTGGGAGGCATTCTGGGAGCAGTTTTCGGGGTTTCAGGAGCATTAGCTGTTAATAATCTATTGAACCTGCCGAATGTTTTCCCTGTTGAATTGATAATCGCAGGTTTTAGTGTTGCTGTTCTTGTAGGATTGATTGCGGGAGTATATCCAGCAAGTAAAGCAGCAAAGATGGATCCAGTTGTAGCTATAAAATTTGAATGAACCGGGAATAATTAGATGTTTGGAATATTAGGCTATGATTTAATTATGATTAAGTTAAGGGGGATATAATATTTTAAATATAGGTATGGCTTTCAAGATAGCGGTTGGAAGCATAAGCAGTTCTAAACTGAGGTCAATGCTGACAACACTGGGAATAGTAATAGGAGTTGCGGCAGTTATTGCTAATGTTTCACTGGGAGCAAGTTTTAGCCAGTTTTTTGAAGATGAAATAGGTGCAGCAGGAGACAATTTTATTGTTATCTTCAGTAATGATGTTAATCTTTTTTACGATAATCAATTTGATTTGTTAAAAAGTACACCAGGAATAGTTGGAGTATCACCTGTAATTCAAAAGCCAGCAACGGTTGAATACGGTTCCAGTGAGCGAAGTATTGAGATATTTGGAACTACAGAAGATTATAAACGAATAGGTAATATCAATCTGGAATCAGGAAATTTTTTAAGCGATAACGATAAATACGTCGCGGTTCTTGGATATGAAATTGCAAATGACAAGTTCGACAGGGACATATCCAACAGGAATTCAATCGATATAACATTTAGAAGAAATGATGGTACTGAAAGGACTGAAACTTTCAGGGTCAAAGGGATAACCGAAGATAGAGACCCATCATTTGTAGGGGGAGGTCCAAATCCAGAAGAGCGTATCTTTATACCTATGTCTACCATGCAGGATATGCTAAACAGAGAAGATTATGGAGGATTCGCTCTTACAGCATCCAGTCTGGAAAATATAAGAGAAATTTCTGATGATGTGGATAAGCGTCTGGCAAGGAGTCTTGGTGTTCCTGAACGACAGCTTGACAACGAAGATGTAAAACCCTATACGATTTTCAATCAGGCAGAGATACTTGATCAGGTAGGTCAAATATCAGCGGCTCTGAGTGCTTTACTTATTTCTGTGGCACTGATATCGCTTGTTGTAGGGTCAATCGGAATCATGAACATCATGCTTGTAACGGTAACTGAACGTACCCGTGAAATCGGACTGATGAAGTCGGTAGGATATACCTATTATGATGTTCTTATATTGTTCATAGTCGAGTCAGTGGTTATAGGATTATTCGGAGGTATTATAGGTACAACTGTAGGTATATTGGGTGCATACGGTGCAAATACGTTTCTCGATTTACCGAATGTATTCCCTGTTGAATTGATAATAATAGGTTTTGGTGTTGCTGTTTTAGTAGGAGTGATAGCTGGTGTATACCCTGCAAGCAAGGCTGCCAAAATGGACCCGGTTGAAGCTTTAAGATATGAATAATTGACAGAGGTAAAAATTATGGTGGGAATTTTTGGTCTAATGACTCTGGTTGCAGGTATTGTATTTGTGGTATTGATGGTATGGCTCTGGAAAAAGAGTAATCTTTCAACTCTGAAAAAATCAATATTAAGTCTATTACTTATTGTAGTTTTAATTGCAGGAGTTTTTGGTTCGTTTGCATATGTGCTGATATCTTCAGACCATGCCTATTATTCAGCGGATGGACTAAATCTGGATGAAGTGGATTATGGTAAAGTTATCAACAATGCCCGTGAGTCAGGATATACTGTAAATGGTCCATATTTTGTAAATAGTGAAATTGAAAACGCAAATGGATTGTATTCACCTTTATCTGAACTGGAACAGCAATTTGGAAAGGATTACTGGGTAGTAGCTATTAATGGCTATTATACACAGGATACATTTTTTGAATTGAGATTTCCCAGAGATGAGAGTGGGACAAAGGTAACATTTTTTAATGGATCCAGAACTGACCCATATTTTTCATCATTTAAAAAAGAAAATCTTCCTGATGATGAATGGATTATAGACCGTTTTATGTTACTATTTGATATTGATAACAACCAATCACAGGATTATTTGAACCAGTTAAAGGATAAAATTAGAAACGTTAACAAAACGTCTGTTGGTATTACAATCCAGAAAACTCCTGATATTGATTCTATCTATAAATCTTATCAAAACAAAAGTAGTAATATCACATTATCTCCTACCCATGGTGGTGGCTGGACAACACAGACATTTTACACTGATGGAAACAAATCAAGTTCTATTGATTATGTGATACCAAACATGAAAATTATCAATCTTTATGGAGGGGCTGAATATACCATCCAGATTGATAAATTGGGTGGAGTGAATTTAGAAATAGAACTGGATGCAGGAGAACAAATACCTGAAGAAGAATATATACAGGTTTTTAAAAACATGTTTGATAATATAGGGTTGCCGCCAGAAAAAGTAGATGAATTCGAATTTGATTACCGGTCTTCAGTCTGGTAATTTTTCATCTATTATTTTTTCAAGTTGTTTGGCTCTTTTTTTCGGTATCTGGTTTTTAACACCTGATGAATTTTTCATTCCACATCCGATAATGTAACCTTTATATCTCAGAGCTACATAACCATTATCCAAAATATTGTTTTCCAGATATCCTCCATTGAAAAGTTTTTTTAAATCTTCTGTGTCCACATCTACAATATTAGTTTTGATATGGTTATCAAGATATTGTAGTATGTAGGTCGTGGGTTTCAAACTTTTAAGTTCTGAATCCTTAATTCTTAAAGCCCGTAGCCCGCATGAGATGTTTTTATACTTTGGTTCAAGATTGTACGAAGTTAACCAGATACTGTTTCCTAACAGGTATACATTGTAATTTTTCCAGAAATCACTATCCACTCCGAACCTTTCTGAGAAATAATCCTCAAGACATTTTTTTAAATTTAGCAACAAAAATCCCTCCAGAATCCAGTTGGTGGGGATAAACCCTGATACAATTTTCCAGTTCTTTGCCAAGTTTTTTATCGTTCCACTCGGAGAGCCCCAGAGAATGGGGTAGATTTAAATCTGGTTTTTCCAGTTTTCCGTGGTTCAAAAACTTGGAGACCACTATTTCATTTTCTTCGGGTGCAAATGTACAGGTTGAATAGACTACGGTTCCTCCTGTTTTACATAATCTGAATGCTTTTTTGAGTAAACTTGTCTGTAATTCAGAAATTCTTGTAATTGTTTCAGTGTCAGCACCATTTAAAAGGTCATTATTTTTTCTTGCGTTTCCTTCGGCTGAACATGGAGCGTCTACAAGAACTCTGTCAAATTTTGATTTTTCCGGAATATTTCTTCCGTCTCTTTCTAAAACCTGTACATTTACACATCCAAGACGCGATACATTGGAAAGCAGACTACGGATTCTGTTTTTAGATATGTCATTTGCCAGTATTTCTCCTGTATTTTCCATAAGAACTGACATTTGAGAGGTTTTACTTCCGGGAGCAGCACACATATCAAGTACTCTATCATAGGGTATGGGGTTTAGAGCCAAAGGAGGAATACCGGATACAGATTCCTGAACATGGTACTTCCCAATCCAGTGCAATATGCTTTTTCCCGGTTCAAAATCAACTTTTAAAAATTCATTGTTCCAATCTCTCTGTTCAAAACTGAATCCAGTTTGTGTTAATAAACTTTTAATTTCAGGAACATTAGCTTTGATTGTATTGATTCTTATATCGTAGGGTTGTGGAGAATGGATTACTTTTTTAAATCTTTTAAACTCGGGGATGATGTTCCTGTACCTCTCCATGGTGTTCCTCTAATCGTTTTAAAAATTTGTTTTTTAATATTTGGACAACAAGCAGTTTGATATATTAATTAATAGATACAGTATTTACCTTATTCAAAGGTATATTTTGGTAGTATTAATGGGGGAGGACAGACTAAATCTAAAAGGTATATTTGAAAATAACGAAACCATAGAAAATTCAAAGTCAGTATGTCCCATCTGTCTGGAATTAATAGATTGTAACCTTTCACCTGAAAAAGAGAATGTGTTTAATGAGATTTACCGAGTGTTGAAACCAGACGGAAAATTCATGGTGTCAGATATTGTTCTTTTAGAGGAAATACCTGAAAAGATAAAGGATTCTGTTCAGGCTTATGTGGGTTGTATCTCGGGTGCAATATTAAAAAGACATTATCTGGATATAATAATGAATACTGGATTCAGTGAAGTATGGCAGATAGACGAATCAGAAATCCCATTTGATGTTATAGATGCAATAATTCCTGAGCAGGAACAAAAAAAGGTGATGAATGATTTTAATTTAAGTTATGATGATGTAAAAAACCTTGTTGATAAAGTTGCAAGCATCAGAATAGAAGGTAGAAAATAACAATTCGGGTTTAATAAAGGATATTTACAAACCAGACTCCAAGAAAGAGATGAATACGACTAACTTCTTATTTGTTTAAAAATTAAATAAACGCCGGGGCTGGGATTCGAACCCAGGAGTCCCAAAAGGGACAACAGGTCTCGAGCCTGCCGCGTATAGACTCCACAGCAGATATATTGTTACTCCGTTGGATTTGTCCGCTCTGCCACCCCGGCACAGTTATTGAATTTGTTCATTTTCAGGTAACTGATTTACAACGTTTTTATCCATTATATAAGTATCGAGAATTAATAATCCAGAAGTGAACTCTGACCTTTTGGACTGGATTTATTTTCTGAAACGGGTCTGGATTGTGATTTGCTAACCGTTTTTTCTGGTAGTTCAATCCATCCGTATTGTCCTCCACCACCGGGGTGAAGTATAACATCCCCATTCCTGAATGCAACAATGGCATCGATGATTCTTTCATCCACGTCAAGAGCTTCAAGTTCTGCATCCACAAGGACTGCTATTTCACTACCAAATTCTTTAACCAATGTATTCCAGGCTCTGGTCACGCCTTTTGTATTGATGCTGGAGTGACCCAGTGCCTTCATAATGATTTCTGCAAGCGGTATGAGGTGGATGTATTCCGGCCTGTAGTCTGGATGTTGGGGGTTATCAAAATCGGCAAGTTCATTTACCCTGTCATATACACCCTTTTTAATTCTGCCACCGCATGGACACTTCCAGTTTAATGAACTTGCTTTCTCATAAGTATAGTGATTCAAACATTTGGAGCTTACACAGGCGGATTCGTTGTATTTACCTTCCTGTGGGAAGAAACCAACATTGAGTGTGGCATTATAACCCTCTTTTCTTAATATGGCTTTCTCGATTCCTTCAAAATTAATATCGGGTACTTCAAACCGTGTAAATTCTCTGGCAAGCTTGTTCGACCAGGGGGAATGAGCGTCAGAATTGGTAAGAAAGGTAAGTCTGTGCAGTTCCTTAATTCTGTCCGCATAATCACTATCCGCGCTTAATCCCAGTTCCACAAAGGATATGTAATCGGTCATGTCACCATAACAGTCTTCAAGTGAATCATGAGCAGCATAGATGGCAGTCCATGGAGTGAATGCATGAGATGGGCCGATTAATGCACCTGTATCTCTTGCGGCTTGAGCGATATCACATCCATCCATTCTGACGGAAGGTCTTCCGTCTGATTCAATGTCGCCATGTTTGCTGATGATTTCGGCAAGTTCTTCAGCCTTTGATATTGATGGAAGAATCAATACATGGTGAACTCGATTTTTATCCTCGATTTCGGTTGTAAGCAAAAAATGGGTATCGTTAATCTGGATGCTCTCATCGTCTGATGAGGCTTTTTTAATCTCCTGCAGCCATTTGGGATGAGTGCAGTCACCTGTACCAACAAGGTTGATTCCTTTCTTGCCTGCCTCCTCTGCCATTGTCGGTAAATTCATTTTTTGAGAAGTAGCCATTGAATATTTAGAATGCAGGTGGAGGTCGGCATTGATTTGCATAAAAAAGCTCCTTTCAGATGATGTAGTTTATATCTTCATCCTTCTGTGGCAGGTTTCCTGTCTCCTGTTGTTCTTTCATTGTCTTAATTTTCTCTACAACTTTTTCCATTTCTTTGGCTCTTTTTTCCAGTTCTTCCTCATCGATTTCGATATCCAGTATCCTGTCAATTACACGCAGTATGGATTGTGCACTTTTTGGGTCTACTATGTATCCTGATGTCAATCCCATAAGACAGGCAGCGTCAATATTTCTGAAATCACAAAGACCAAGAATTAAGCCTGATGCACCAACAATACCATTCCCGGGTTCATTTTCTCTGAATTCAACCCCATAGCCTTCCAGTTCTTCTACAAGATTGATATTGTTTACCGCGCCAATTACGCCTTCATTGTGGTTGAATTCACCTGTAGGGAACCCGCCCAAAGTATATATTCTTGATACACCGAATTCTTCGGCAAGGTCGAGATAAAGGCTGCCAAGTTCATAATGCCCTTCATTTGTAGAACTCTGATGGTCTCCGGCTAATATCAGTATATCCTGACCATTGATATTACAGGCATAGATTTCATTGTTCACAAGCTTTATAGTATTGTCATTGTTAACCAGTACCTGCGGCGGGAAGTATGGAGAATATATTTCTATAACCTTCTCACCTTCCAGATTTTCTATCAGGTGCTCCACTACAAGTTTTCCAACATGACCTACACCAGGAAGTCCTACAAACATTATGGGATTGTTCAACTGGACGTCATCTTTTAAGCGGATAATTTCTGTTTCCTTCATATTGTGTCCTCAATTTGCTTGCTTTGTCTTCGGTATTTTCCATATCTATCAGCAGGAGAAAAACGAGCTGGTTGTGGGTTAACTGTTTTACCACCACAATATGGACAGGATTCTTCCAGTGTATACCTACTGCATTGTTTGCATTTGCGTATTTTATATCCCATTGCAATCAATAAAAATTAATAAAAATTCATGCACTGGTTGCTTCAATGTGCCTGTAGAATTCACCTTTTCCACCCAGATTTCTGATGGTGTTTGTAGCAGTTTCAGCAGCATTTTTCAGTGCATTTTCTGCGGTTTTATAATCTGGAGCATTGACTTTGATACGGTATCTGGGAGCACCGGTATAACTGATATCAATTTTTACATTGCTGCTGTAGTTTTCTTTTGTACTGTCAGCATCATTGAGGGCCTGTTTTATATTTTCTATACCGTCTGGTGCGTTGCTTGTAAGGTCTACATATCCAGCAATTTCTACATACGGTATTTTTATATTATCTTGGGCGATTTTGGTTATTTTTTCTTCCAGTGATTTGTCAATTTTTATGTTTTCAAAGGCATCCTCACCATACATCGCGGCTTCTTCAAATGCTGCATATGGGCTTCCAAATTCGTCAGTGAATATAGATTTCAGGTTACTCAGTGTTTTTTCATCGGTACCTGTTTCTTCTGCAACAAACTGTAACCATTTGGATGCTTTCTGTTCGTTCTTCCACTGCTGGATTTTTTCACGTTTTTGATGCTCATTGACATCTTTTAATGAAAGGTCTATATGCCGTCTGTTAGGGTCTACCTTCAATACCTTACAGACAATTTTCTGTCCTTCACGTACATAATCACGGACGTATTTTACCCACCCGGCTTTGATTTCAGAAATATGGATAAAGCCCTCTTTATCTCCATACTCATCAAGGGTGACGTATGCACCAAAATCAGTCACATTTTTAACGGTGCATACTACAAAATCGCCTACATTTGGCCATTCGTTATTATTTTTGTCCATCATATACCACTGTTAGTTCTCTTTTTATTTACTTTTTATTCAAGAACTTCTATGATGTGTGTTTTGATGGTTGATTTACCACCAGTTGGTTCGGCAAGAGTTCTACCGCACATAGTACAGGTAATTTCTCTGCTTGCACTACCAAATATTATCTGTTCATTTTCACAGTCGTTGCATTTCACACGCAAGAATCGGCTTTTTGGCCAGCTTGTACTATTCATATTCGTCCCTCTGAGTTTTGATTATTCTTTGAATTCAAATCGTTTGGTTCTAAAACCTGGTCTCTGATGTGATTTCCCACATTTGGTACAGCTGTATTTAAGTCTCACCTTTTTTGTAGGCTTATCTCCTCCAGGTACCTTTGAGAACTTTCCGTCGTTACCAATACCTGATCTGCGTTTTTTCTGTCTTGTGATGTGGGTCATTGATGATTCTTTACCTTTTTTCGCCTTTTCGATTTTATGTTCTGTATGCATTTTACAGAAAGGGCAATGTGTCCTCATCTTTTTTGGAAATTTCATGATAAACACCTTTTATTACTTCGATAAATTTTAATTGATTTTAATGAGTTGTGCTGCGTTTCGCTTAACAAGTCCGTTGGCATTGGGAGCTGGTAAAACAACAACATCTTCGGAATTTAGTTTATAATTACGATTGTCTACAGCTTTGAATGTAGGTATATCTTTCAATGCTCGGACAACAACGTACTCTTCATTTATATCATTTTTGCTATTGGAACTGGTTTTAGATTCGTTTTTATCTATTTCACTTTTTCTGGATTTTTCGGTATCACTGTTTGATGGGGTGGCAGTGGTTTCCTGTGAATCTTCAACTTCTTCTATTGGATGCTCTGGTTCTGATGATTCTGTATCTGTATTTTCAGTTTGATTGCTGCTTTTATCCCTTATTTCAGGATTTATTATAGGTTCAATTAATTCCTTATGGGATGTATGGATGGCAGAAAGTATGGAATCGTACACCTTTCTTTCTTCAGGCAGTAGTTTGTCAAGGTCGTTTTTTGATGGATTTTTGGAAAATGCATGGGATCTGGCATATGTGGTAATTTTTTTGATTCTGTAGATGAATATATTTTCTACATCAATGATGGCACTTTCAAGTTCATCTTCAAGCATTTTGGATTCTACAGAACGGGGGTTGTTTATGTTTTTAATTTCGTTTTCCAGTTCTATTATGTAGTCCTGCACCCTTTTGTAAAAATCAGATGAGATTTTGTTAATCGAAGGGTTTCGTTCTTCCCTTAGTTTATTCTTGAGCTCAGTTCGATCCGTATTCAGCACCCCCTCTGCACATTAAATGGATTGCTGCATATTCGGGCAAATCCTGTACACCCTCATTCACATGATATTTATTACCTTTCATTTCTACAGTAGAGGGTTGGGTTACATTTACTGTAATATGATTATCTTTGAAAACTACAGCATCTTCGAGAGGTTTAAAATTCTCCAGTTGTGAAGCCGAAAGAGTTGTCACCTTTAAACCCGAACCACCATGAAGTGAACCCGGAACTCTTATAAGACGTTTTACATCAGCAGTAACCGGTTCATCTACATTGGCAATTAGATTATCAACAGCCTGTTTTCCCAGGTATTCAAATAAATTTTTTGAAGTATTTGAAACCATGTCTATTTTGCCCTTTTTCAACAATGCAAGTTGTTTTTCATCATTGAAAATGTTGACCAGTTTTTCAGCGGTTGTTTTGCCAACACCGCTAAAACCTGTCAGTTTTTTAATGGGTTTGTTACTGTTAACTATATTTGAAATGTAGGATATGATATAGCGGTTGATTTTTGCACCCCATCCTCCATCGTTTTCCGAAGGGAATACAAACATACTTGCATCGCGTCTCCCTGAATCACCGCTAACATAACTTTTCCCAATTATCTGGCTTATATCAAGACCCCTGCCGCTAATATAATCCACGATTTCACGTCTTTCAGCACTGCCCAGCGACCTTACAGATGGATGAGATATATGAAAGTGATAACCTCTACCGCCTGAAAATACGATGTTTATATCATCTTCACCAAACCCAAAATCATCAGATAGAAAATCGTAAAGTTTTAATGCTTCCTGTTTTACATTCTCCAGCATTTCGGGATATGAATCGGGTACATGGGGGAGATGGTCTGCATCAAGGTCAAATATTAAATCCGATTGTAACCAGTTTTTATCTTTCATATTGGATGCATTGGGGTATTCATAATACGCTACAGAATAATAGGCATGTGCTGGAACTGTCCATGCAAAATAGTCCTGAAGTTCACCCGATGATCCGAAAGCCATGTGGCGACGCATCACAGTTTTTGGCATGTCATCAAAGAGGATAAATCCCCATTCACGGGATGTATATTCAGGAGGTAAATGTATATGTGCATCCTGATAATAATCCTGAAACCTTTTTTTTAGAAAACGCAGTGTTTTATCGTTCATGTTGTTGGTTTTTGTCCTGTCTTGTTAATAAGGGAGTACAGATTCTATTCTATACTCATTATTATGGATTGTATTTTATACTTTATTTTTGCCCTATTTTTAAGGATAAACCTTATAGTAGAATCTGACATTTTCTGTTGACTATGAAAAAGAAACAAGAGATGTCAAGTGCTGATATATCCGCCCTTATATCAGAATTATCAGATGGTTCTAATTCTATAGTTGATGCAAAAATCAACAAGATATACCAGCCAACACCTGATGAAGTCAGAATAAACATTTATATACCCCGTGTCGGCAGGGATAATCTGGTTATCGAGGCAGGAAAGAGGATACATTTAAGCAAGCATCTCCGCTCTAATCCTAAAATGCCGGGTCCATTCCCCATGCTTCTTAGAAAACATATAATGGGCGGTCGAATCACTTTTATCAGGCAATACGATTTTGACAGGATTGTGGAGATAGGTATCTCAAAGGGAGATGTCGATACAATACTGATTGCTGAATTTTTCTCACAGGGTAATGTTATCCTTCTTAACAATGAACGCAAAATCATTCTCCCTATGAAGCCCAGAACATTCAGGGGTCGTAAAATTCAGGGCGGTGAGATGTATGAATATCCCGAATCCCAGATTAGTCCGCTTGAGGCAGAAAAAGATGACCTTGAGCAGGCGTTTTCTTCCAGTGAAGATGATGTAGTACGCACAATAGCAACCAGTTTTAATCTCGGGGGATTACTTGCAGAAGAGGTATGTGCAAGGGCTGGGGTGGATAAAAATAAACCAGTAGATGATGTTACTTTAGATGAAAAATCCAAACTTACTGATACTTTAAAAGATGTGTTTACCCCGATTGTTACCGGTGAACTTAACCCCTGCATAATAAAACAGAAAACAAATAATCAATCAGAATATGTTGATGTGCTTCCTTTTGAGCTTGAACAATACAAGGAATATGAAAAACAATATTTTGATTCGTTCAACAAGGCTCTGGATGAATTCTTCGGAAAAGAGGTTGTAGAAGCTGAAAGAAAAATCCAGGAATCTGCCAAAAAAGAAAAAGTGGATATATATCAGAGACGGCTTCAGCAGCAGCAGGGAGCAATAGAGAAATTTGAAAAGGAAGCCAACAAATACAATTCGATAGCAGAAGCAATATACTCACATTACCCGTTTGTTGAAGAAGTGATCACTGTTTTGACCAATGCCCGTAAAAGTGGGTATTCATGGGATGATATTAAATCCAAACTCAAAGAAGCGAACGATATCCCTTCTGCAAAATTAATCCAGAGTATAGACCCCAAATCAGGAACAATTGTAATGGATCTTGACGGTACAAAAGCAACACTTGATATCCGTTATTCAGTTCCACAGAATGCACAGACATATTATGAAAAAGCCAAACGGGTTATGAAAAAGCGTGAAGGAGCTCTTCGTGCAATAGAGGAAACAAAACGAATTATAGAAAACAGGGATAAACCTCAGCAACAGACAAGAAAACGTAAAGTAATACGTAAAAAACACTGGTATTCACGATTTAGATGGTTTATATCATCCGATGGATTTCTCGTTGTTGGTGGGAGAGACGCGGATACCAATGAAGAGATATTTAAAAAATACATGGAAAAGCAGGACATTATACTCCATACACAGGTTCCGGGAGCACCACTGGCGATTGTCAAATCAAAACGTTATAATGTACCTGAGCAGACTATGTATGAGGCGGCACAATTTGTAGTGTCATATTCAAGCATCTGGAAATCGGGACAGTTTGGTGGAGATTGTTACTGGGTGTATCCCAACCAGGTCTCAAAAACTCCAGAATCCGGTGAATTTCTGAAAAAAGGGTCATTTATAATCAGAGGCGACCGTAATTACTTTAAAAACGTTCCTGTGAGTGTGGCGATAGGACTTGAACTTGAAAATGAAACAAGGGTTATAGGCGGACCATTAGATGCAGTGAAAAAAAATGGGAAATACATAATCGAATTAATGCCCGGAAAGTATAGCCAGAGTGATTTGGCAAAGAAAATATACAAATTATATATGGAGCAGTTAAAAGACGTTCATTTTGTAAAAAACATAGCCTCACCTGACCAGATATCCAATATGCTTCCACCCGGGGAATCCGACATCAAGGATAAAAAGGACTTTTAATTAAACGGAGAGAACTGTATATATGAGGGTGACAAAACGTAACTTAAAAGGCAGGGAAGGTGAAATCTCACTTACACCAGAAACATTGGATGACCTGTGGCATCTAAAGTATATTATTGAAAAAGGGGACCTTATATTTGCACTAACCAAAAGAAAGGCAGATTCTGATACCGATAAACTTCGACCTGAAAAAGCCGAGAAAAAAACCACAAGACTTGGTATAAGAGTGGATTCACTTGAATTTCACAAATTTTCCAACCGTTTAAGGATAAATGGTTTGATTGAACAGGGGATGGATCAGGGATATTACCATACTCTCAATATCGAGGACAGTACAGATGTTTCCATAATTAAAACTTGGAAAAAAGACCAGCTTGAAAGAATCGATGAAGCGGAAGCGGCATCCAAGAAACCGAAAGTTGTTATTGTTGCGATTGAGGAAGGGGATGCAGATATAGGATTAGTACGTCATTATGGAATTGAACAGTATTCTCATATTACCCAGTCTTCGGGTAAAGGTGAGGGTACATTAAGGGAAGTATTTTTTGAAAACATCCTGAACCAGTTGAAATATGCAGCTCCTGGTTCTGAAGCTATTGTTGTGGCTGGACCCGGTTTTACCAAGGAAGATTTCATGGAGTTTTTCAAAAATAAAGAACCTGAGATGGCATCAAGTGCAGTAGTAGAGGATACTTCATCCATTGGTATGAGCGGATATCAGGAAGTTCTGAGAAGAGGTGCAGTAGATAGGATTATGGAACAATCCCGGATAGCTAGGGAATCTTCTTTAATGGATGAACTTTTAAAGGAAATGGCTACAGACGGCAAAGCAGAATACGGACTTGAAGAAGTAGAAAATGCTATCTATTTTGGTGCAGTAGAAACACTTTTAATAACAGATGAAATGCTGAGGCAGGAAAGAGAAAAAGAAGATATTGATATAGATACTCTTTTACAATCTGTGGATCAGGCACAGGGGACTGTAGTTGTTTTCAGTACCGAATTTGAACCCGGTAAGAAACTGGATTCTCTGGGTGGAATAGCGGCACTGCTTAGATTTAAGGTATAAAGCCCAAAAGGATTATTCGTTTGATTTTAATGCTTCTGCGATATTTTTACCCAATGTTTTGGCAGCCTCTACTGCTTCGGGCTGGTCTTCAAATCTGTTAACCCCTACAGATTTCACAGTAGCCTCGTTTCCATACATCATTTTTATACCGGTGAGATCACATTCATCACCATAACCACATTTTATACATGGAAGGTTTCCTAATACTGTAGCAGACCCTACAAAATTCATACCTTCTTCCATCATATAATACATAACAGCATTAACACCGTTATCACACACAGGAGGCAACATTTCGCATGATCCGGGGACTGCACATGTAATAACTGCTCCACCGGGTTTGCCCTGCATGAACCCGTATTTGTGTCTGAGGGGATATAATCTTTCTATAAACGCTTTTGAGCGGGAATCCAGTGTAGAGTAGGGTGTATATCCGGCAACAATCAAAGCATCTGCATTTTTGGCTTTTTGTGCTAAGATATTACCGGCATCATTGATTACACAAACGTTTGTATTTACACACTTAAGGCATGCTCTACAGGGTTCGATGTTATAATTTTTCAATTTTACAAATTCTGTATCCATCCCTGTGGCAGCAAGGGCGGTCTTTAAAGCACTGTCTGTATTACCATCATCAATAGGTGAACCTGAAACACCAAGTACTTTCATTATGATCACTTCTTAAGTGATGTTTGGTTTGGTCAGGTTTATATAGTTAAGCGTTATAATAATATATCAACTAAAGTTGTGGTACATTTTAATAACCAAATATATTTTTTGAGAAGTTATTATTCGGGGAGCATCTGTTTAAAAGCCCTTTTTGTGGATTCTATACACAGGGTTTCCTTTCCGTCTTTATATACACGGACAATTCCGCCGGATTCGGATACAGTGATTGCAATAGCGACAGTGTCTCTTGTAATAGCGGCTGCAGATACATGTCTCCCCCCAAGTCCTTTGTTTATTACAAGGTCTTTTGCATCAACATCCAGATATTTACCTGCCGCTTCTATAACACCATCTTCAGAAACCACAAAAACGCCGTCAAGCTGGGAGAATTCTTTTATGGATTCCCAGTTTTGCTTGTTCAAAATGTCCCGGTTTGGTTTAGAATGACCTGCATAAGGGTTTAATATCATCTGGTGAGACCTTGACATGACTTCGTCCACATCACCAATGATAAATGCAGTTCCGATTTGACTGCCTTCTCTACCGGTAGCCGCAATATCAAAGGCTATTGTAAGCACAGCACGCATCACTTCAGGAGATACTCTTTCTTCGCATTCTCTCATTGCCTTTATTAGCGGGCTTTCACTCAAATCATGGACGATTATCGAGCTTGAGTCCCTTGTTTCAACTATACCTACAACAACGCCCCTTTCCAGTTCTCCCAGAAGATGTTCTATAGCGGCAACATTTTCCACATTTTTTGTATTACCAGCTACTTCTTGTGTAATTTTGTCGGCAATTTCTTTACCGCGTTCCTGTTGTTCTGAACTGGTCGATACCAGATAATCAATTATGCTTTTTGGTCTCCGATGAGCAAAATATACGGGTAGGCTTGTAGTAAGATCTTTAATTTCGATGTCTCCCGATACAATTATTGCCTCTGCCTCAAGTTTTTCTGCAAGGTCGAGAGCCGTTTTTACAATAGTTTTTTTAATCACCATTTAATCGCCCGTGATTCTCCGTTATTGGTTAATCCATTCTCTATTTGGTATAATGAAATCCATAATTTATAAAAACTTAGGTGTAGTCATAATGATATGTAATATGAAACTGTATCTATTTACAGGTGAAATTATATGGTTAGAGCTTTCATATCTGTAGACTTTCCTGAAGAATATCACGAA
This sequence comes from Methanohalobium evestigatum Z-7303, assembly GCF_000196655.1. Classification (GTDB taxonomy): domain Archaea; phylum Halobacteriota; class Methanosarcinia; order Methanosarcinales; family Methanosarcinaceae; genus Methanohalobium; species Methanohalobium evestigatum. Next base: position 1,982,545 of record NC_014253.1, on the reverse strand, counting down.
AAAATTGCTGAAATACAATCCAGATTCAGGGATTTTAAAGTAAAAATGGTAAATCCAGAACTTGTGCATATAACTCTAAAATTCCTTGGTGATGTTGAGGATGACCAGATTCAGGAAATAGCAAAATCACTGGATAATATCGATTGTGGACCATTTCATGCTACAATTGAAAATATAGGAGTATTCCCAAAACCCAAATATCCCAAAGTTGTATGGCTTGGGGCTGAAGGAGACTTTAAAACACTGCATGATAATGTAAATTCTGTTTTGAAAGATTTTAATTTCAAGGAAGATAATAAAAAATTTTCAGCACATGCCACAATAGCAAGAGTTAAACACCTATCCAAAAATGACAAGGATTTATTTTTAAAAACACTTGAAGAATTAGAGGGTATAGAGATAGGTACTATGTGGGTGGATACTGTGAAACTTAAAAAGAGTACATTAACCCCTCAGGGTCCTGTATATGAAACTCTTCATGAAGTTAAACTAAAATAATAAGTGGAAATATAAATCCTCTATTTATTTTACCCTTCATATTTATCAAAACCACTGGACCGTATTATACTTCTGTTGGATGTGATTATAAGACACTCTACGTTGTCCAGTTGTTCAATCATTTCAAGCCCTTTATCTTCACCTAAAACAAAAATTGCAGTTGAATAGGCATCAGCATCCATTGCTGTTTCTGCAATAACAGTGGAGCTTATAATTTTTCTGGAAGGGTAACCAGTTCTTGGGTCTGATATGTGGGAAACCGATGCGGATTTATTATAATAGCGTTCATAATTCCCGCTTGTAGCAACAGCCATATTATTTATGTTCATTACTGTAATTGCGTCACCTGTTTTGTTTGGATTTCTTAATCCAACTTTCCATGATTTATTGTCATTTTTATAGCCTATGTATCTACCATCCCCACCGGCGTTTACAAAACCGTTTTCTATACCACTATTTTTTAGGGATTTAATGGCTTCATCAACAGCAAACCCTTTAGCAACACCTCCAAGAACAATACCCATATCCTTTTTGATGGATATGTTACTGTTTTCAATGGTAATGTTTGAATTATTAACAAGTTTTAGGGTTTTGTTTATTTCTTTTTCAGATGGGGGTTTTTGGGGTCCACCGGGGGCGAATTTTTTCTCCCATAGGTCAAGGATGGGTTTTACTGTAACATCAAAAGCACCGTTGCTTACGTTGTAATAGTGCTTGGTTTTTTTAATTACGTGCAAAAAGTCAGGGCTGGCGTTTTTAACAAATCCATTGTTATTTAATTTACTGAGCTGGCTATTGTTTTTATACGAACTCATCATTTTGTCAACAGAATTTATTTCGCTGAAGGTTTCATCAATAACTTTTTTTGCGTGAGTTTTATTATTATCCTTTATATGGATTGTAACTGTAGTATCCATTAAACTTCTGGATTCTTGAAACGATTGTAATGTATCATTATTTTCAACAACTGGCTGGTTATCATTGGTTGAGATGGAAATTGAAACAATAGATGCAGTAAGTATTAATAGAAAAACTGCGACAATTTTATAATTCATAATTGGTTAGGAGGATTGTTTAATATTAAATTTAACTCGAAAATTATAAGTATAGATGATTTACCTTTAAAGAATTATATTTGTTATAACCGTGTTACGGATGTATTATTATGAGCGGTATAAACCCGGGAACTGTTTCTCCGAAAGGTTCTGATAAACACAAGCATTTAATTGTAGCTATTCATCAAATAATGGAAGAGTATGGATGGAGAGGGATTGAAAAACATATAGGTTCTCAATACGACCTTATAATTTATGTGAAATCTGATTCTAATCTTGAAAAAATAGAATTAAAAGCTCAGGTATTGGGTACTCGTCTAAGTGTTAATTTTTTAGGTCGATTTGCAAAGAGAAACATCCTGGATAAGATTTTTGACCTTAATACCTATGAGATTCCAAAAAAATTTGAGTTGGCGAAATACGTAGCAGATGATGGAAGTATTTTAAATGAACAGCGTCTTAGAAATGTCATCGGAATTGTTGTAAGAGAATTAGAAGATGCTGCAGGTAAAAAATAACGGTGTTTTTTATGAAAAAACTGAAAGCAATTATTCTGGGAATAACGTTGTTTATGTTTTTTATATCGGGTATTTACGCTTATGTAGGATACAGTGGTAGTGATGTACTTGATAAACATTACATGATTGATGGTAGATGGTCTGAAAGTGTATGTGGTGGTTGCCATTACAATGCCGATTTAAATCCTCTGGCAAATGATGCAGAACAATCTTACCATGTGCAGACAGATATGGATAAATGGAATCCTCTGGATAATTTCCACATATCTGAGCAAGGCAAAGATGCATGGGTAAAGGAATTTGGACCTCAACACCCGGGTGGAGGTCCCCTTAAAGAGTATGGGGTAGACCTTGATTGTATGGTTTGCCATGACCAGACAGGTGAATACAATTTCGATGAAAGGGCTGAAATGATTAGAAACGGTAATTTTGAAGAGGCCAATGAAGCGGCGTGGGAAGAAGCAAAACACGAGCTACGTCAGGAACCTCATTACGTAGGCAGTTATATGCTTGATATTTTGACACCTCTGCCAATCGTTACAGAGATTCATGACCCGGTAAATGGAGCACCACAACGGAGTTCATGTGAAGAGTACTGTCATTCAGATCAGGTTGTAAAAACCGGTGTTAACTGGGCGGATGAAGATTATTCAGAGTGCGATGTTCATGCAGAAGAAAGCTGTATGGAGTGCCATGAAACCATAGAACATCAAATAGGTAGCAGTACCATGCCAGCTGCACAGGAAGTAGGTGCGGAAGTACAGAGTTGTCAGTCATCAGGATGTCATGAAGGGATATCCCATGGTGGAACAGTTGATGCTCACCTTGAATTCCTCGATTGCAAGTCATGCCATGTAACTGAAATGCCGGGTGGTGAATCATCAGGAGGAGAGCCTCTTAAAGAATTCACGTGGAAAAATGGAACCCGAGAAGATACAATTCGGGAAGCAAATTTCAAACCTACCCTTGAGTGGACAACTAACCAATCCTTACAGAGTACAGATAAGCTCCCACATGTAGCAGATGAGGATGATGAAAATGCAGAACTGGATACTTATAATGTAATCACAGGAGTCTGGTGGGATGCAGGGATTAATGAGGAAGTTGCAGCAAATCCCAATAACAGTACAAAAGTAGGCGACCCTATACCACCGTCTCATGTTAGGCAGGCAGACTCCAATGGTGATGGAAATGTCACTCAAAAAGAAATGCGTTCTTTCAGCAGTGATGGAGAAGGCCCTGATTATCCAAATGCAGTGTTAAGACATGTAGACCTGTATTATCCAATAAACCATAATATAGCCAGTTCTGATGTAGGATTATCCGAACCTCTTGAATGTGATGACTGTCATGGAGTTTCCAGAACAAACGCATTGCAGAATATACATTTCAATCAAAGTAGAGACTGTACAACCTGTCATGATAAAAAACCTGCAATGGATTGGGCAGCACTTGGATATGAGGAAGATCCTGCAAAGACCGACCCACCAACCAACTTCTCGGATATAAACATTAGTGTGACCGTTCCAGGTGAAAGACCTGATGAAGTGGAACAAGACCCAGCCTTTTAAGGAGTGGTTATATTGGAAATTGAAACATTAAACATATTACCAGAAAAAATGGTTATCCCATTAAAACAGCATACAGGTGAAATCTGTGAACCATTAGTAGACGTTGGAGATACTGTAATTACAGGTCAGAAAATAGGAGAGGCGAAATCATATAGTGATGTCCCTGTACATTCCAGTGTATGTGGTGAAGTAACAGCTATACAGGATTCACATCATCCAGATGGTTCTAAAATCAAAAGTATAATTATAAAACCCAATGACAGTGAGGAATCAGTTAATTATTCTCCTCTTGAAAACCCTACTCAATCGCAATTAATATCCCGTATTAAAGATGCAGGAGTAGTGGATTATACCGGTGAACCGATACATTCTATTCTGCAACCGGAAAATAATGAGATACATACAGTAATCATAAATGCCACATGTTCGGAGTGGATGTATGGTCATTTCAAATCAGTTTCTAATTCACCGGAACAATTACTTGAGATGTTGAAACTTTTAATACAAGCATCAGGAGCATCAAAAGGAGCTATTGTACTTTCTAATGATGATGAAGAATCTATCGATGCCTTTGAAAGGACAACTGTTGATGGAAACCCTGTACATGTGGGTCCTCTTGTTGGAAAAAGAACAATTGATTATTATTTGGAGGACATGAATTCAGACAGGGTAGTAGTTTCACAGGACAGGATATACGGAAAGAATACACAAAACCTTTTTACCTATTTTGTAACAGGATGCAAACTTTCACCTGATAAACATCCTAATGATGCAGGAATTGCAATCTGCAGTGTGAAATCGGCAAAAGCACTATATGATGCAATATATGAGGGTAAACCCTCTTTTGAAACAGTTATCTCAGTGTCAGGCGTTGGTAATGCCAATCCACAAAAGGAGTTAGTAAAAGTTGGTACTTTGTTTAAAGATGTTATAGAGCATCTTGGTGGATATAGGGAAAATTCGGTTAAACTAATAGCAAATGGTACAATGACTGGTATTGCTCAGTATACAGACGAGGTACCTGTAATAAAAACTACTACAGGAATAACAATACAGACTGAGGATGAGCTTCCAGTGTATAATACGTATCCGTGTATTCACTGCACAAAGTGTGTGGATATCTGTCCCATGGAGCTTGTGCCAAGCAGATTGGCTATACTGGCAGATCAGGGTCGTTTTGATGAATGCCGTGAAATGCATGTTATGAATTGTATAGAATGTGGACGATGCGCAGCCATTTGTCCATCAAAAAGGCACCTTTTACAACTGAACCAATATGCAAAAGAAGCTATAAGGAGATCCTATGAAGATTATCAGCCAAAAGAAGAATCATCCAATGTTACACTTGGATGTTCATGTGGAGGAGGTCGATAAACATGCCATTAACAGTATCGCCACCCCCACATAAAAAAACATCATTCAGTGTACAAAATTTTATCTGGTACAAAATATTTGCGCTTATACCGCTTGTTATTGTCTCCATATACTTTTTTGGATTACCTGTATTGAGCCATATAATAGCAGGTATATTCGCAGCAGCAGCAATAGAGGTTGTAATCCTAAGATTCCTTGACCAGAAGATTACTGTAAACGATGGTGATGTAATTTTTATAGGGATGATAACAGCATTGGTTATTCCTGCTGGAGCACCATGGTGGTTGCCGATGCTTGGATCAGCTTTTGCTGTAGGCTTTGGTAAACACATATTTGGAGGTATCGGGTCCTACTCTTTTAATCCAGTACTTGCAGCCTGGGTATTTCTGAGCCTTGCTTATTCGTCTTATATGACACCGATATCAGTACCTCAATTAGGTGTACTTTCTGATTTAATATTGGAAACAGGAGCAGGTTATCCGATAGGCGTATCTCCTCTATTGATATTAATTCCTGGGATTTATCTTGTTATGAGAAAATATATAGAGTGGAGAGTTCCACTAAGCTTTTTTGTGACAGTATTTGCTTTGGCTTATCTTGCTGGTCATTTATCCTATGCTTTCACAGGGGCATTGGTACTTGGTGGACTTTTCCTTATTACTGATACTGCAACATCACCAATTACCAAAAACGGTAGGATAATTTATGGTTTTATAGCAGGTGTTCTTGTATTTATCTACGGATTCTTTTCGGATTATGTAGCAGGAACATTCTATGGGCTATTATTGGCAAACGCTTTCTCTGCGTTTATAGAAAATAATACCTATCCTAAACCCTTTGGTGCAGAATCATTTTTCAGGTCAAAAATTAATAAACTGTTAGATAAGTTGGGTAATGTTTATTATACAAAGGTGTTAAAAGATGAAAGGATTCAATAAGGAAATCATTGTAATCATAGCCAAACTGGTATTGATTTCTGCAGTGGCTTCAGCGGTGCTGGGAGCTACTTATGTACCCACTCAAGAACAATTAAGGATTGCCGAACAAAGACAGACCCAGGAAACACTTTCACAGCTTATGCCAGAGGCTGAAGAATTCGAACCAGTTTATTCAGGTGAAAATGAAGAAGAAGTTCTTTACTATCAAGCATATGATTCGGGTGGAAATCTTATAGGATATGGGTTTGTGACGGAGCAAGCCGGATATGATGATGATATAAAAATGGCAGCGGCTGTTGATACAAACTTTGAAAAAATATATGGGATGGAAGTTCTCAGGCAAGCTGAAACACCTGGTAAAGGTTCCAAAATAACAAATGCAGAGTTTAAAAACCAGTTTAGTAATTTGCCTTTGGACGGTCTTGCGTTGTCACAAAACAGTGGTAATGTAGATGCTATATCAGGAGCTACAGTATCCTCAAGCGCAGTAGTTACTGGTTTAAATAATAAAATAGAGCAAATCGAACAAGAAATAAATTAATAACAATATGGTGATACTATGGGTGTTTGGGATGAATTTTTAAGGGGAATAACCAGAGACAACCCTATATTTGGGCTTGTGCTTGGTTTATGTCCCACATTAGCAGTAACAACAACACTGGAAAACGCTATAGGTATGTCGGCAGCAACTGCTTTTGTTTTAATATGCTCGAATGTACTAATATCAACTTTTAGAAAACAGATTCCTGCTGTTGTAAGAATTCCTATATTTATTATGACCATTGCAACTTTTGTGACAATTATTAGCATGGTGATGGAAGCGTATTTCCCATCGATGTTTGCTGCACTTGGAGTATTCCTTTCACTTATTGTGGTTAATTGTGTAATTATGGGAAGAGCTGAAGCTTATGCAAGCAGAAATAATACATTGTACTCGTTTATTGATGCATTGGGTATATCAGCAGGTTTTCTTGTTGCACTTGGTGTCATGGGGTCTATCAGAGAACTGCTTGGTACAGGTGAAATTGTTACATTTGGTTATCAGTTAATAAGTGTTCCAATTGACCCGTTAGATTATATGATATTTCCACCGGGTGCATTTCTAACAATAGGTGTTTTGATGATGCTTGTAAATCATTATAAAGCCAAGAAACTTGAAAGAGGTGAATAAAATTGGCAGAAGACTCAATATTATCTGTGTTGATGCAGGGTGTTTTTGTACAGAATCTCATCCTGATACAGTTCCTTGGATTATGTCCATTTATCGGTGTTACTAAAGATACCAAGAGTTCGGCAGGGATGTCATTGGCGGTTATTTTTGTAGTAACAATGGCATCTGTGGCAACGTACTTTATCTATACGTTCTTGCTTGATCCAATGGGATTGCAGTTTTTAAGAATTATTAGCTTCATTGTTGTGATAGCTTCCCTTGTACAGCTTGTAGAATTTGTGTTAAGGAAAATGTCGCCTGCTGTTTACAGGTCTCTTGGAATATATTTGCCTTTAATTACAACTAATTGTGCAGTACTTGGTTCAGTTCTTTTAAATATCAGAGCAGGTTATGATTTTGCACAGAGTGTAACATTTGGGCTGGCAGCAGGAATCGGATTTACAATAGTACTGCTGATAATGGCAGGTTTAAGGGAGCGTTCAAGCCTTGTGCATGTTCACTCATCTGTTAAAGGAGTTCCACATGCATTTTTCTTTGCTACCCTGTTATCAATGGCATTTGTAAACTACTTTGAGGTAATTCCTTTGGGTGGTTAAATTCTATCGTATGATATATATTTCATGGTTAATATTATAATTTAATACCTTACCTTGCCTATAGAGGTGAACTTATAAATGGACTTCATTAATGTCATAATCCAATCAGTTGCAGTCCTTGGAGGACTTGGTTTTGCAATTGGTGTAATGCTAATTGCGGCTTCAAGAATATTTCATGTTGAAACAGACCCACTGGTAGAGGAAGTGCTTGAAGCGCTACCAGGAGCAAACTGCGGTGCCTGTGGGTATGCAGGATGCAGTGCATTTGCTGAAGCAGTTGTCAGTGAAGATGCACCTATCGATGGTTGCCCAGTAGGAGGATTTGAACTGGCACAGCAAATAGGAGGTATACTTGGAAAGGAAGTTACCCAGGGTGAAAAACAGTATCCGGTTGTTAGGTGTAAAGGTGGTGTGAACTGTGTAAACAGGTTCGATTATGTAGGCATCCAAGACTGTAATGCGGTAATGATGCTTTCAGAAGGCGAAAAAGGTTGCAGTTATGGATGTATGGGTAGAGGGACCTGTGTAAGAGCCTGTCCTTTCGGTGCAATAACAATTGGTGAAGACCGGCTCCCTCATATTAACAAAAACCTGTGTACAAGTTGCGGTCTTTGTATTGAGTCTTGTCCCAATGATATATTAGTATTCGGTAAAGAATCCGAAAAAGTACATGTACGCTGCCGTTCACATGATAAACCAAAAGCTGTAAAAGCAGTTTGTACAACTGGATGTATCGGATGCAAAATATGTGAAAAGAATTGCCCTGAAGATGCCATAAAGGTAAATAATTTCCTCGCTGAAATCGATCAGGAGAAATGTACTGCCTGTGGGATATGTGTTGAAAAATGTCCTCAGGGTACAATTGAAATGAAAGAAACTGGAGAAAAAACCAAAACAAGCACAAAACAGAGTGCCGACACTTCAGAAACAGCAGAAGCAGATTCAGGATAATTTTTTCGTTAATTATAAAATTTAGAGGGTAGGATAATAATGACATACAGGACTGCTATAAAATTAAATGAAAACATTGTAGGACTTTTATGTTATCCGGGTTTCTGGTTAACAGGAGTTCTTTTTTTGCTTATTGAAAACAATAATAAGTTTGTACGTTTTCATGCACTTCAATCATTTTTGACATTTCTCCCATTATCTTTGTTAGTGTTTTTAATAGGATGGTTGCCTTTTGTAGGATGGTTACTCGCGGATTTTGTAGGTTTCATGGCACTTTTCCTTATGCTTATACTGGCAATTCAAGCATATCGTGGTTTGAAATTCAGATTGCCCTATGTTGGAAATATAGCTTATAATTATATCTACAAATAAAATAGAATCAGTATTGTAACCTACCATATTTTTTAGTTATGTGGTGGAGGGTTTGTTATAAAAGAAGAAATCTGGATAGAAAAATACAGACCGTTCAAACTTGATGATATCGTTGGTCAGGGTGAGGCTATAAAACGGTTGAAGTCATATATAAGTACAAATAATCTTCCGCATCTGTTGTTTTCAGGACCGCCGGGCGTCGGGAAAACTGCTGCAGCGGTGGCAATAGCCAAAGAATTATTCGGAGATGCATGGCATCAGAATTTTACAGAACTTAACGCTTCTGATGAGCGTGGGATTGATGTAGTGCGGACAAAAATAAAAGATTTCTCAAAAACATCTCCTATAGGAGGGGCGGATTTTAAAATAATTTTTCTCGATGAAGCTGATGCACTAACACCTGATGCACAATCAGCCCTCAGGAGAACGATGGAACGTTATACAAACAATTGCCGTTTTATTTTGTCATGTAATTATTCATCAAAAATAATTGAACCCATACAATCCAGATGTGCAGTTTACAGATTCCGCTCATTATCTTATGAGGCAGTGGAAAAGAGAGTTCGATATATAGCAGAACAGGAAGGTCTACAGATTTCAGAAGATGGGGTTGAAGCCATCAAATATGTATCCCAAGGTGACATGAGAAAAGCTATAAATGCTCTACAGGCGTCAGCCCTTATAGATGATGTTATTGATAAGGATACAATTTATAAGATAACTGCAACTGCTCATCCTGAAGAAATAGAAGAATTGGTACAAAAAGCACTTGATGGGAATTTCAAAGCGGCACGTGAAACAATGGAAAAACTCATGTCAGAACAAGGACTTTCAGGAGAAGATGTAGTAGGCCAGATTTATCGGGCGATATTTAATCTGGATATCCCTGAAAAGTTGATGGTGGAACTTGTCGATAAAATAGGCGAAATTGATTTCAGGCTCACTGAAGGAGCTAATGAACGTATACAGTTAGAAGCACTGCTTGCTCACTTTACATTATCCCAGTACGAATAATATGGTATTCAGAGAATTTCTGGTCGAAACCTTTAATGTAATGCCGCCCTGGATGTCGACATTTTTATTGAGTGCACTCCCTTTTTCAGAACTTAGGGGCTCGATACCAGTGGCGCTGGTGATATATGAAATGAATCCTGTACTGGCATATTTAATGGCAGTACTTGGTAACATGCTTCCTGTAATTCCCATATTGCTGTTTTTGGGTCCTGTGTCCAATAGTTTGCGAAGGTTCAGGTTATGGGACAATTTTTTCACATGGCTGTTTGAAAGAACACATAAGCGTCATTCAGAAAAATTTGAAAAATATGGAACTCTTGCACTGGTAATGTTTGTATCAATACCATTACCTGTTACAGGTGCATGGACGGGATGCGTTGCTTCATTTGTTTTTGGTATAAAGTTCAGGCATGCGTTGTTGGCTATATTGTCAGGAGTTTTGATTTCAGGAATAATTGTAACATCACTGGTTCTTTCAGGTATAGGTGTAGTAGGTATTGTTAACTGAATGATTCGAAACGTTCATATCTGGTAATGTATATAAGACGTGACAACACTACTATATATAATAATAACCGAGGTAATTAATATGGCAAAAGGGAAAAAGAATAATAAAGTACTGGAAATGGAAGAAAGTCACTGTATAGGTTGTGGCATCTGTTTTTCAGTGTGTCCTATAAATGCTAAGCTTGAGAAAAAGGATGAATTTGACCCGGATGATGAAAATCTTGCTATCAGGGTTGTTAACGGCAAGGCATTAATTAATGAAGAAACCTGTATTGTGTGCGGAACATGTACAAAACATTGTCCTATAGGTGTACTTTCAGTTAAAAAATTGGAATCTGCAGAAGCTTAAGCTTAAAAAATAGAAATGCTGTATTTACAACATTTCTTTTGCTAATCTTATATCTTCTTCTTTTACAGTTTTTCTGCCAGCATGTTCTGCCAATTTCACCGCTTCTTTGGAGATATCCTGTCCATATTCTTCCAGTATCTCTGTAAGGGCATTTCCTGCTGATTCACTGACTCTTTCTGCTCCTGCACTTCTTATTACGCGTTCTACAGGAGCAAGTGGTAGAATTGTCAAATTTTTCACCTCCAGGTAGTCTTTGAATAGATATTCAATCCTTTTTATTTCTAAAATCAAGGAATAGATATATATAATTTTTTATTACCTTTATTGTATAAAGATTACATACAACATTAAATTAATGTAAAATCCAGATTTATAAATTAAAATGTGGGTACAGTAGATATACAGCAGATTATTATCGAGTCATGATTTAATAAAGGTGACGTTTCATGGATAACAATTTGGCGCCTCATTTAGACGAATTAACAAGGGCGCTTGAGAATGTAGATGAAAATCTTATAAAAAACGAATTAGAAAAACTGTTGAGTTACCGGGTGCCAGTTGAAGAGGCAAAACGTACTATTCTTAGAAAATATAAATCAAGTGTACTGTATCCAAAAAATATTGGAAATTTGAAGGCTAATTCCAAGGGATTGGAAATCACCGGTCGCATTATAGACATCCAAAACAAGACTGTTAATGTAAAAGGTGAAAAAGTACCCATCTCATCAGGAATTATTGCTGATTCTACAGGTGCATGTTATTTTACATTGTGGGAAGACATGTCACTTAACATAGGTGATGCTTTAAAAATTAAAAATGCATATACACGTAAATGGCAAAATCGTGTCCAGCTCAACATTGGTAACCGTTCAGAAATAACTTATCTATCTGATGAATCATTACCATCTGTAGATGAAATAACCAGACAAAACAAAAAGAAATTGTTTGATATATCTTTTTCTGATATTTATGTTAATTCAATGGCTATTGTTGTAGAACTTTACCACAGAGAAGTAAATGTTAAAAACAGAAAAACGACCATTTTAGAGGGTGTACTTGCAGATGAAACCGGAAAACTCCCTTTCACATCATGGACACCTCTGGAGGGGGTGGATATTGGAAAAGTTATCCAATTTGAGGGTGCTTTTGTGCAGACCTTTAAAGGGGTGCCCTCTATAAATATTAATGAATCAACATCCTTGGAAATAGTAGATTCAACAGAAAACCTGCCGTTTACTTATGAAACAGCTTCAAATACATCAAAACCTGTACCTATAAAAAATATTTTAAACAAAGACGGTATATTTGAAGTATCTATAGAAGGTAATATTATTTCATTAAGGTCTGGTTCGGGAATAATCACACGCTGTCCAACCTGTAACCGTGTGATTTTCAAAAATAAATGCCGTGCACATGGAACTGTGGAAGGTTACCATGATATGCGTATTAAAGCAATACTGGATGATGGTACCGGTGCAATAACAGTAATTCTTAATAGGGAACTTTCAGAAATAGTATACGGTAGTAGTATGTATGAAGCTGAAGATATAATCCAAAATACACTGTCTCAGGATGCAGTATATGAAGACATGCGTCGCAGATTAATAGGTAAATATCTGGGTGTATGTGGAAATTCGTCAAACACAGATTTTGGTCCGACACTTGTTGCCAAATCTGTATGGGTTCCAGACGGCTCACTGGATGACCGTGTGCACAACCTCTTAAAACGTCTGGAAGGTGTGACCTATGGTTGAGCGTGAAGTTGCTCAAAGGATATTTGCAAAAGAATTCAATGATTCAACGCTTAATATAGACCCGGGGAAACAGGTTGATAATAACAGTGTTTATACACCCAATTTTCTTATTACCCCGATTGGTACAAAAGTAAACAGAGTTTTTGTGGTTGGTGTTGTTACAGAAGTTGATAATATAGGAACAGACAATAATATCTGGAGGGCTCGGATAGTAGACCCAACAGGGGCATTTGTAGTATATGCGGGTCAATATCAACCGGAAGCATCAATTTTTTTGTCAACTGTTGAAATCCCTACCTATGTAGCACTTATAGGCAAATCCAGAGCATATATCCCAGAAGACGGAAGTGTTTATGTTTCAATACGACCAGAAGAAATCAATGTAGTTGGATCATATATTCGTGACCAGTGGATTGTAGATACTGCTGAACTAACATTGGATAGGATAGATACATATTCAAAGGCTATTTCTACGGAATTAAAAGGTTCAGACCTGTATGATTATCTGGTACAAAACAATGTATCTTTTGATTTTGCAGAAGGTATCACTCTTTCACTTGGATATTATCATACCGGTGTGGATTATATTGAGGAATTAAAGACATCGATTAAGGATTGTCTTGAATCGATAGATGTTGAATCTTTTGAAACATCATCAGATGAACCTGACATAGAAGAATTTTTGATAGGAATCATGAAAGATATTGATGAAGGAAAAGGTGTGGATTATGGAGAATTGATAGACCTTGCACAGGAGAAAGGTGTTTCCGAACAAACAGTAGAGGATGCGGTCAGTTCGATGCTATCAAATGGTAAATGTTATGAACCAAAAATTGGGATAATAAAAGTTGTATCCTGATATTATTCTTCATCGAATTCTATACAAATATTGCGGGCATCATTGGCTATTGATTCTGCCATGAATCCTGATTCAATCCAGCAGGCATGGATAATACCTGAAGGGACAATACAGGTAGCACAGCATCTTGATTCCTGTGATTTTTGCATAACAAAATTATCTTTGATATTAAATATTTCCATTTTTGGAACTTCTATACCTGAAAGGTTTTTCACTTTTTTACAGGATGTATCTATATTGATTAAAACATTCTTGCCTTTTTGTTCACCATGTATTTTGTGAATGTAATCACAGACATTTGAATGTACAGTTAGTTTTGTCATTTTACCTCCTATATATTAGAATGTTATTTTTTAATAAAGCTTTTACCCGAGCTAAATTATCCGATATTGTTAAGTAAACAAAGCAGTTAATTTAAACCTGTAGAACAATTGTTTATATTTATTCTATTTAACTACCAATAGAGGATTAATATGGAAAATAAAAAAATAATTGAGAAAGTTAAAAACAGAGTAATGGAGATGAAGGGTGTATGCGGTGTATTTACCCTTGATGCTGATGACCTTGAGAATATTAAAGAACAAGAGAAAAAGGCAGAAGATATGACTCTGATGGGACTTGGAAAAGGTGACAATCAGGGTGTAAAAGAGGTAATCAACCGTGATGTTGTGATGGTGTTTACCACAAACAAGGAGTTTGAATGGCCTTGCAGCCCTCAAGTGATACTTATGAAAGAGGGCGAAAAAATTGGTGAAGAAATGGATGATACTGAGAAACTTAAAGAATATGAAGAAACAGGAGATGCTCTTGTAATAGGTAATATTGTAATCTATGATAAGTCATCAATATCATCTCTGACAGGTACTTCTAAACCCCTTGTAGTAGTAATGCCTCCCAAAGAATGTCCAACTGTTGAAGAGGTTCCTGAAATCAATGATGTAGTTCTGGGTTCACCATCGCCTCCAACAGATGAATATCTCAAGGATAGAATGGAAGCAGTATGTGAATCAGGTATGGGATCATTTTTGTTGGGCTTTAATATCAAATAAAGCTTCTTTTAATTGTTATTAATGAATCCCATGGATTGGTTTTGTATGGTGGGTTAAAAACCATACACAATTTATTTATATATTATTTGAGTTTTTATTAAAGGCAAATAATAAACGAAACGTGTATTAAATGTAATTAAAATAATTTAGCATTGTAGCATAATTGGAGATATAAATATGTATGGAATCGCACTGGATCTTGGGACGAGCGGTTATAGAGCACAGCTCATAGACCTTGAGAGAGAAGAAACAATTAAAACAGTAATTACAATGGGTCATCCGTTGCCAGGTGGGAATGTCATAGACCACCTTGATTTTGCTATTGAACTTGGTGAAGATATTGCAAATGGCATAATTCTTAATGCAGTAAAAAGAATCATTAGTGCTTTCAATGTTAATCTTTCAGAAGTCAAAAAACTGGCTATATGTGGTAACCCTATACAATTATCCCTTTTCCAGAATATGGAAATCCGCGACCTTGCCTATGCGGGAAGGAATAAACAGGCAAGGTTGGGAGTAGAGGACGTAAAAAGAGATTCAAGAGTAGTTCCTGCTAATGATATTTTTGGAGATATTCTGGATATGCCAAATTGTAATGTTGTTGTTCCTCCAGCGATTAAACATGAAATAGGAGCTGATGCACTTGCAATGATGCTTAAAACCGAGTTTTTGAGCCAAACTGAACCTTCTATTGTAACCGATTATGGTACAAATGCGGAAATGGCACTCAAAGTGGGCGATAAAATTGTTACTGGAAGCGCTGCAGCAGGTCCTGCTATAGAGGGACAGGGTATTGGTTGCGGTATGCTTGCAAGCCCGGGAGCAATAACAGATGTAAACCCCGAAGGTGACTACTGGAGGCTTACTGTTCTTGATGACAATATGTCCGAAAAGAAAGGCGACCTTATAGAACCTGCTACAGGCAAAGTAGTTGAAGACTCAGGTGTTAAAACCATAGGAATAACTGGAACTGGTATGATATCAGTACTTTCAGTAGCCCTTGATACTGGTTTGATTGAAAAACTCCCGCAATTACCTAATGGTAAAATTATACTTGGTGATGACCTTGTATTAACCAATAGAGATATAGAAGAGGCAGGGAAAGCTATAGGGGCAATAAGGGCTGCACATCTTACTTTGATTGTTGAATCAGGTTTAAAATATGAAGATTTGGAAAATATCTATATGTCAGGGGCATCAGGTACTTATGTAGATTCTGAAAAAGCAAGGAGGTTGGGTACCTGTCCCAATTTTGGAAAAAGAATTGTTCAATTTGGTAATACATCTATATCACTTGCAAGAGACCTTGTTTTTGATGATAATAAACTCGATGAAATCACAGAATTTGCACATACAATAACAGCTGACCATTTGATGATGGCAACCAGTGAAACATTCAAAAATTTCTATATATTTGAATTGTCTTACTGGACACAGGGTATGCCTATAGAAACCTATAATGAAATGCTTGGTTTTTATAATCTGCCCAAATTACCTGAAATGGTCAGAAACCCTGTTATAGAAAAAAGGGTAGAAAAAGATATTGCAAATGTGGGTAAAGAAGGAATAGAAACAATAGGTAATGTAGGAATAATACTGGAAGAAATCACTGATGGTTGTATATTTTGCCATAAATGTGAAGAGGAATGCCCTGAAGATGCGATAACTATTCTTGATACAGATGAAGGTTTGATAGCAAATTATAATGCTCAAAGGTGTCTTGGTACAAGTTGCAGGCGTTGTGTAGGTATTTGTCCGGTGAATGCAATTAAATATGAAGATGTAAAGATCAAAAAACAGTGATATTATTTTTAGAAAATCTTTGTTATAGAACTAGTATATAAATTTATCTGATATTTTTATTTATACATGTTTATTAAAATAATTAATCTTAAAATTTGATATTTAAATATATTGGATTATTTTTGAATATCGATACTTATTTGCTATATTAACGGGTTAAAACCTATTTTATAGCAAGCAATTGTATAAATGTTAATTATTCATCCTGAAATAAATCCGATAAATTTATATTTTTGTAATAAAAACCTACCTTATGTAATTAACAGGAGGTGAAGTAAAATACAATGTATTTATAATTCACCAAGGACTGTTGAAAATTACGGAGGTTGTACATACGGGCTACAATAAGTTATCTGAGGAATATTCGGTTGCTGCAAAACCTTGCAATGTGGGAGTGAGCGAAACTGTATGGAATAAAACCAAATTAACCCCCTCCTAGATAGGGGCCGGATTAAGAGGTATTATTAATAAATTAGTGTCATATAGTAAAAATACAACAAAAAATATAAAACTCCCAGAACTGCAAAATTATTGCAGCCGTAGTTTCCGTAAACTGTTATCCAGTCAATTGGGGGTATCTGGCATGGATAAATGGTTTACACCTGTTAATATGTACATTTTTGAACAAAAAGGTGTAAACAAATTAGTCAATATTTATTTGAGGAGTTTTTATAGTGCTAGTATACCCCATGTCGGTACAACCTCTACAAGTGGAATAGGCTCTATCACGGCTTCATTCCACTACAAAGTAGGCCAAGGTCTACTATCTACAACAAAAAATAAAGGAGTGATACAATGGGAAAACACTTCTATCCAGGACAGGATAAATTAAACGGAGTAAATCTGGAACTTTTCAGTGAAGGAGAGCTCGGTGAAATCCACCGTGCAACCATGGAACTGTTCCAGGATCCAGGAATTCGAGTAGAAGATCCTGAAGCAAGACAGTTATTCAAAGAGAATGGCTGTGACGTAGACGAGAACACACATGTTGTAAAAATACCAGAATATCTGGTAAACAGAGCACTACAGCTCGCACCATCAAGCTTCTATCTCTATGGTAGAACCAAAGAAAACACATTCAAACAGTCCCACAAAGGACAGGTACACTGGACCTGCTTTGGTACCGGTATCAAGATGTGCCGGTATGAAGGACACGGCAAATTCAAAACCGAAGATTCAGTGGAACAGGATGTTGCAGACTGTGCAAAAGTATGTGACTGGGCAGATAACATCGATTACTTCTCACTGCCAGTATCCGCAAGGGACTGGGCAATAAAAGGAGCACAGGATGTTCACGAGACCTACACACCACTTGTAAACACAGCAAAGCACTTCCAGCACATTGACCCAGTCGGAGATTCAATGGAATACTACTTCGACATCTGCAAAGCATTCTACGGTGGAGATGAAGAAGAAGCACGCAACAAACCAATATTCTCCGCACTGCTGTGTCCAACCAGTCCATTAGAGCTTGGCGACAACGCATGTCAGGTCATCATGAAAGGAGCACGCTATGGAATACCACTCAACGTGCTCAGTATGGCAATGGCTGGCGGTTCTTCACCAGTAGACCTTGCTGGAACTCTTGTAACCCACAACGCTGAGGTACTTTCAGGAATTGTACTTGCCCAGATAACCCAGCCAGGAGCCAGAGTATGGTACGGTAGTTCAACCACAACCTTTGACCTTAAGAGAGGAACAGCACCTGTCGGTTCACCAGAACTCGGACTTATCAGTGGAGCAGTAGGAAAACTTGGACACTACTATGGACTTCCATCCTATGTAGCAGGCTCATAGGCAGACTCCAAGGTACCTGATGCTCAGGCAGGTCATGAGAAGACAATGACAACACTTCTCCCAGCACTCTCGGGTGCAAATACCCTGTACGGCTCAGGTATGCTTGAACTCGGTATGACCTTCTCACTTGAACAGCTGTTGTTCGATAATGACATGATATCAATGACCAAGAAGGTAATGGAAGGTATCGAAGTAACAGATGAATCACTTAACATCGACAATATCCGTAAAGTCGGAATTGGTAACAACTTCCTCGCACTGAAAGATACCAGACAAAAGATCGACCTGCCATCAGACCCAATGTTTATTGACAGAAGAATGTTTGGTGACTGGGAGAAAGATGGTTCCAAGGACATCATCGATGTTGCACATGAAAAAGTCGAAGATATCCTGAAGAACTACGAAGTAGAGCCAATCGATTCCGATATCCAGAAGGATATGAAAGCTGTCATGGACAGAGCTGACAAAGAAGTAATGGGTCAGTAAATATAATTTATAAAAAGGAGAGTGAATTTATGGCGAGTTTAGAGGAATTAATACCAAAAGCAAAGAATGCCATCAAAGAGTTTGACGAGGATGCTGCCAAAGAAGTAGCACAGGAAGGAATAGATTCCAATGTAGACCTTGTGAAACTCATCGAAGATGGTTTTACTGCTGCAATGACTGAAGTAGGAGACCAATTCGAAGAAGGATCTTTGTTCCTTCCACATGTAATTGCAGCTTCTGAAGCAATGTCTGCAGCAGTTGAACTTATAACACCTGTACTTGAAGAACAGAGAGGCGGTGCCGAAGAGAAACACGGTGGAGTTGTCATCGGAACAATTGCAGGTGACATCCACACCATAGGTAAAGACATTGTAGCAACAATGCTCAAAATTGCAGGTTTCGAACTATATGATCTCGGAAGAGATGTTGCAATTGAATCCTATGTGAACAAAGCAAAAGAAGTAGATGCTGACATTGTTGCATCATCTGCACTGATGACACCAACAATGACCGAACAGCTCACCCTTGAAGAACAGCTCAAGGAAGCAGGCATCCGCGATAAAGTGAAGACCATGATTGGTGGTGCACCAGTCAGTCAGAAATGGGCTGATGAAATTGGTGCAGACATCTATGCTGAAAATGCAGCAGATGCTGTAAAGAAAGCAAAAGAAGCGGTGAAATAAATAAATGATTTACAGGTGTGCGATTTGCACACCTGATTTTAATTATGTTTGTTATTACATGGAATATCATGGAGGAGTAATATGGTAGATACAGAGCAAATGAGGATAAAGGAACATGAAAACAGAATTAGAAGTGGGTATATGTGGGCCCTCTTCTGTGCAATACTCTGGGGTTTATGGTATATACCTGGTGAAGTTGTCTGGACTGTGGAACCTTTCGTTGGCATGTATGATGAAATATCAGTGGGTATACCTGGTGATGCCCCGATGGTTATTGTCGCTGCACTGGTAACAGCGTTTAACGCTTTAACAGTTATAATCGCCCTTATGGTATGGAACGGGACACTTCTCAGGTTACCAGAACTTGGTAGGACCTTAAGAGAATTTAAACCGTGTTCCAAATGGTTCCTTATTGGTTCAGTTTGTGGAGGTCCAATCGCAATATTTGGTTCATTTATGGCAATGGCATTTATCGGTGGAGCATTTGCAGCAGTAGCTGGTCTTTTGTATCCAGTTGTCGGTGCCGTTACCGCAAACCTCTGGTATGGTGAAAAAATTACCAAACGTGCAGCAGTAGGTATACTGGTGATTATCGGTGGAGGAGTCACCATTTTTGCAGGTGGTCTCATCAACGATATTCAAAGTGCACAAGGAGTAGCATGGCTCGGATATCTTGGAGGTGCCATGGCAGCTCTTGGATGGGGTCTTGAAGGTGCAATTGCAGGTGTAGGACTTGAAGTTTCAGAATCTGATGCAGGTCTAACAGCAAGGTTTGTTTTCGAGCTCTTACTCTGGTGGATAATCATCATTCCGGCTCTTGCAATAGCAGGATTCCCAATGTTAAAATATACAGCATTGGTTCTCCAGAGCCCAATCGCATTGTTGGTGCTGATATTTGCGGGAATCACATTTGGTTTCTGCTATGTCTCATGGTACAAGTCCTTCCCATTAATTGGTGTAGGACGTGGACAGGCAGTAGCTAACCTGTATGGTTTGATGTCTGTTATATTCTTGTTCCTGTTCCTTGGGTCTACACCAGCATGGACAGTGTTTGTGGGTGGTATCCTGTGTATTGCAGGTGCATTCATAATGTTTACAGAAGAGTCTTTGGAAATAGAAACATTAAGAGGTTAAGAGGTGGATACAAATGGCTAAAAGACCTTTCAAATTCAGGCTCCTCGAACTATGTACTGATGAAGAGCCACACTGGAATAATGACCTTGTAAATCAGGTCGCTAAAGAATACGACTCCGAAAACAACAAATTCATGAAGGAGACACTCAACTTCGACCTTATTGAACTTGCAGCTTATGGATTCCTTCAGGACATAGAGCAAAAAATTGATGATGAAGGTGTTTGGTTAAAAGGTGCATTGCTACACAAATATGTCATAACAGACTATGGAAAAGCAAGAGCACAGGATGCTTGTCTCGGACCTGATATAGGACTTAAAAAGAAAAGAGAAGCAGGAGAGATTTGAATGGCAACACAATGGGAAATATTAATAAGCAACTTTGAAAATGGAGTATTCCCCTTCCCAGAGTATACATGGATGTTAGTGATTTTAATAATGGCAGGAATTGCATTGTGGCAGGCAAGAGTCTTTGCGAAGCGCCTCTAACATCAATATTTGTATAGAGAATTTTGATATTACTATCAAAATTCTCTTCTTTCCCATATCTTTTTATAAAAAAAATAATTTCATGTTTACAAGGTGTTGATTTAATCAATACCTATTATTAACTAACCCCGATTTTATATATACTACAAAAAAGTTTAAAAAAGGAGATTTTTATGGCAGAGAGAGAAGAACTATTAAAAGAAATATCAGATGCTATAATATCCTGCAAGAAGGATAATGTACTGGAAGCAGTAAACAAAGCAAGAGGCGATCTCGAAGCATCAGACATCATCGAAAACGGTCTTGCAGCCGGGATGAACGAAGTCGGTATGAAGTTTGAGAGAGGTAAACTGTTCTTACCGCATGTGATGATGGCTGCTGAAGCCATGACAGACGCAGTCAAAACACTCGAAGAGGACATGCCTCAGGAATCCAGAGGCAAACCACTTGGTGTAGTTATCAATGGTACAGTAGAAGGAGATGTACACGACATCGGCAAATCTATTGTGTCCACAATGCTTCAGGCATCCGGATTTGAAGTCTATGACATCGGAAGGGATGTTCCTGCACAGGACTTTATTGACAAGATAAAAGAACACAACGCTGATGTAGTCGGAATCTCTGCACTCATGACCACAACACTTCAGGGTCAGAAGGACATCATCGAGCTTCTCAAAGAAGCTGGAATGAGAGACGATACCGTTGTCATGGTAGGTGGGGCACCAGCAACCCAGGCATGGGCTGACAAGATAGGTGCCGACATCTACGCAGAAAACGCAAGCATAGCAGTAAACAAGACCAAAGAAAAACTCGGTGCATCCAAATAAACTGATAGGGGGATTGTAAACAATGGCAAATGGCTACAGAATAAGGATGGGAGATTCTACCACAGAATACCATTCCAAAGACAGGATAATGGAAGATATCGAAGCAGGTACAAATGATGCTGCTGAACTCGGTGGTATACCAGCACTCAGCGATGATGACAAAGAAAAAATCGCAGACATCCTGATGTCTCCCCAAAAGATGGTGAGTGTCGATGCCGGTAACGAAGTACCTGTGACCCATGATATCGGTACTTTAAGAATCGATGGTGACCAGGGTAACAGCGGTACCGGAATACCTGCAAGCAGATTGACCGGTGTCATGACTCACGAGCGTGCTTTCGGTACCGATACCATGGAACTTGGTCACATCGACTACAGTTTCAAACCTGTAAAACCAGTGGTTTCACAGGAATGCCAGACCATGGAAGTCTGCCAGCAGAACATGACCGTTCCTCTGATGTATGGTGCAATGCCAAACATGGGTCTTTACTATCAGCCGGACGGTCCGTTCAAGAACCCATCCGATCTGATGAGGGAATTCAAGCTCCAGGAAGCCAAAGAAGAGATAGAAGGTGCTGCTGATGAGCTTACTAATGACATGGTCTGGACAGTAGATAAACTTTACAAGTCTGCTGCAGACGGTGTAAACTTTGATACTATCGGTGCAGCCGGAGACGGTGACTTTTACGCATCAGTCCAGGCAATAGAAGCCCTCAGGAAGAGATTCCCGAACATGTATATCGAAGCAGGCATGGCTTCAGAATCGGTCCTTGGTATGCATGGAGAATTTGAATACGACGGAACAACACTTGCAGGTCTCTGGCCGCATGAGCAGGGACCACTTGTAGCAAAAGCAGGAGCAAACCTTTACGGTCCTGTCTGTAACGCCAGCACCGGTCACAGTACTTCATGGAACCTTGCAAGAGCTGTCACATTCATCAAGTCAGCAGTCGAATCAACACCAATTCCCTGCCATGTAAACATGGGTATGGGTGTCGGTGGCATTCCAATGTTCGAGACACCACCTGTTGATGCGGTTACCAGGTGCAGTAAAGCAATGGTCGAGGTAGCCGGAGTAGACGGCATATAGGTAGGAGTCGGCGACCCAGTGGGTATGCCGATAGCACACGTATCCGCATCCGGTATGACCGGTATGCGTGCAGGTGGAGACCTTGTTGCAAGAATGCAGCTCTCCAAGAACATGAGAATTAATGAAGCCAAGGACTATGTCTCCAAGAAACTGGGTGTCGAGCCAATGGATCTCAGTGATGAGTACGTGATGAGAGACCTGAGAGAAGAACTCGGTATCGGTGTCTTAACTTCTGTAGAAGGTGCTCCAAAAGGCATCTCTGCCAAGATGAACATCGAAGAACTGCTCGACATCAAGATCAACTCATGTGAAAAATTCAGAAATCAGGTAAAATAAAACAATTTGACCAGCAAGACCGTTGATAATATTTAATGGTCTTGTAATTTTTATTTTTTTATTATCCAGATTTAGATAACTGTTTTTTGTGCAATCTAAAAATTTATATCTTGGTTTTGGAATTTTATAAGTGGGAATCAGATTGGAATCGGTATATTTTCTACAATTGGCAGTAATTGTACTTATACTTGCACTTCTGGCACAGCAATTAGGTAAAATCTTTAAAGTACCTCCCATCCTATTTTTACTTGCAGAAGGCATAATTATAGGTCCAGAAGTTCTCAACATCTTTGACCCTAACATACTGGGAGATGGTCTGACTGTACTGGTTTCACTTTCTGTTGCTATTATTGTGTTTGACGGTGGTCTTAATTTAGACCTAAAATATTTAAGAACTATACACAAAAGTACCCTGAAATTGTCAACAATTGGATTGTTAATTACATTTATTTTAACAACCATTTTAACGCATTTACTGTTAGGGATTCAGCTTGAAATGGCGGCTCTTTATGGTGCATTGATGGGTGCAACAGGTCCTACTGTAATAACACCGCTTGTAAAAAATGTCAAAGTTAACCATAAAACAAGTAAAGTCCTTGAACTTGAAGGTGTATTTAATGATGCAGCCAGTGTAATTCTTGCCGCCGTTATTTTTGAATTCATTGTTTTCCAGCTATCAGGTATAGAAGCTATAGCAGGAATATTTTATCGGTTCATTGCAGGAGCATCAATGGGTGTTTTAAGCGGTTTTGCACTCAGTAAATTTTTATCCAAAGGACCTTTCATATCACCACAGACGGCAAGGTTGTTGACGTTAACATTGGTTATTGGTACCTATGTAATATCTGAAATGATAGGTAGTGAATCAGGGGTTCTTGCAGTAGCGCTCTTTGGTATTATAATGGGTACTTCCAATGTACGTTATAAGATGGTATTAAAGGAATTCAAATCAGACCTTGTGGTGATGATGCTCTCTCTAATTTTTATATTACTTGCTGCACTCTTAAAATTTGATAACATCATCCAGATAGGATTTACAGGAATTATAATAGTACTGTTACTCATGTTCCTAATCCGCCCTCTATCAGTATTTTCTACTACAATAGGCTCACAACTTGGAAGAAACGATAAACTATTCATATCTTTAATAGGTCCCAAGGGTGTTGTTCCGGCATCAATAGCAACCTATTTTGCAATAAGACTGGATGCTTTAAATATTGAAGGAGGTCAAACTCTTGTAGGACTGGTATTTTTAACAGTAATTATTACCGTCTTTATGACAGGTACGTTGTCAAAACCGCTTGCGAATAAATTAGGGGTGATACCAATGGAAATTTTGATTGTAGGAGGAGGAAATGTAGGTCAATTGCTGGCAAAAAGGCTTGAAAAACGAGGAGAAAATGTAGTAGTTGTTGATTCATCAAAGGAAAAATGTCATGAATTAATGAACTCGGGAATTAGAGCAGTTCATGGTGATGTAGAAGACATGAATATATTAAAAGATGCAGGAATAGAGAATGCAAAATATGTGGTTGCCACCACAGATAAAGACAATACCAATCTCCTTGTGTGTCAGGTAGCAAAAAGTAAATTTGGGTTTAATAAAGACCAAGTTGTAGCAAGGGTTAATGATGTAGAAAACCTGCATGCTTTCTGGGACCTTGATATCCGTTCAATGAGCCCTGCAAAGACAACAGCTATAGTTCTTGATGATATGATAGGTAGACCTCATATGTTTTCCATGTGTGAAGTAGGTGGTGAAGGTGAGATACTGGAAATCGCCGTTACTAATCCAAATGTAGTTGGAAAGGCAGTAAAAGACCTGGCGCTCCCAAGAGAAAGTCTAATGCTTATGGTTAGAAGAGATGATGAATCAATTATAGCTCATGGAGATCTGGTTCTTGAATACAACGATATTGTAACTGTTATAGGTGAAGGTGATTCTGCTAAAGTGGTTGCAGATATGCTCGAAAAATAATATGACAGATTTAATTTTTTAACTCTGCTAATTACTTTTATATAAAAATAAAACATATCTTGTTATACCTCTCAATTTAAAACAAACAAGAGGTATTTAGGTGTCTTATAATGGATGAAAAAGAAGCCGCAAAAGAAATCAAAGATAGATTCTCTGATTTTGGTGTAGATATACCACAGGAAGATATCGAAGAAAGACTTGAAAAATTAACCTCCAAATTTAAAGTACCCATGAACGAAGCACGAAGAAGTGTTACAAACTATTTTTTGAAAGAATACAACATATCAAGAGGAGAATTCTATGGCAGTCAGACAGAAACGCCTCTTGTAAATGTTAAAGACCTTTTAGAAGATGGTAAATGGGTCAATGTTAAAGTTAAAGTCCTCCAGCTTTGGGATAATACCCATGAATCAATATCTCAGGTAGGTATAGTTGGAGATTCAACCGGTACAATAAAATTTGTAAAATGGGCTAATGCAAATCTTCCTGATGTTGAGGAAAACAAGACCTATCATCTCAGAAATGTAGTAATTGATGAATGGAACGAAAAATTCCAGATTAATCTTAACAGAACAAGTTCCATAGAAAAAATAGATGAAGATATTGAGATAGGAACATCATCAGTTACAGCCAGTGGAGCGATGGTAGATATACAATCTGGTTCCGGGCTTATAAAACGCTGCCCTGAATGCAACCGTCCGTTATCAAAAGGGGCATGCCCCGAACATGGAAAAGTAGAGGGTGTATATGATTTAAGGATTAAAGCTGTTCTGGATGATGGAGAATCCGTGCATGAAGCACTTTTAAACCGTGAATTGACAGAATATATAGGCGAAATAACCCTTGAGAGTGCCAAATCTATGGCATCAGAAGCACTTGACCCAAATGTAGTTCTTGACTATTTGAAAGAAAAACTTATGGGTAAATATTACACGGTTACAGGTCCTAAACTTGATAGATATATTTTGGTGGAAACAATAGAACAGCAGTCCAGATTCGATGAAAACGAACTTGATGAATTGATTGCCTCGGCTGAGGTGGTATAAATGGCAGCATTTGTTAGAGAAGTAGCAAAACGGGTATTTGCTCAGGAATTTAAAGAATCCAATCTGATGTTTAAAGATGGTGAAGACCAGTATTCTCCCCAGTATCTTCTTACACCTACAGGTGCAAAGGTAAACCGTCTTTTTATAGTGGGAACTCTTACAGAAACGGAAGATATAGGCACCGAAGCCGAGTTTCTCCGCGGACGTGTATCAGACCCTACCGGCTCATTTTTGATTTACGCTGGTCAGTACCAGCCTGAAGCTGCTCAGGTTCTTTCAGAATGTGAAAAACCCGCGTTTGTGGCAATAGTGGGAAAACCCAATACCTACACTACAGATGAAGGAGATGTAATAACCTCGGTTCGACCCGAATCAATAAGTGTGGTAGATGGAGATACTCGGGATATGTGGGTTCTGGAAGCTGCAAAACACACTCTTAACCGTATCAACTCTCTGGATAAGGATGAACCTAATATCAAAAAAGCGGTTGAACACTACAATACAGATAAGAAACATTATTATGAAATGGTGCAGCAGGCACTGCAATCACTCAAAGAAACAGAATAATTTTTATAAATATGCATCTATCCAGTGTAATAATAACACTTGATAGGTGCAGTTCAACTTTTTTAATTATTTAATAACCAAAACTGTGATAAACAAAAAAGTTATACTTATTTATCGGTGATAAAAAATGAAAACCTATCTTATGATATGGTATAACAGTGATGGTGGAGCTACACCGTCAGAAATAAAAAATAGGCTCATGTCACTGGGATTTCAGCCTATACAGGGACCCTATGATTATGTATACGATTGGGGAGATAATGTAGACGTATATGAAATATTGGAGTTTGGGGATAAAGTGCATCTCAGCCTTCAGGACATGGGTGTAATATTCAAACTTGAAACATCTGAAGGTTACCATTGATTAATTTATGATTCGTCCTCTTCCATAAACTTGCGGGTTAATTCAAGAGAATCGCATGAACCGCCCTCAAGTTCAATTATATTCCCAGTAACAGAACCATTCTCAATTGTAATTTCTACTCCAGTAGGTGGGGACATTCTGGGTTTTGTCGGAGAACCAGGACACACCAGCATAACGTCTTCCTTTTCCACAATTGGTCTGTGCAGATGTCCAAATACCAGCACATCTACTTCCATTTCCAGAGCAAGATATCGGTAGGCAAGAGTATCAGTAACAGATAAAGCTCCTTGGTGGATTATCCCAACTCTAACACCATCGATTTCAAATTTGGTTCTTTCAGGAAGAATCTCTTTAAGTTCAGGGTCATCAGCATTACCATAAACAGCTTTTAGTTTTCCGGTGGATTCAAACTCATCATAGCAACCTTTTGAAGTAAAATCACCGGCATGGATGATAATATCATAATCATCAATAATACCGGTAAGATTTTGTGGAATTTGTGCCTGTTTCATATGCGTATCAGAAATTGCAAAGATTTTCATAAAAACTCCTCTTTGTTTTATTGTCTGGTAAGGTCTATCAATTCATATTCCATGTTTTCTGATTCCAGCCGGCTTAAAATCGTAGTAATTTCTTCGTCAATTACCAGCACCAGTGAAGATAACCCATGGAATGCCGCTTCAACGATTGATTCTTTAGCACCAAACATCACATCAGGATTCTGTCCGATTTTTTTGAGTGCTATCAAAGATTCCGTTCCTATAGCGGCAATATATGATTTAGATTTGGAAAGTGTTTGTAACCGTTCAAGATCAACCCTTTTTGACCCACCGCGTTCAACCTTTGGTATCTTGCATACAGTGATTTTTGCGACTTCAAGGTCGATTAATCCCCTTAGGTCGGTGACACCGACATCCTCTCCTTTTTTTGCCTCATCGATGGTAATACCAGTTGAGTTTGTGACTTTGTTGTTGCTTACATAGAGCAATCCATCACGCATTTCAAGGTATACTTTTTCGTCCTTGTCAAGGTCTTCTTCTGCAATAGCAGTCCATGTTGATACATGGCTGATAATATCGCTCATTACAAAACGAGCATAACGCTTCATATCTGCTGCATTTTCCAGCACCCATTCTACACCGTATTTTGTAATCCGGTATTGAACCCTGCCTTCAGAATATATGAAACCATCTTCGACCAGTTCTTTCATGTATTCAGAAACTGCCTGTGGGGTCACTCCGATTTTCCTGGCAATTTCTTTTTGTCTAACATTAGGCTGGTGAGCAGCTACTTCAATCAAAATCAAAAACTTTGTAATCCCGCTTTTACTCTGCAGGAGGTCTATCATTTGGTATCCTCTTTAACTCTGAGTCTTTGACCCATGACCGATAATTTATCCGACCTTCTGGCAAGGGAACGCAAATATAAAGGACTTTTATTAAGAGACCGTGCCAAATTGTTCAGTGAATTGTTACCCTGTTTGACCATTTCTTCCAGTTCTTCT
Organism: Methanohalobium evestigatum Z-7303; assembly: GCF_000196655.1. Lineage (GTDB taxonomy): Archaea > Halobacteriota > Methanosarcinia > Methanosarcinales > Methanosarcinaceae > Methanohalobium > Methanohalobium evestigatum. The sequence continues at coordinate 1,953,867 of NC_014253.1, read as the reverse complement.
AAAGTATCTTTAATCTCTTCATAGGGTTGTAATGCCAGAGTTATAATATCACTTAAATCATCTAATGAGCATTGGAAATTGGACTGTACTTTGGAATAAGCAGAATGGTATTCCTTTTCAGGTTTTTTACCGGGTTCAGGCATTTGCCATTGGCTTTCAATAAGCCCACCTTTTTTAAGGATGTTGATGCTGCTTGTCACGTCATCGCCTATATATTCTTCCAGTTGTTTTTCTGACATCCACATATTGGACAGGGCATCATATACCTGTTTATGTTTTTGGGATCCGAATGTTTTTAAGAGCGGAACCAGTTCGGATGGATCATTTATAATTCGAGTTCTCTTGCCCATTGTTACTACGACCTCCAATCTAACTTGGTATGAACCTGTATAGAATGTATAAAATTTAAACTTAATAAATGTGTTGTGAATTAAAATTTATTTGATTTTTAAAAGATGGTGTTTGCCGGTTTATAACCAACCAGCAACACCTTGTTTGTTACCGGATGTTACTGATATTTACAGTTCTTAAATTATAAAAATTGCTGCCGCAACAGCAGTAGTCCATTTTAGTTTATCATCTGCTTCAGCAGTTATTGCAATATGCGTGGTTTTTAATGGGTCTTTTTCAGTCCATGATTGATACATCTCTCTGGCAAGTTTTTCCGCGTAATTACCTGCTGAAGTTTTTGTCTGTCCTGCTCCGTGGTATTCAGAGATATACCCGATTGTATTCTGGTCGCTGGGAACTGCACACCCTATTGAGGCAGTTATCTGGTCTTCGGGTCCATCCGATGAAATTCTTGAGAGGACACAGAATACAATTTCACCTGGATACAGTTCTGACAATCCCTCTTCTTTTGATACGATTTTACAATTTGGAGGCAGAATAGAGCTTACTGTAACCAGATTAAATTTTTCAATACCTGCATTACGAAGGGCTGCTTCGAAAGACTCCAGATGTTCTGAATGTCTGCCGATACCACTGGTAAAAAACATTTTTTTTGGTACTAGGTTCATATTTGTTTACAAGATGTTCTTAATTTATAGAGGGAATACTGATGTTGTTAATAGTTTTTAAAAATTGCCCCTTTTATTAATAAATATTTGTTCTTTATATACCTTAAAAACAAAACCGATAATTTTATGCTGATATATTATCTAAGTTAGCAGAGATAATATGCCCAAAGACCTCTATAAAAAAATTAGTGAAATTCTGGATGGCAGACAGTTATCAATCAGCGGCATAACCCGGGAATTAAAGAATGAAGGATATGATGAACACCGTTTATTTCTGACCGGATATTTACGTGCACTCAAGGATATGGATAAACTTGTAGAAATTGAAGTTCCTCCATCTAAAATTTACAGGTTGATGGATGATTCAGATGAGACTTCTGAAGACGTTTATTCATTGCTTTGTGACCATCTAAAACAACTGGATTCTGATTATCGTGTTCCGGTTGGAATATATATCGCATTCAATTTGTTTGAAAGACCGGTTTTCAGGCAGGAACTTAAGTTAATTGGTTTTAGTGAAAAACAGATACAAAACCAAATGGATGATTTTGCCAACATTGTTCAGGAATCAACAGATACAAACCTCAAAAAATATCGGTCTGACATTACAAGAATTAACATACCATCAGGAGACAGGGCATATGAAATAAAAAGTGATGATGAATACATCATCCAAATGTCAAATGAAATACTTATTGAACTCATGAAAGAATTTGTGGATGTCAAGGGTCTTGTTCCAAAAACAAAGCAAACCAAGTTATCTTTTTAATGTAATCCATTTTAACATAGGGGTCAATATCAATGACAGGTTTAAATGTTGCATGTATCCAGATGGATATATCTCATTGTAATAAACAGTACAATATTGATAAAGCGGTATCAATGTCTGAAAAGGCTGCAATGGATGGTGCGCAGATTATCGTTTTGCCTGAAGTATTTTCAACAGGGTTTTGTTATGAAAATATGAAATCGTCAGCAGAAACCTATCCCTATCCAACACTGGAAAAACTTGCAGTTGTATCAAAAACGTATGATTGTACAATTATTGGTTCGATCATTGAAAAAAAGGAACATTCCTATTATAATCTTGGATTCTGTATTGAATCAGGTGAATTTGCTGGATTCTATAGGAAAACCCACCCTTTCGGACGTGAGAAATCTTATTTTTCTAAAGGTGATTCAATCGCTCCTGTCAAGCTTCAAAATTTGACAGTCGGGCTTGTAATATGTTATGAACTCCGTTTCCCTGAAATCGCAAGGAAATTAACATTATCGGGTTCAGATGTTATTGTAACTATAGCAGAATTCCCAGATCCCAGAATAAATCACTGGTATACGCTTGTTAAAGCACGTTCAATCGAAAATCAGATACCACATATTGCGTGCAACCGCACCGGAAGCGACCTATGTTCTACCTATTCAGGTGGTTCTATGATAATTGATGCATGGGGCAATGTTAAAGCAGATGCAGGAAATAGTGAAGGTATAATCTTCTACAATATTGACCTTGATGAAACCAGTAAAATCCGTGAAAAAATGAATGTTTTAAGTGACAGACGTACTAACCTTTACTGGTGATTTATTCCTGATATTTTTCAACCGTGACCCAGAAAACACTACCTTTCCCCTGTGGATTGTCTCTTACACCTAATTCTCCACCATGGAGTTCTATAATCCTTTTTACAATGGCAAGTCCAAGTCCTGACCCTTTCACTCCACCTTTTTCAGCACGTTTGAACCTTTCAAATATCAGTTGTTTGTTTTTGTCTGCAATGCCTTCTCCAAAGTCTGTAACAGTTACTTCCCAGAATTTTCCTGCATCATGAATTTCGATTATTATTTTACTCTTTTCAGGGCTGTATTTTATAGCATTCGATAACAGATTGGAAAATACATCCTCAATAAAGGAATCTGCTCTGGCAGGATATTCTCCTTCTGCTCTAAAATCCACATCCATCTGTTTTTCGTCTAATGTAGGCTGGTAATTATTAATCACTTCCTCGAATATGGATTTGATATCCAGCTGTTTAAAATCAAGTTCTTCTACTGTATTCAATTTTGTAAGTTTGGATGCATTTTCTATCATATTGATGAGTTTGTTTGTATTACGTTTTATAGTTTCAAGAGTCTTTATTTTCTTCTCATCATCTTCCATTTTAAGCAGTACATCAGAATATCCTTTAATAACGGTTACAGGATTTAAAAGGTCGTGTCGTAATATATCTGTAAAAAGATCTTTCAGATTATTCGAATCCCTGAGGTTTGCTATCATTGAATTCAATGCTTTTGACAGTTGGCCGATTTCGTCTTTTGATGTATCTTTAATATCTACATCAAAATCACCTTCTGAAACTTTATTGGCTGCTTCAAGCATTTCATCCACAGGTTTTGTAATAGTCCTTGAGAACCATATACCAAAGACCGAACCCATTAATGCAAAAGCAACCACGACAATGGTAAGGCTGTCCCGTATAGAATGCAGTGGTGCATAAAATTCCTCAACAAAAGCACCTGATGCAATTACCCAATCTCTCTGTTCATAATAGGTATAGCCAACCAGTTTGTCCCGACCTTTCCATATATACTTGATGTTACCTTCCTTTTTTGCTATCATTTCTTTTGCAAAATCGTAATTGAGAACATTTTCTCCCTCAAGATTTGGGTGAATTATCACTTTCCCATCAGAATTAATTACATAAAAATAACCGGTTTCTCCGATGACAATGTTTTTCATTTGGGATTTTATTTTATTGATAAAAGGCTTTTCTGGTATACCTGCACAGAGTATTCCGATGGTTTTATCAGAAGAATCTTTTATAGGTCGATAGGCGTTGAGATACCATTGACCCTGTATTTTTGAACGGTCAATATAGGTATTGTTTTTTATTACTACTTCCCTGTATACTTTATCAGAAGCAAAGTTTTCAGTTTCTGTATAATTTATATTGTCATTTTGTTCAATGCTTTCAGATATTTCTACTGCTCTGTTGTTTTTAACCTTAAATATTGCAACTCTTCCACCTGTTTGGTTTGTTATGTCGGCAACAATATCTGAATTGTTATTGACAACATATCCGTTAATGACCATTTTGTTATCAACAATATCAGGAATACCTCTGGAATACAGTTCATCACTTGATGTATTCAGATTATTGCTAACTTTTTCTCTTGCAGTGGAGAATGTGGCATTAATATAATCCTTTTCCAGTTTGACTTGGTCTTGTAGTTTTTCCTTTAATTCGCTGTCAATGTAATTCTGGGTCTGGTCATAGGCATAAAGACCCAGCAGTGATACTGGTAGAATAGATAAGATTAATGCAAACGCTATAAACTTACGGTTTAATCTTATATCCCGAAGTTTCATTCATTTTGCTCCTTTAAATAAAACAACAGATTTGGTAACTGGATATTTACCATCCTTTACTTTTAAATTTATTCTTTTGGTCAGGTCAAAAAAGTATTAGGGGACAATTAATGGTCGTCCCTCTATTTATTCTATATATATAGCAGGTTTTAAAGGAGCTGCATATCTGGATTTATTATCTGGGTCATATTGGGGATTATCAGCGTTATCAATTTCTACTGTACATCCGGTTTCTTTTTCAAAAAATCTCAGATTTTCTTTTAATACAGATTCTTCATCCAAATCTGAATTATAGATTTTGTCGAATTTTTTCCTGTCCATACTGGTAATATTTGGAGCGATTTTTTGCACAAATTTTTGTACTTCTTTACCGTAGGATTTTATTACAGGATCCTTCATCAAATCCTTCATCAAATTCCCGATGTTAAGGTTGCCTTCATTGTGCATTTTAAGAGCCATTTTATAGGATTCATTTTTCCATTTAGGTGATGTGTAGATAACAATTTTTTTGGGGTTGATTTTTGTAACCTTTATTATCTCTTCAATATCAGATAATGTGTTACTGATTAATTCTTCACCCAGTTCTGCAGTGTTATCGATAAGTTCTGGGTCATGTTCTGGGTATGGAGCAAGGGATACAAATTCGGGTTCTTTATTACCCATTGATTCCCAGATTTCCTCACATATATGTGGGGCAAACGGAGACATCAAGCGTACCCACGTATCAAGTATATCATAAAGCAGTTTTTCTCCACCTCTTCTCTGATACCATTTTATATCATTGGACAGGAAGAAAAATGAATTCTGTAAAGCGTTACGTGTTTTTATTGCATCCAGTGCATCATTTGTATCCATTATATAATGCTGGAGTCTGCTAAGTATCCATCTGTCTATTTGATGCAGTTCACTTTCTTTGTTCTGGGATACGCCAGAATTCAATATCTCTCTTGCAAAGTTGTGGAATCTTTCTATCTGTTTCCTTGTAGCTTCAATACCGCTGGATCTCCAGTCAGCATCCTGTGTTTGCTCAGCATTTGATAGTATATAGACCCTTGATATGTCCGCTCCATAGTTATCCACAGCATCATTGAGTGTCAATAATGGACCTTTCGACTTGCTCATTTTTTCCCCTTCAAGGGAAACAAATCCGTTAACAGCGATTGCCTGAGGCCATTTGTCCTCATCAAATATAGCTACATGGTGGAAAAGGAAAAAGAGCAGATGATTAGGAACAAGGTCTTTACCTGATGACCTCAAATCGACAGGATACCAGTATTCAAATTCATACCGCATTTGTTCCAATATATCCTTATCAATACCGCTTTTTTCTGCAACATCTTCCAAATTTCCTTTGCCAAGCAGTACAAAATCAAACATTTCAGGAACCATTTGTTCAGGTGTAAAATTTTCCTGCACAAATTTTCTGACTATATAATATGCCATGTATATGGTAGAGTCAGCCAAGGATTCGATAAGCCACTGTCTGTCAAAAGGTAAACGGGTTCCAAGTCCTTTTTTCCTGGCACATGCTTTGTCCTTGATCCAGTCCACTTTATTTTTAAACTCATTTCTGTATTCAGGCGGTATGATATCCATCTGGTCAATACATCGGTAAACATTCTTCTTCCATTCAGGGTCAGAATAATTCAAAAACCATTGACCTCGAACCATTTTTACTACACAGGGAGTTCCGCAACGACAGACCACAGGCTCACTGAATTCATAGAAAATCTCTCCTATGGTCTGTTCAATAAGGTCTTGGGTGAGTATATCTTTTATTTTTGATACCTCTATATTTGCGTATTTACCGGTGTTTTCTTTCAGGACACCGTTGTGGAACTCTTTACGATAAACGGCTTTGGTAGCATCCTCTGCACGTGAATCGTTCTGGTCTACAACACCATACTCTTCAACAGCTTCTACAGCAGGGAATTCTCCATATTCTGGGACATCTATTAATGATATAAATTGAATATCTCTTGGATTTTTATTGATGCCATATCCACTCAAATCTTTATCATACATATCCTTGAGTGCCAGATAATCATAGGGTGCGTGAGCAGGCACACTCATGACAATTCCGCTACCGTATTCATCGGTAACAAAAGAAGCAGGCAGACTGATGACGTCATCTCCTGTAACTGGATTTTCTACCTTAATACCAATTAGGGAACTGGCAGGGACATCTTCTATGTATTCAACATTTTTATCTGTGTATTGAAGTTTTGTATAAGTCCTTTTGCTCACAATCCAATATTCAGATTTGTCTTCTCCATCCTTTTTGACTTTCACCTTTACATATTCAATTTCTGGATTGACCCAGAGGTTTGTAACTCCAAAAACAGTTTCAGGTCTAAGGGTGGCACATGGTATTGTAACATCATCGTATTTGAATTTAATAAGGGTGTAATCCACAATGTTTGCTTCTTCACCATGAAGGATGTCGTGATCTTCAACAGGATTATCGTCGCTGGGACACCATTTAACAGGATGTGAGCCCTTTACAATGTAACCTTTTTTGTACAGGAGGTTGAACTGCCATTCAATAAATTGTTTATAGGCTTCTTCTGTAGTTGTAAATTTACGTCTCCAGTCAATGGAATACCCGATGGATTTCATCGATTTTTCAGCTTCAACTGTAAAATAATCTACAATTTTGTCTGGGGTGTCCAGATTCTCCAGAATGTTGCGGGGGATACCATGGTATTTGGAATATACTTCCATGGTTTTGGATTCTTGCTTTTTAATAAGTTCGGAAAGTCCAACAAGAGGTGTTCCTGTGACGTGGAACCCCATAGGATACAGTACATTGTAACCTTTCATCCGTTTGTGTCTTGCTACTGCATCACCTATGGTAAATGTTCTTGTATGACCGGCGTGAAGGTTACCGTTTAAATAGGGATAGGGGACAGTGATTAAAAACTTTTCTCTGTTGTCAGGATCGGCTTCAAATATTTTTTCTTCATCCCAGCGTTTCTGCCATTTTGTTTCTATTTCATGTGGTTTATAATCCTGAAGCATTGTAAAAACCATCCTTTGATTAAACTTTATTTATCCGAAAACACCGCATTTCTAATCGATTCCATCGTAGCATCCACAACCACTGGTTTTGGACATACATCAACTACTTCCTGGGGGTCTTTGAGTAGATGACCTGTTGTAACACATACCACAGTTTCGTCTTTTCCAATTATCCCATCATTAACCAGTTTTTTAAGTCCTGCTACAGATGATGCACTTGCTGGTTCAACGCCTATGCCCTCAAGTTGGGCGAGGTCTCTTTGAGCCTGTACAATCTCATCATCGGTGACAGTATCCGCCATTCCATTGGATTCGTATATAGCCTTCAATGCCTTCTTTGCATTTACAGGGTTTCCGATACGTATCGCGGTTGCAATCGTATCAGGGTTCTTTTCTGGTGTGATATCATCCCTTCCATTTCTATAGGCATCTACAATCGGAGCGGCACCTTCGGACTGGATACCGGTCATCCGGGGGACTTTATCAGTTATACCTATGTTCATGAATTCTTTAAAACCCTTATAAATAGCTGTGATATTTCCAGCGTTTCCAACTGGCAGTACTACTCTTTCAGGAACATTAAAACCCAGCTGGTCGATAATTTCAAAGCCGATTGTTTTTTGCCCCTCGAGCCTGTAGGGGTTGACAGAGTTTAACAGATAGAATTTTTCATCGTCACATAACTGGCGTACCAGTACCAGAGCCTCATCAAAATTGCCTCTTACACTCAAAACTTTGGCACCATGCATCAAAGCCTGAGCAACTTTACCAAGAGCAACTTTGCCTTCTGGTAACAGCACAACCGCAGGAATTCCAGCTCTTGCACCATAGATGCCGAGTGATGCAGAAGTGTTACCTGTCGATGCACATGCAACAGTTTTCATACCAAGTTCAATGGCTTTTGATACACCAACGGTCATACCTCTGTCTTTAAATGAACCTGTAGGGTTCAGTCCCTCATGTTTTACATAAAGACCTTTTATACCGATTTTATCAGCAAGACGGTCACATCTATAAAGAGGGGTACCTCCTTCTTCAATGGATATTGGTTCCTGTGTTTCATCTATAGGAAGTATTTCCCGGTATTTCCATACTGATGGACATTGTTTTTTGAGTTTGTTCATGTCCAGCTCAATGGTGGAATAATCATAAATGACATCAAGCAACCCGTTACATTCACCGCAGGTGTATACTACATCTGATTCGGTGTACCTTTTTCCGCATTCAATACATTCTAGATGATACATTGAAAATCTCCTGAAAAGAACAATGAAAATAATGATTATTGTATCGATTTAAAGAGGCTGATATGATTTAAAATCTATCTTTTATTTAAATATATGATGTTATATTACAATCAGATAAAAAATAATACCAGCAAATAAATATATTTTCCTCTATCAAATGTATTAGGTGAATTACTCCAACCGTTATCCTTATTCACTTCCAATATTTAACTGGTTATTATGGACGTAAAAATTTTAAGCGGTTCTGTTTACATTGATAATGTGCAGGGTTTTATAAAGAAATTGGATGACATAGCATCAGTGAATAATGTTACAGTTCAGGCACTTAATGCGGATAAATTGGCAGGAAAACGGCACTTAGAATTTTCAGTGAAAAAGGCTTTGAGGGCGATTGAAAACGGATACAATAGAGCAAAGGATACAGGTATAGAAATAATGCGTTATGCTTCTGGAAAACGCCAGATAGAGGATGCTTTTAATATAGGAATTCATAACGGTACAAATAATATAGCTTTTGTTATTCTGGGTAATCCTGAGAACATTAGTTATGTCTCTGAAAAGTTAAATGGGTTAATTACCGAAAATCCAGTTCTTGCTTATGATGAATCCAAAAGAGATTTTATTTTATCAGAATTTGAAATCACCCAGCCTGAAGTAGATGCAGTTGGTGAACATAAAATACCTGAACTTGTTCTTGAACGAGTGGCTCTTGTTGATGTTTTAAAATAAAACCCAAACCGTATTATATAAACAGGATATATTTTCTATTATAATTTTTAGATAAACAGCCGAGATGATGATATGACCAATCCTAAAACTGCCGAAGAAATGATGAACAATGCAGGTCCGATTGAAACTAACCTGCTTCCAAGGTTAATTAATGTAACAGAATCCGCAGCAATTGCTGCAGCTCATGAAGTAGGTCTGGGAAACAAAAATTATGCAGACCATGTTTCTGTAGAATCAATGCGAAGGATGCTGAACTCACTGGATATGAAAGGTCTTATAAAAATCGGAGAAGGGGAAAGAGACGAAGCTCCGATGCTATATATCGGTGAAGAAATAGGTACTGGTAAAGGCGACCTTGAAGTGGATATTGCGGTAGACCCGCTCGAAGGGACAAATCTTGTAGCAGATGGAATGCCGGGTGCAATCTCTGTCATGGCTATGTCTGAAAGAGGGGGATTGTTCCATGGTCCCGATGTATATATGGAAAAAATTGTTGTGGGTTCTGATGTAGTTAAATATGAAAGAGAGCATCCAGATGAGAAAATAGACCTCGATGCACCTGTAGCGGATAACCTAAATATTGTTGCAAAAGCACTTAACAGAAATATCGATGAAATAGTAGTAGTTATTTTGGACAGGGAACGCAACTACAAGATAATAAATGATATTCGACAAGCAGGGGCACGTGTGAATCTTGTAACCGATGGTGACCTGATACCCGGTGTAGCAACTGCTATTAGAGGTTCGGGTGTGCATGTTGTTATGGGTTCAGGCGGATCTGGTGAAGCGGTACTTACAGCAGCAGCGATTAAAATACTTGGTGGAAAAATACTTACCAGGTTGTTACTTCCGACTGTAGCCAAGGGCAAATCCGGAGAAGAGATAGAAAAAGAGAAACTGGAAAAAATGCCAAGATTGAATAAGATGGGTATAACTGAAGACAATATGGATACTGTCCTTGATACAGATATGATTGTACCCGGCAGGGATGTAATCTTTGCAGCAACTGGAATAACTTCAGGACACTTTTTAAAACAGGTAAACCTTTTTGGAACCGGTGATGCCAGGGTTCACAGTATATCCATGGGCAGTTCTGGAGTTGTAAGGTTTACAGATTCCATGTATATCCATGATAAAGAAGATTCTCCTCTACGACTATACTGAAAATCATCCACAAGATATATGACATCCGATATGTTTCACATCTGTTAACATGAAAGTCCATGTCGCTACTTACGGCTGTCCTTCCAGTCAGGCAGCTTCGGAAATAATGATGGATGCCATCAAACGCCAAGGTCATGAACTGGTTGATGAAAAGAGTGCAGATGTTGTTGTTTTCAATACCTGTACAGTAAAATACACAACAGAACAAAAAATTCTTCATAAAATCGGGGAACTGGGAAGAAAAGGCTTAGAAGTTGTAGTTTCCGGATGTATGCCCGAAGTACAGCATGATGATATTCTGGACAATAACCAAGATGCCCATATTCTTGGTGTTAACTCGATTACAAGGATTAATGAGGTACTTGATAGTATTGAAAATGCTAAAAATAAGAATAACTCAGGTCGAAGACTGGAGATTTTTTCATCAAGACCTGATGATATTTTAAATGCACCAAGAACCCGTTTCAATCAAAATATACATATATGTCAGATATCTCAGGGATGCAACAACAGATGTGCCTACTGTGTGGTAAGAACAGCAAGAGGAAAGTTGAAATCTTTTGATATTGATTCGATTGTAGAAGATGTTAGAAAAGCTGTTTCTGAAGGATGCCGAGAAATCTGGATCACATCACAGGATAATGCTCAATATGGAATTGACAGACAAAATGGTGTTCTTTTACCTCAATTGCTGGATAGAGTAGCGTCCATAGAAGGTAATTTTAAAATCAGAGTAGGAATGATGAATCCCTTTTCGGTTTATCCTATACTTGATGACCTGTTAAAGGTGTATGAAAATAACAAAATCTACAAATTTTTACATCTTCCGATACAATCAGCATCTGAAAAAGTACTTGGATATATGAACCGTAATTATACTATGTCAGAAGTCGATGAGATTATAACAAAATTTAGAAGCAGGTTCAATGATTTGACACTGGTGACAGATATCATAGTAGGGTTTCCTGGTGAAACTGAAGATGATTTTTATAAAAGCATTGACTGGGTTAAAAATTACAGACCTGATAAAGTGAATATATCCCGCTATACACCCCGACCTCATACAAAAGCACTTGAATATCGTAATATTGATTCAAGGATAGTAGTCAGACGCTCCAATGAACTGCATCATGTATGTGATACTGTTAAATTAGAATCTAAAAAAGAAATGGTTGGATGGCATGGTAAGGTCTTTGTTTCAAAAGATGCAAAATACAAAGGTGTAATGGCAAGGACAGAGTCCTACAAACCGGTTGTGATTCCTGAGAGTAACCTGCCACCGGGTCAATGGTGTGATGTGGAAATCACTGATACAACTTCTGGATACTTTTTGGGAAAATTAACCGATTAATGATATGTTAACTAAATATCCTTTTTATAATGCTACTCCTGACAAATATTATAGTTTTACTTAACTTTTAGTCAGGAACATTACCTATTTCATTAGCTTAACCTTTAATATATTAGAAGCTGGTAGAGGGAGAGATGGATGAATGATTCATCAGCCTAATTATTATCTCTTATATAGTTTCCTACGTCATTGTAATTGATAAACTTAGTAACATTAGATAACTAATTTTATTATCAGTTACATTCGTGAGATATACTCACCGGGTGTAACGCTACACTCTATCCCATCTAAATCAGGGATTGCTTTTTTCATAATATTATAGGCACCATTTACATCGGCATTGATTATAGTGCCGTTAGATGATCGGAAAAGCCCTCTTTTAATTCTTTTACCAAGATAAGAAGTCCTTCTCTCAACTGGTTCATCATCGAGGAACGAGCACTTTGACGTATAAGATTCTTCCTGAAACACAACTTTTATACCAGCATCTTCAGCTTTATATTCTATTTGCTTCTTCAACTTGAAGAATGGAATCTGCACAAAATTTTGATTATTTTTCTTACCAATGTTAGAATCTTGTTTCCATCCTTCATTGTAACCTACTATCAGAGTGCCGATGTTGTTTTCGATGCAATAGTTGATTATCTTTTTACTAACTTTATGGAAAAAATCGTTTATCTTGTTGTTTCTTTTTTGGTATATTTTTTCCAATCTTTTTGTTTCATCAAAACCTCTTTTGTCATAAAACGATTTCCATTGAGATTTCTTTTTGTTGTAGTATTGATTTATGCTCTTAACCCCACCACCTTTAATAACAATTGGCTTTTCACCAATGTTATTTACCATGGTTATGATGTTGTTAATCCCTAAATCAATTGATGCTATATTATTTTCATTTAAATTAATATGTTCAATTTTTTGTTTATAGACTATTTCACATTTATAACCAACACCAAGAGGAACTATACGCACTTGTTGAATATGAGTATCCTCATTTAATCTTGTTTTGATTTTTAATCCCAGTTTTTTGGGAAACTTGAGATAATTGTTTTTTATTCCTCTGGTTAGTTGTTGTGATGTAAATATTAAAAGGAATTCTCCGTCTTTTTTCTTATAGTTTGGCGGTTTTGGTTTACCTTCGTACTTATGAGGATTAATTTTGTAGTCTTTTAGCGAATTGAAAAATGATTTCCAATTTTTATCGACCATTTTTAGAGTCTGTTGAGCTGTTTGAGATGGTAGAATTGAATAATTTTCAGTTCCTTTCAGTTCTTCATTTACTTTTTCATATTTAGTATAACCATAACCATTGAGCCAATTCTGTCTAATTATGTAATTTGCTTGATTGTAGAGATTTTTGGATATGTGGCAAAGTCGTGAAAGTTTGTTTTCGTGGTTTAAGCGAATAGTTTCAGTTCTTGACACAATTATATTATACCACAATCATTCTTCTTTCTTTATTTCTATTGACTTTGCTCTTGTTTTGCTGTATAGCTTCATGGAATAACAATGTAGTAGAGATGTTATTTCACTGAACACTTCTTCATCATCCAATTTTTTGTTTCCGATATCCGACACAACGATTATGTTGGTGCCGTATTTGGAAAACAAATGGTAAAACAATTCAAACCCAACTCTACTTAGTCTATCTTTATATGATATAATTACGTTTTCGACTTTATAGTTAGTAATTTCATCCAACATCTTAAAGAAATCTTTTCTCTTTTCAAACGAAATCCCTGAAGACACATCCGAATAAATATGATTTACTTGATAACCCGAATTAAACGCCCATGTTTCAAGCATTTGCACTTGGTTTTCAAGGTCTTTTTTCTGTTTTGATGTTGAAACTCTGGCATATATCACAGTTTTTCTTTTCACATCCTTATTTAAGAAAGCATAAACAGATTCATCGTCATATTCATATTGTCCATTCGGGAGTAAAGTTCTTTTTATATAACCATTTTCTACATATCTATACAATGTTGGTCTTGTTATTCTCAACGTTTTTAAAACATCACCTGCTTTTATTTTACCACCTATCAGTAAAAAATGTTATTATAATTAATTATTTTTACGGTTAAAAATAACTATATGACTTATTAATATTTAGGCTTTGTAGAAATGCTTTAGATCCAAATGTCTATGATAATCAATAATATATTTAGATGTGTTTTTGAATCTTGCTTCTTGATGCCGATTTCAATAGGTTTTCTACAGAGCCAATATTTAAACAAGAGTCAATCGGTGTGAAAGTAATACCTTTTTTAAATGATTACCTTTTAAATCGGCATGAAGATAAATTATCACTTATTTTTTCTGTAGGTTAATATTAATAAAAAATAACTAATATGTATACATAAAAACTTAATTGACAAAAATCCTTGTATAGGATTGAAATATAGAAGAAGTGATAAAATGAATCTATACAAAATAAATATGGAATACAAAAGCGATGTAAATAAAGAAGAAATAATTGGTCTGGTAAAACAATACGGCGGATTTAATATAGAATTGGATAGCAAAGAATCGCCCTTAGAACCGGATATACTAAAATTTGAAACAAACGAATACGATTCTATTAAAGACATTGACACAAAATTAAGTCAACTGTATGAGAACAATACAATATTTTATTACAAAATGAATGTAGCAGAGTACCAGAAAACAAATGATTTTTCATTCATGAAAGGTTATGATTAATCTCCTTTCTTTTATTTATACAATACTTAAAGTGAACTACCGCTGAGCTAAAGACTCAGCGGCTTCGAGAGAAGTCTACCTTGAAAGTCTTACTATTTAAATCAAAGATTTAAAGATATTTGTAAATTTTCAATTTACAAAGTTCTCTCAGGGGAGTTCACATCCCCACTATCGGTTATCCCTTTGAGGGAATCACCGATTACCTTTCTCAGGATGTTCAGTGCACCGTTGATATCAGCATTGATCAGTCTACCTGTAGATGACTGGAAGATTCCTCTCTTAGATCTTTTACCAAGATATTTCTTATGCTTTCTGATAGGTTCTGAAGCCAGTGCATCAACCTTGCTGGTATAAGCTTCATTCACTTCATGGTATTTTATACTATGATATTCGCATTTTGAAGCTAATTTCTGTTTGAACCTGGCAAATGGTATTGTCTGGAAGTTCTGGGTATTCTGCTTTCCGATATTCTGTTCCTGTTTTATCTCTTTCATCTCTCCGATTATGACATTACAGATTCTATTTTCCAGACAATGTTTTACTATATGATTAACGCACTGGTTCATGAAATCATTTATCTTCCAGAACCTTTTATTAGAGAACCTATCCATCTTGATTCCATCATCTACATTCTGTTTGTCGTAGACTGACTGCAACCTGCTCTTCTCCTTATTCCACCAGCGGTTGTAAGATTTGATACCCCTGCCGTCTAATATGAAGGCAGTCCCGCTGGTCGTTACGCAGGTTGCAAAGTTGTCTACTCCAAGGTCTATCGATAGATGGCTATTATAATCAAGTTCAGCAATCTCCCCATCTTCATGATATACAAATTTTATCTCGAACCATCGACCTTTATATTTTGGTACAATCCTGACCTGATTGATGTATTGACCTATTATGTTATCAGGTATCTTGAAGTATAGATACTTGGTTCCATAAGTTCTATAATAATCCAAACCCAATGATAACCTGATCTTATCATCGATAACCTTCAGCTGATCTTTCTTGAAAGTACATATGAAGTTACCATCTTTATCCAGATACTTTGGAAGTGAAACTGGTTTCTCATATTCTCCTTTTCTCTTCTTATCCAGAAGTTTGAAAAACGATTTCATACTGCCATCCACAGTTTCCACAGTATTCTGGGCAACCTGAGATGGCATTAATCTATAATTCTCGTTTCTTTGACCGTATGGTAAGCAGTATCTTTATCGAGATATTTGCCATGATTGAAAAAGTACTGCCTAATCGTGTACAACGTGAAATTGTACAGGTTCTTGGACAGTTTGGTCAACCTCTTCAAAGTTTCATACGTCTGCTTATCAGCACGGAGATGGTTCTTCTGGGTTAGATACATGCATTATACAATCATTTAGCAAAATACTTATCTTTTTTTGACTATTTATCATACCACGATGCTAAAGACATCGTGGTTTTCTTCATCTTTATAAAAAATACAAATAAAAAAGTTTTAATTATTATCTGTTGATGTGGACAAATTTTTGGGATTTATCCGGATAATCTGGTCATCATTTTCTGTAGGTACACCCCGACCATCACGGTTGCTGGTGAATATGTAGAGGAAATCATCAGGACCAACAACTACACCTCTCAACCTTCCAAACTTTCTTTTAAGATGACGTTTCAGGTCTATACTTTTATTATCTCCTATTTCTGCTTCATATAAACTTTGACTACGCAAACCTGCAAAATAAACAGAACCATTCAAATAGGCAGCACCAGAAGGAGCCCATGTTTGACTACCACTATGAATAACGGGATTTTCAAGTCCGGTGGAAGTCTCATCACCCTGGATTACAGGCCATCCATAATTGTTGCCCGGTTTTATAAGATTTAGTTCGTCGGTTGCAGAAGAACCATGTTCTGTAGACCACAACCTATCCTGCTTATCCCATGCAAGACCCTGGGGGTTCCTGTGACCAAGCGAATAAATGGGAGAATCAGGGAAAGGATTATTTTTGGGAACTGAACCATCATCTTCCAGTCTAAGTATTTTTCCTGCCAGTGAATTTTTATTCTGGGCGAGTTCACCATTTGCCGAATCACCGGTGGTGATGTAAAGATATCCATCAGGACCAAATTTTATTCTGCCACCGTTATGTATAAAACTTCCAGGAATATCATCAATAATAGTCGTTTTGTTTACAAGGTTACGTTTGTTCTTTTCAAATCGTACAACCTTATTTGCGGTGTTTTCGCCATCTTCATAGGTATAGTATACATAAACCCAATGGTTGTCGCTGAAATCTGGGTGAAGTGTAATCCCCAGTAAACCGCCTTCTCCACTATGAGCAACTTCGTCAATGGTTAGGAGTGGTTTTTGTAACTGACCCTGTTCAACATCAATCATTTGTATTCGACCGGGTCTTTCTGTAAATATAATACTGCCATCGGGCAAAAAATTAATCGACCATGGTATAACAAGGTTGTTGGCTATAATGGTTGCAAATGCTTCTGAACCACTGCCATTTTCAATTTCTGATAGATTGTATGATGTCAAATTGTCTTGTCTTTCAGCGATAAAATTGTTCCACAAAAAACCTGTAAAAATTCCTACAATCAGGATTATAGTAAGTAATAAAACTATTTTTTTCTTAGATACCATCTCAGTCACTCCCCCATATAATCCAAAAGAGGGGTAATGTTATATATTAAATTACTGAGATTATCCTTCTTCACTTTCCTGTTTTCTTGTAATGATTTTCTTGTTGTAGGTATTGATTATGTCGCTTCGGGTGATTAATCCTAACAGTTCGGTTTCGTCATCTCTTGACACAACAGGAAGTCTCCCTATGTCCAGTTTAGCAAGCCGGTTAAGGACAGTGTCCAGTGTTTCATCGGGGTAAGCTACGGCTACATTTTTGTACATTATTTCCGAAATTCTCTGGTTAACTTCTCCATACTTGACCTTTTCACGTAAGTCCTGTAGAGTCACAATACCACGTAACTTGCGGTTTAGATCAAGTACAGGAAATCCACCATGTTTGCTTGATTGCATCATATGTATCAATGTGCCAACAGTGTTATTTTCCAGTACAGATTGTACATCTTTGACCATTGCATCTTCAACAAGCATGGACTTCATAACATCAACCTGCTGACCACCCCATATTTTTAGTCCACGACGTCTCAATCCTTCTGTATATAACGATTCAAGGTGGAGAGCATTTGCTATTGCATTACTGATAACACATGCAAACATAAGCGGAAGGATAAGCTGGTAATCTCTTGTCAGTTCGAAAAGGATAAGCATTCCAGTAAGCGGAGCATGCAGTGTACCTGCAAATACAGAACCCATACCAACCATTGCGTATGCTCCTGCCTCTGCAGTCATATCCGGAAATATACCATTGACGATGTTTCCATATACACCACCAAGCATAGCGCCAACAAATAATGCAGGAACAATCGACCCACCAGAACCGCCTGAACCAAGGGTGAGAGAAAACGCAAAAATTTTCAGAAACAGCAATATCAACATGAGCTGCATCGTGAATTCATTTGCCAGAACATTCATTATTACATTGTATCCCACACCAAAAATCTGGGGGTAGAAGAGTCCTATCAGACCAACGCCAAGACCTCCAATTGCAGGTTTGGATATTGGATGGAAGGGGAGTTTATGAAACCCGTCATAGAACAGATACATCGATCTGATAATAATAATGGATACAACACCTGCAAGTACTCCCAATATCAGATATAAAAACAATTCGTTTACAGGACTTACCAGTTTAAAATATGAAACCTCTATTGGCATAACTCCAAATATCATATTGGAAACAAGGTTAGAAAAAACTGCGGCGACAACAATTGGAATGAAGGTATTAGATTTTAATTCACCAAATATAACTTCAACAACAAATACTACACCTGCAAGAGGTGCATTAAAAGCAGCTGCGATTCCTCCAGAGGCACCGCATCCTACAAGTATCTTGGAATGTTCGCGGTTTGTTTTTAGTATATGTGCAACATATGACCCTATACCTGAACCAGCCAGTACACCGGGTGATTCTTTACCAACCGAACCACCAGAGCTTATAGATATAAGGGATGATAAAACTTCCAGAAAAGCATATTTATGCCGTATTTTTCCATCATGTAGGGCGCTTGATTCTATAATCTCTTCGACATCACTACGCCTTGAATTTACAAACATGTAGCTGATAAGTCCTACCAGTAAACCACCAGTTGCAGGAACCAGAATTACAAAATATGAGGGATACTGGGAAACTGTCCCAAAGAAAAAATCAGTAAAGTCTTTTATCAGGTGTTCGTAGATAACGATGGCTAAACCAGTAAGAATACCTACTACCGTTGCAAGGGTATTTGTAAATACTGATTCGTTTTGGAACCACTGATAGATATAACCTTTCGTTTTCTGGATAAGAGAGCTATCCTGCAAGTGGGGTCATCTCTTGATAGCTATTAGCACTAATACCTGAGAAACTTGTTTGGCTCTAATAATTCTTATTTCATCAGGTTAAGGATGTCACATAATTTTTCAACTGTTTTGTTTGCGGTCTTTGTGCCTTCTTCATCAGTACCAATGGGTTTTTTCAGGGTTCCACCGAAATGATTGTTGTCTCCTGCTATAATCATACCGTGTATGTGCATCCAGTCATGAATGGTTTGCAATGTTTTTTCCTGTCCGCCGTTTCTTGATCCACCGATTGCCAGTGCTCCACCGGGTTTGTTCTCTAACTGGAAACCCTGTCTTCTGAGTAAAACACTTCTATCAAAGAGTGCTTTGATTTGTGCGGTAACAGATCCAAAATATACTGGTGAAGACACTATAATACCATCAGCATCCTTTAATTGCTGGTAAACCTGGTCCATATCATCATCTATAGGGCATGGTTCACCGTTTTTACAAACTCCACATGCTTTACAGGGTTTTATATTTAATGAAGATATAAAAACATGGTCGGTTTCAAAACCTCTCTTTTTTGCAGTTTCCAGACACAGATTGATTAGTTTTTCGTTGTTTCCGTTTTCATTAGGACTTCCTGAAATACCTAATATTTTCATGAGACATTCACCGTATTAACATTGATTTTTATTATTATCTAAAGTAACTAATGTTCTTCTCCCTTAAACTTATCTATAATCAAATATTAGATAATTAGTAGGTGGTTAAGTAAAAATATGCTGGAAAAGATGTTTAATGCGGGTTCAGTAGCCGTTATAGGGGCATCACGTACTGAAGGAAAAGTAGGGAATTCGGTGCTTAAAAACCTTGTTAATGATTTTGATGGAGATATTGTACCTATAAACCCAAATTCTGAAGAGATAATGGGTTTGAAAAGTTATCCTGATATTTTGGATGTTCCTGATAACATCGACCTGGCTGTTATTGTGATACCTGCTCGGTTTGTACCAGAAACCATTGATAAATGCGGGCGTGCAGGAGTAAAAAGTGTTATAGTTATATCTGCAGGTTTCAAAGAAGCAGGTGTAGAAGGAGCAAAACTGGAAAGAGAATCTGTAGAAACCGCTCGGAAATATGGAATACGGATGCTTGGTCCAAACTGTCTTGGTCTGATAGATACTACATCCAACCTTAATGCATCATTTGCCTCTTTCATGGCACATAAAGGAAACATTGGATTAATGTCCCAATCAGGAGCGATATGTACATCAACCCTTGACTGGGCTGATAAAAACAGAGTGGGTTTTTCAAAGTTTATAAGTCTGGGGAATAAGGCAGATCTTTCAGAAAATGATTTTCTTCAGGAATTATGCAATGACGACTCTACAGCAGTAATAGCAGCTTATCTTGAAGGTGTGAAAAACGGTCCGGAGTTTATAGACATAGCACGCAGGGTTACCAGTATTAAACCTGTAGTAATGGTTAAATCCGGTAGGACATCTGCAGGTTCAAGAGCTGTTTCCTCTCATACGGGTACTCTTGCAGGTTCAGATGAAGCCTATAATGCTGCATTTCGACAGAGTGGGATAATACGTGCTGATTCGCTGCAAGAAATGCTGGATTATATTCGTGCTTTCTCGTCCCAGCCTGTACCGGAAGGTAAAAACATGGCAATTCTGACAAATGCAGGTGGTTTTGGGATATTGACAGCGGATGCATGTTACAATGAAGGACTTTCCTTGGCATCATTTGATGAGTCCACTATACAAGCTCTTCGGGAAAATCTACCTCCAAATTCCAACCTTTACAATCCTGTGGATTTACTTGGCGACGCTGGGTCTGACCTTTACGCATTTGCAATCGATGTATTGCTGGAAGATCCTCATGTTGATGGAATAATAGTTCTGACTTCTCCACAGGCTATGACTGAAGTGGATAAAGTGGCTGGAATAGTTGCGGATAAGGTCCAAACATCCACAAAACCGATTCTTTGTAGTTTTGTCGGAGGTACACAGGTATCAGAAGGTGAAAGAATATTAAACGACTACAGTATTCCAAATTATCCGTTTCCTGAAAGAGCAGTTGCCAGTATGAGGGCTTTGAGTACCTATAATTATATCAGGAAACAGAGCTATACCAAACCACCAGAAATTACTGCTGATAAAGAGACAGTCAAATCTATTATTGATGAAGCATCACAGTCCAAGAGGCTAACACTTGGTCTGGAATCACTGGATATATTAAGAGCCTATGAAATACCAACAGTAAAAACAAAAATAGTGAAGAATCTAAAAGAAGCCATCAAAGCCTGCAAACAGATAGGTTATCCTGTGGTGATGAAGATTGTATCTCCTGACATCTCTCATAAGACCGATGTAGGCGGGGTGAGGTTAAACCTTAATAATGCGGATGATGTAGAACGAGCCTACCATACTATGATGGCAGATGTTTATCGGTATATGCCTGATGCTGATATAACTGGTGTACAGGTGCAGGAAATGGTGTCAGGTGGAAAAGAAGTAATCATTGGTATGAATCAGGATGTCCAGTTTGGACCTCTTCTTATGTTTGGAATGGGGGGGATTTATGTAGAACTGTTAAAGGATGTATCGTTTAATGTAGCACCCATAAACAGAGATGAAGCAAAACATATGATATCTTCCATAAAAACATATCCAATTCTTGCAGGAATAAGGGGAGAAAAGCCCTATGATATTAATTCGGTAGCTGACACACTCATTAAAATTTCACAACTTGTAAATGATTTCCCGCAGATACTTGAACTGGATATAAATCCGTTGGTAGTTTTACCTGATAATCAGGGTTGTGTTGCTATGGATCTCAGGTTAACATTAAGAGAAGAAGAATGAATTATGCAATCCATATACATTAAATCATATTGTTCATGTAACAGAAATTAATGGGAGGCAGATATTGGTATCTATATTAATCAGTTCATCCGAAGAATATTCGGGGAAAAGCGGAATATGTAATGGTCTTGGAAGGATTTTGAAGGATAGGGGTTATTCTATAGGTTATATGAAACCAATAGGAAATCTGTTAATTGATAAAGACGGATTTTTGACTGATGAGGATGCAGAAGAAAGCCGTACATTACTCGGTCTTGATGATTCTCTAAGTGATATCACTCCAATACTTCAAACAGAGAATTTAATCCATGATGCACTCATGGGTGTTGAAAAGCATTTTGATAAAATATTAACCGATGCATATTCGAATATATCCAGAAATAGAGACATCGTCTTTATAGAAGGCAGTGGCGGTATCGGCAGTGGAGCGATGTATAACCTGTCAGATCCGGAAATCGCCTCGATACTGGGTTCTAAAATACTGCTTGTTACCAGATATGATTCGATTTATGCAGTCGACAGAATACTCTGTGATTTAAAACTGGTACCTGATTCTGACATGATTGCTGGTATTATATTGAATGAAGTACCAGAAAGCAATCTTGAAAAAGTTTCAGAACTTGTGATTCCATACCTTGAGAGAAAAGGAATTAAAGTGTTTGGTGTGATTCCACAGGATATAACTCTTCGATCAGTTCCGATATCTGATATTGTTGATGATTTGAATGCAGAAGTGCTTACAGGCGCAGACAACTTAAATACACTGGTTGAACGTTATCTGGTCGGAGCAATGGAGGTTAATTCAGCCATAAAATACTTCAGAAGAGTTCCAAACTGTGCAGTGATAACAGGCGGGGACAGGTCAGACATACAGCTTGCAGCAATTGAAGCAAAAGCAAAGTGTCTGGTGCTTACAGGAAACTTACGTCCCAGTGAAGCGGTACTTGGTAGTGCTGAAGAGGCAAACATTCCTGTAATCCTTGTCCGCGGTGATACCATGAGTACAATTAAACGCATGGAAAGTTTAATAGGTCGTGCGCGGATAAAACAGGAACTTAAAATTAAAAAGATGATGGAATTAATTAATAATAATGTAGATGTTGATAATTTCATCAAATCCATTGGTTTGTAATCAAAAAGATATAGATAAATATAACAGTAGTGTTTACCAAACCCGCAGCAAATAATAGTAGGCAAAAATTTGGTACAAATTTAAACCCAGGCGAGGGATATATTGGCAAATAGGGATTTTCTTACAATTGATGACTTTGATACAGAAGATAAAACTGTTCTTGTTAGAGTAGACCTGAATTCCCCCATGGATCCTGAAGGAAATATACTTGATGATATGAGAATAAGAAGCCATGTTGCAACGGTAAAAGAACTGAAAAACGCTAAAGTTGTTTTGCTTGCACATCAGAGTAGACCAGGTAAAAATGATTTCACTACAATGAGTCCGCATGCTTCAAAAATGTCCAAATACCTCGGTCAGGATATAAAATATATTGATGATATCTTCGGCACATATGCAAGACAGAAAATATCATCTATGGAAAAAGGTGATGTAGCACTTCTTGAAAATGTAAGGTTCTATTCTGAGGAAAGTCTTGAACGTCCGGTATCTGAACATGAAAAAACTCATCTTGTGAGAAAACTGGCACCTCTTTTTGATATATACCTAAATGATGCATTTTCTGTCTCTCACAGATCACATCTGTCTATAATGGGATTTACTAATGTACTCCCAAGTGGAGCAGGCAGAATTATGGAAAAAGAGGTAACGTCTCTTGATCTGGGTAAAAGTGGAGGTGGAAGACCATCTATTTTTGTACTCGGGGGAGCAAAAGTAGATGATTCCATGAAAGTAATAGAGCATGTGCTGTCAAATAATGATGTTGACAGAGTTCTTGTCACAGGTTTGGTGGGTAACGTCATGCTTGCAGCGTCAGGTGTCGATATAGGCGAAGAAAATATGAGATTTATTGAAAAACAGGGCTATACCGATCAAATTGACAGAGCAAAAACATTGCTTGATAAATTCAACGACAAAATAGGAGTACCTCAAGACCTTGCATTAAACGATAATGGAAAACGTATAGAAGTTGGTGTAAATGAGCTTGCAACAACTAACCATCCTGTAAATGATATTGGTCTTGAGACAATTGTTTCATATTCTAAAGAAATAGAAAATGCAAAAACAGTAGTACTCAATGGTCCTGCGGGAGTGTCTGAAAACGAAGAGTTTGCACTTGGTACACGTGAAATTATCAAAGCAGCTGCAAAAGCAAGTTATTCTATTGTTGGAGGCGGCCATATATCTGCAGAAGTCCTTAATATGGGCGTTGAAGACAGCTTTTATCATTTAAGTACAGCAGGTGGTGCATGTATTGATTATCTTGCTGGTGAAAAACTGCCAGGTGTAGAAATATTAAAAGAAGTCAAATAACTAATATAGAAGGGGCTTGAAATGCTAACAAATGAAGATGGAAAATCAGCAGTAACTCTGGCACGGAGAGCGATTGAAACATATCTTGAAACAGGAGAGATGATCGACCCATCAGAGTTAGATTTGTCATCAATTTTTAAAGAGAAAAGGGGAGTATTTGTAACTCTTAAAAAGGATGGAGATCTACGGGGATGCATCGGTCATCCATATCCGGATTCACAGCTTGATAGTGCTATTATTGATTCATCTATATCTGCAGCAACACGTGACCCGAGATTTCCTCCAGTAGAATTACCTGAAATGAATGCAATTACACTGGAGGTTACGGTTCTTTCACAACCAGAACTTGTTGATGTTTCACCAGAGGAACTTCCTGAATATGTAGAAGTGGGAAAACACGGATTGATTGCCAAGAAAGGATATTCACAGGGTCTTTTATTGCCACAGGTGGCAACAGAACAGGGATTTGACTCATCAGAATTTCTGTCGCATACATGCCTGAAAGCAGGACTTTCTCCTGATGAGTGGAAAAAAGGCGCACAAATCTATTGTTTTGAAGGACAGATTTTTACAGAAAACACTCCTGATGGAGATGTTTCTGAAGAAGATTTTGAAAGAGCGTGTCGTTGATTAGAAAATATAAAAGAAGGAAGTATTTATTCTTCACCTTCCCCGATTTCTTCTATTTCCTGCAGTATATCATCTGCATTTTTATTTCTGCCCATTTCTTCTCCTTCTTGGGTTCTTGCAGCTATCAGACAGCCTCTTGCTACAGAATACAATGGGTCGGTTGCAATGTTTATGTTTGATATGTCAATTTGCAGGTTTGCTTCTTTCAGTTTTTTCTCAAACATCTTGATAAATCCAGGAGGGTTTGAACTGCCACCAGCAACAGCAACAGGGAATTTGACGTTTGGAGGTGTAATTTCTGCAAGTTTCTTGTTAAGGTTCTGGATGACATAGGTCATAAGAGCATCGTAGTAAATAGTAAGAGCACCTTCAGGTCCACCTATTTCAACTTCAGAACCAAGCTTGAATCCTTTTTCTTTTGTAACACATGCATGGTCTTTTGGTAAACCAGTGGCGTTTGAAACCTGTTCATCTATCCAGTCTCCACCTCTTCCAATACTGAATGAAAGCACAGGTGTAGCCATATATGCAAGTGTTACGTTTGTAAGCCCTGCCCCTATACTGATACCAAGTCCTGTGAAGTTTGAATCTGCAAGCTCAGAATAAACAACGGCCAGACCTTCGTCTATGACTTTGGTATCATAGGACATTTTCTTGGTAAGAGCTTCTGTCATTTTCTTGTGATACAGAGTGTTCATATCAAGGTCTATAGGGTCTGCAGGGGATGAAATGCACAATGCTTCATTCTGGTATCCCGGATCTCCCAGTACTCTGTCAACGATTAATTTTATCATTGGTATAGCGTCTTTTTCTTTAGGGCTTATTATACCAAATCTCATGGGTCGTCTGGTTTCCTTACCAAATATTGTAGCAAAGTTGAAAGCATCTTCTCCAAGGACAGATATTTTATCATCCTTTTCGATATAAAGCACCTTTGCACTATCAAGCATCATATTTGTAAGGTCGCTGGAATCCAGTTCCAGAAAAGCGTTCCTCTCCTGGGTAAAGACTACATCTTCACCCTCGTTCTCTGCACATATTATATTCATTGTTCCAATATCAAGACCTTTAGCCATTTATACCACCTTCTGGTTAGAACTATTAATTTATATTAAATTATTTTTTATAAATCTATTTTGATAAATTATTTATTTTTAGTTTTTACAAACCAATTAATTTAGAAATATCTGTCAAATCGGTCTTTTATTTTTTCAATAATCCCTTTTTCAGCAGTTTGGTTTTCCATAGCTTCTCTCAACTGTGATGATATTTTATCAACTTCTGATGAACCGGATTTTACTTTATTTCCTGATGTGGTTCTTTTTAATTTATCCGCTTCATTCATATCATCTTTAACTCTTGTGGTTTTTCCACGGGATTCATTGAATGCTTTTCCGAGTCTGACGTTGCCAACATTTTGGTCTTTAAATTTCAATTCGCTGGATGACTGCTGTATACTGCTTTGTACTGCCTCTTCTATATCCCTCTGGATACTTTCATCATTATGTACTGTATAATTCTCCTGCGAACTTCTTGTAGCGGTTTCTGATTTGCTGGATATTATCCAGAGAACCACGTTTGCGAATCCATTGCCCAGCAATGCCAGAATACCTACAATATACATGGCAAGAACATAACTTACAGTCGGATAATACCAGCCCTGTGGATAAATAGATGAGAAAATAGCAAGAGCCAACAGAGCCAGAATTGTACCTGCGGCTGTTATATAGTATCCGTATTTGGTCTGCTTCATCATCAGATTAGTACCGGTTAAAACCAGAGATGCTCCACCACCCATAAAAATTACAGAAAGGATGATTTTGCCGGGTTCTGAACCGTAATGAATCTGGGACATTATGATAAATGCAACACCTACAATCAAGAGTACAATACCTGCTGCAAAGATTACTGATCCAGCATAATATACAGATGTTCCTCTGCGAAGTATTCCCAGCGAATCTTCATCGATATTGTATTTATCCATTAATCAAACACTTATATTTCTCTTTTATATATGATTTGTCCTTTTTTCCTAAAAATTTATTTTTATGTGGTTGATATTTTAGTAATGCGTAAAAAAAACTGTTTAGGTATAATATAGTAGTTAAGTTGTTTACAATTTGATATTCTGGTTTTTTTGATGCGATAAAAACCTATTTATAAAATGAAACATTTTTATTTAATGGGGAAATTAGGTAACAGTAAATTGTTAGCCTTTTTTATTAAGCTCTTATCAGAGGGGGAGTTTGCAGATATGCAAATATTAGACAAATGTCCAAGATGTAAATCCAAAACTTTATATGAAAGTGAAAATTTCCAATACTGTGGTATATGTAGATACTGGACAAAAAAAGGTACAGCCAGAATAGATTCAATAATGGTTTTCGCATAATGGGGGGATGTGAATATGCAGAAAGAACAGTGTATATGTGACAGTTGTAATACACAGCTTAGAAAACAGGTACTGGGTATGAATATCTTGTATTTCTGCAGAAACTGTGGACGTATGACTTCTGCAGAATATGTTTGATATTCATCGGTTTTATTTTTTTAAACCTGTTCTTGTATTTTTTTACTGGCAAAAATCTCAAGCATACGTTCAACTTCTTTTCTAACATCATCCACCGGGATCCCCATCAGCCGGGCGAGGTAAATGGCTCCACCTGCACCGACACCTTCTTTAACATCACCGGCTTCATATCTACGAAGACCAGGATGTGACGACTTCCCGTATTCAGGGTCTACAAAATCCATCGGAACGCCAAGCATTTCAGTAGTTAATTTTTCAAAATTTGCAGTTTTGTCATTAACAACGTATTGTGTGGTTACTATGGAAATGTTGTCCGTATTATATCCCAGATGTTTTATTACTGAAAATATTGCAGCCATCTGAGTACCACCTGCAAGTACAACTCTTGATGCATTATTAGATTCTTTAAATCCTGTAACAACACCTGCAACAGTAGGCATCATGGGATCTCCGAGAGTTTTTATAGCATGTATTGGATTGTCTCTGAGACTTCCAAATGTCACCCCTGATGCATCCATTCCTTCTTTAACGACCTCTGTTTTCAGTTCAACAGGATTTAATGATGAACTGCTGCTAACATTACCATCGTATCCAAGAGCGTTTAAGACAGCCATGGCAGTTGTAGTACCGCCAGCTATACTCTCACCTATCATTAAAAAATCGGTTTTTGTCTGTATTTTTTTACCGATTTTGTATGCTCTTTCAAAAATATCCTTTGCATCAGGCACTGTAACAGGTTCTCTTATATCTTCTCCGGGAGAGGTTTTCATATCAACAAAAGGTACCTCGGGTGTAAAATTCAATCCAGAGTTTATAAACATGTGCGGTATGTCAGCAAGTTTTAGGGCTGCACGTGTGGTAAGGGATGGAGTGGGTGTATCATAAGGGGGAGTCATTGGTAATATAGGAGCGGTTATTATATCACCTGTTTCAACAATCTCAGCATCACCCACAGGTGTATAATCTGTTAATTCAGCGGTTTTCCCAGCACCTGATATCTTTTCTATGTGTGATGTTTTTGTATTTGAAAGTACACAGAGAAACAACGGATTATTTGGTTTACTAACGTTTATTGATGAATCAGACGTTTCCATATAAATCTCCATCCCATGATTTTGGTTAACTAATTTAATATGTTCTTGAAACGTATATTTTAGTGTTTGCTTCACCACCACAGACAGGACACGGGGAACTGCTGCTATTTTCCTGATTTACAGGTATCCCGAGTATGCCGGCACCGATATTTTCTTCCAGTTCATCGTTGCATTCTTCCTGGCCACACCATGGAATCTTTAGTATGCCTTTAACAATCTTGTTTTCGATTTCATCAAGAGAATCGCATTCGATGATATTGTTTTCAAGTTCAGCTTTTGCTTTTTCATATAGATTGGATTTTATTGATTCAAACTTACTTGCAACAGTATCATTGATTTCATCCATCGCTATCTGCTCTTTATCTCCTGTATCCCGCCGTACCATCATTACAGATTCATTTTTCAGGTCTTTTGGACCTATTTCAATTCTTAGCGGGACGCCTTTCATTTCCCATCTGTAATATTTGGCACCTGGTCTACGATCACTGGTATCAATTTTGGTTTTTACTCCCGCAGATTCCAGAGATCCTTTTACATTTTTACAGGCATCAAGAATGCTTTCTTTATCCTTATTCTTGAAAATAATCGGTATGATAATAACCTGCACGGGTGCAATTTCCGGTGGGAGTATGAGCCCTTTATCGTCACCATGTACCGATATCATTGCTGCAATACAGCGTTCTGATATACCATAACAGGACTGGTAAGCATATACCTGTTCACCATTAGGGTCTTCGTATTCTATGTCAAAGGTTTTTGCAAAATTGTTACCCAGATGATGTGCAGTACCAACCTGAAGTGTTCTTCCATCGGGCATCAGAGCATCAACTGCGATGGTGTAGTCAGCACCTGGGAATTTATCCCATTCAGGACGTTTTGATGTAAGTACTGGCAGACAGAGACGTTCGTAGAATTCATGGTATCTATCTATAGCCTCATCCACCTGTGCTGCAGCATCCTCCCATGTTTCATGTACAGTGTGAGCTTCTTTAAAAGATGTTATTTCACGCAGGCGTATAAGAGGTCTTGTATGTTTGGTTTCATATCTGAAAGTATTCACAATCTGGTAATATTTGATTGGCAGGTCTGCATGTGAACGAACCCAAAGTTTGTAGATGGGATATATAGCAGTTTCACTGGTAGGACGTAGAGCAAGATTAACTTCCAGTGGTGATGTGCCACCATGTGTGACCCAGTATACTTCTTCCTCAAAACCTTTTATATGTTTTGTTTCTTTCATAAATTCGTTTTCAGGAATCAATAGTGGGAATAAGGTTTCTTCATGGTCTCTATCCAGCAGTTCTCTGATTATAGAATAAGTTTTTTTTCTAATGGAAAAACCGAAAGGGTTCCATACATATAAGCCTTTGACAGGATAACGAACATCCATTATTTCGGCTTTAACAAGGATGTCATTGTACCATTCACTAAAATTTTCTTTTGCAGGAAGTGCCAACTCATTTTCTTCTTCCATGCTGTCACCAAAGTTTGTTTTATTGAAACTTAGATAGGATATCTCTTCAAATATATCTATCTATTTGTTCTCTGTATTACAGAACCGGAAAATAATTTAACATTCCTCATCATTGATTTTTATATCCGATGAGTTAACATCATAAATTATCATACCGGTTTTCAGGTTTTCTACTTCTTCATCACTAAGTTTTCTTGAATTTGCTCTGTCTGATATTATTGCACTGTTGCCCAGTGGGTCATCGATTTCAATCGTTAGTTTTCGGTGACCTTCGATTGTATCATCAAGGGCACTTTCAATTTCCAGGCATTGGTTGTATTTTTCTTCCTCTTCTTTTGACCATTTGGCTGCGGTCTGTACAACGCTTTTGACCCTGTTTAATAACCCTTCAATATTTGTAACATATGATTCAGAAGCAGGTCCCGGTTCTACAGCTATACCAAATTCAGGGACCCTGATAGTACCAGATGTTGAACGTACTATCCTTGCGTACAGGTCATTGTTATTTTCAATTGTTATTTCATAATGAACAGGGTCTTTTTGGGTGGTAATCATTGTGTCTGCAAATTTAAATCCACAGCTGCATCTGGCAGTTATATAAAGAATCTCATCGAAATAAGGTATATGGTCGGTCTGCCAGTGCATCGTCAGTTTATCATGGCATAGCGGACAGCTTGATTCAGTACTAAAACCGTTTTCTGAATGGTTTTCTTGGTTCAATATTTTCCACCAATTATTTTGTCTCTGTCGATTTTGACACCTGCAGGTGTAACAAGAACTTGGTCTTCTTTGAGTCCTGCAATGTCACCTTGTACATCGGTGACAACTTCTTTTAAGTCTTTAAGTGCTCTGTCAAGAAGAAGTTTATCGGCTTTGATATTGGATATATCCAGCATCAATATATTTCCGTCGTAGATTTCCTTTTTTAACTGGCTGAGTTCATCCAGATTGGTAAGTTCTCCCACTCTGATGTAGGTCTCTGCAGGTTCATCATCAATAACTTCTTCATATTTACTCAGATCAAGGTCTGTAAACTCGTCTTCACTTGTTGCCTGATTTGTACTGCTTCCAAACAGTTTATCCATAAACTTTGCCATAGTCACACCTTTTTAAGTTCTGTTATTATTATATTAATAACTCCAGTTTAATTTAATTTTTTATTGAATATTTTTAGAAACTCCGGTATTTTGAATACCCATTAAATAGAGAGGTTCCACAATTCATCACCTACATAGTGTATCGATTGAACTGCCTTACCTGATTCACCTGTCATCTCTTCACCATCCATCATAGCTCTACCTACAGCAAGTGGTTTACCATGATTTTCTTCTTTGATAATGACAAGGTCTCCTTTCTTTATGTTGGGGTCTGACTTGACAATACCGGGTGACATAACATCTGCCCCTTTTGAAACAAATTTGACAGCACCAGAATCCACATATACATTGTTACTGTTTAAATTGATTTCCAGAGCACCGCGAACGGTAGGGAAAATCTCGTCACCTATAAAAAACAACAGTGGATTATTATCAACCATTATTATTGAATATTTGTCGGTTTTTACACACTCAAATTTGCTGTCAGAAAGTTTTTTTATCTCATCTCCGAAGGTGGATACAAGTTCGTTTAATAGTTTATTTTTCGTACTTTTTCTGAGTTGGACTCTGGATTTGATTTTCAATAAACCACCTTAAAGACATTTTATGTTACAATAGCCTAAAGTAACTATATACTTTTTAAATATTGCGCGCAACCTATAATCTAATAACAATTAATGCTAATACTTTTATTTACTTTTAACTTGTAAACAAACCAATAAACAAAGCCAAAGCATTTAAATTAATTATTGTTATAGGGTATGGCAAATCAATTTTTATTCATGGAGAATATTTAAAATGTTACAGGAGATTACCAGTCAGTATAACGCAAATAAGATAGAGAAAAATATTCACAGGTTCTGGGAAGAGAACAATGCGTATAAACGAGTAAGGGAATCAAGGGAAGGCGCCAGTAAATTCTTCTTTGTTGATGGTCCGCCCTATACAACCGGTCATATTCATCTTGGTACTGCATGGAACAAAGTCATAAAGGACTCTATTCTGCGCTACTTCTCCATGAATAACTATGACATCCATGAACGTGCAGGTTGGGATATGCACGGTTTACCCATTGAAGTGAAAGTAGAGGGTATTCTTGGTTTCCAATCCAAAAAGGACATTGAAACCTATGGAGTGGGAAACTTTATAAATAAATGTAAAAACTTTGCGATAGAACAAAAAGATAACATGACCGAGCAGTTCAAGTCACTCGGTGTATGGCTTGACTGGGAAAACCCTTACATGACATTACGTGATGAATATATCGAAGCCGCGTGGTGGACTCTTAAACAGGCGTACGACAAAGACCTGCTTGAAGAGGGTCAGCGTGTTGTAAACTGGTGTCCGCGATGTGAAACAGCTATTGCGGATTCAGAAGTAGATTATTTTGAAATTACCGATCCTTCAATTTATATAAAATTCCGATTAAAGGAAGAAGAAAATACATATGTTGTAATCTGGACGACTACACCATGGACAATCCCCTCAAATATGGCAGTAGCTGTTCATCCTTCTTTTGAGTATTCAAAGGTTAAAGCAACAAATCCTGAAGGTAACGACGAGGTTTTGATTCTGGCATCCGATTTAGTGGAGGACGTTTTGAAGCAAGGTCGTTATACTGATTATGAAGTTCTTGAGAAAATGAGCGGTAAAGACCTTGAAGGTTTAAGTTATCATCATCCGCTTGCAGATGCAGTTTCAAAACAGGCAGAATTTGAACATAATATCTATACAGCAGATTACGTTACAGCTGAAAAAACCGGTTGTGTCCATATAGCACCAGGACACGGTATGGAAGATTTTGAAGTGGGTGTTGAAAACGGAATTCCGGTATTCTGTCCTGTAGGTGCAGATGGTAAATATCTGGATGAAGCAGGTAAATATTCTGGTGAACACATCAGGGACGCCAATCAGACCATAATAAATGACCTTAAACATCGGGGAGTTTTGCTTGCTGAAGAATCGATAAATCATCGATATGGTCATTGCTGGAGATGTAAAACTCCCAATATCTATCTTGCAACTGTACAATGGTTCCTGAAAATATCAGATATTAAACAAAATATGCTTTCAGAAATCCAGAAAGTGGACTGGTATCCTGAATGGGCGGGAACGTCCCGTTTCAAAGACTGGGTAGAAGGAGCAAGGGACTGGTGTATATCCCGTCAGAGGTATTGGGGAATCCCTATACCAGTATGGAAATGTAGCGGTTGCGGGTCGATAGATGTTGTTGGTACAAAGCAGGAGCTTATAAATAAATCAAATGCAGATAAACATATTGAACTCCATCGACCATATGTTGATGATTTAACTATGGAATGTGATTGCGGAGGCTCCATGTCCCGTGTAGAGGATGTATTTGATGTATGGTTTGATTCTGCGGTGGCATCATGGGCAACACTGGGCTATCCGCAGTCAGAAAAAGATTTCCATAGATGGTGGCCTGCCGATTTCATCACAGAGGGACACGACCAGACTCGGGGATGGTTCTATTCCCAGCTTGGAGCAAGTATGGTGGCGTTTGAACAGTCGCCTTATAAAAGCGTCATGATGCATGGATTCACTCTTGATAAATACGGTAAAAAGATGTCCAAGAGTCAGGGTAATGTTGTTGACCCTCTTGAGGTAGTAGATAAATACGGAGCAGATACTCTCCGTGCTTATGTTCTGTCTACAAGTGCACCATGGGATGATTTGAAATTCAACTGGGAAGGAGTAAATCAGGTGTACAGCAACCTGAATATTTTATGGAACGTCTATAGATTCCCTATTCCCTACATGGTTCTTGATAATTTTGACCCTAAACAAGTATCAATGGATTCAATATCAAAACACCTGAGAAAAGAGGACAAATGGATTCTTTCACGGATGCAGTCTGTCATAAAAGATGTGGATTATGCAATGAGTGATTATCAGTTGCATAAAGCCATCAGAGCCATTAATGAATTTGTTCTGGAAGACCTTTCAAGGTGGTACATCCAGCTAATACGTCCAAGAACATGGGTTGAATCTGAAGACCCTGATAAACTTGCAGCGTATAGAGTATTGTACGATGTATTTGTGACACTTTCAAAATTAATCGCACCGTTTACACCTCACATTGCAGAAGAAATGTACCAGAATCTGGTGCGAAACGTTGACCAGTATGCCCCAATCACGGTGCATATGAATGACTGGCCTTTACCAGAGGAAGAGAAAGTGGATAAAGAACTCGAGTCACATATGCAGATAGCAAGGTCTATAGTTGAATCATCAGCCAACGCACGTCAGAAAGTAAAACGTAAACTCAGGTGGCCGGTCTCGCGTATTGTGGTTGCACCCGATGATAAAGAGGCATCAAATGCTGTAGATAACCTGCGTTCAGTACTGATGGATCAGACCAATGCAAAGGATATTGAATTACTCGACCCAGATGAAGAGTGGAGTGAACTTGGTCTGGAGGCTATACCAGACCCGAGTGCAATTGGTCCAGTATTTAAAAAGAACGCCGGTGAAGTGATAAATGCTATAAAATCATCTAATCCTTCTGAGTTAAAGGAATCCATTGATAATTATGGGAAATTTAGTGTATCACTTTCCGATTCATCGGCTGCGACTGTAACATCTGATATGGTAAACTTCCAGAGGACTCTCCCTGATACAGTTGCAAGCGCTGAATTTGAAGGGGGCATTGTTTATGTGGATGCCACACTCACCAGTGAGATTGAATCGGAAGGATTTGCAAGAGAGGTCATACGCAGAGTTCAGGATATGAGAAAAGAACTTGACCTTTCAGTGGAGGAAAATATTAAAAGCTTGATAAAAATCGATGACGAAAGGGTGGCAGAACTTGTCAAAAACATGGAAACCTACATTTCAAAGGAAGTCAGGGCAGACACACTTGTTATTGGTACGGATATAAGCACAGATGGGGAATATGTGAAAGATTGGAATGTAGAAGGGATACCCATGGAAATTGCAATTTCTCCGCTTGAATCTGGAACAGGGAATGTATGATATGGATTTTGATACATGGGATACAATCTATCAGAAAATCCTTAGTGATTTTGGGTTTAGCAGAAAAGAAGATGAGAGGTCGGCATTCATACTTTCCGACCTTTTATCCAGTTTATCTAATACCAGTGACCTTTCAATTTTGAGAAAAACCATCAATGAGAAAAATATCTTGGTTTGTGGTAATGCGCCTTCACTTGTTGATGATTTAAAGAATTTCGACTTTCAAGATTATGCTATAATTGCTGCAGATGGAGCTGTTGAAGCGTTAATGGATGCAGGGATTGTTCCGGATATCATTGTCACAGACCTTGACGGGAATGTAGAAAAGGAAATTGATGCAAATTATAAAGGTTCTTTGATGGTTGTTCATGCACACGGGGACAACATTGATAAACTTAGAAAATACGTGCCCCGTTTTAAAAATGTAATAGGAACTACCCAATCACATCCCTTATACAACGTTTACAATTTCGGGGGATTTACGGATGGGGATAGATGTGTTTATCTTGCCAAGCGGTTCAGTGCATCAAAGATAGAACTTGCAGGTTTTGATTTTACTGATAAAAATGTATCTGATTTTAAGAGAAAGAAACTTAAATGGGCAGAATGGTTAATTAATCAGACAACATTATTATGAGAACTTATTTATACATTCGTTATAAACAATATGTAGAGGTTGTATGCAAACTTTAGTAATATGCATCGATAGAGATAATGACCTTGGTGAGAAAGCTCATATCAATACTCCTGTAATCGGCAGAAAGGATAACATTGATGCTGCTGTAAAGCTTGCAACAGCCGATCCTGAGGATTCGGATACAAATACAATATTTGGCGGTATACAGGTACTGGACGACCTTTTAAACCGTGGGATTGATGCAGAAATTGTACTTCTTGCTGGTGACAGAAATGTAAATGTTGTAGCAGACCAGCACATCTCCAGACAGCTTGATGAAATTTTAAAAACCTACAATGCAAAAAATGCAATTTTCATTTCAGACGGTGCAGAAGACGAAACTCTGATGCCCATTGTGCAGTCCAGAATCAAGATAGATTCTGTAAAACGTGTTACTGTGATGCAGAGTGCAAACCTTGAGAGTACCTATTATCTTTTAAAACATGCTTTCAATGACCCCAAAATCTCTCAGACCTTTTTTGTTCCGCTGGGGCTGGCAGCTCTTATCTATGCAATATTTCTACTTATGAATTATCCTGAAGGGGCAGTTATAGGTATTCTGGCGGCGGTTGGTCTCTATATGCTCTATAGAGGTTTCAATCTGGACGACCAGTTCGCTGTATTTTTAAATAACGTAAAAAACGCCTTTCATGGTGGAAGGTTAACCTTTGTAACTTATCTGACAGCATTTTTGATAGCAATTATTGCTACCATTCAGGGAACGCTGGAAATCTGGACATATTATACTCAAGGTGGAATCTGGTATTATGGAATACTAACCCTTGCAACAGTCTTTATAAACGAGAGTATATGGTGGTATACAGCAGCATTTCTGGCTGGATATTCCGGCAAACTGGTTGACCTTAAAGCAAGAGGAAAATCAATCTATCCATGTATGTCTACAGTATTTTTCGCGGTGTCCATGGGGTTATTGTTCTGGGGTTCCAGTACGTACCTGCTTTCAATTAACGCGTTGTTGAGTTCCCCTGAAATACCAGATTTTGGTCTCCAGTATTTTGTGTATTCCATTATTGGTGCCTTTATAATCGCTCTATTGGGGATGAAAATATCCATTGACAACAGACATGAAAGATATAATGAGCAGTTATCAAATACAGGAACAAAATACACATAATGAAAAAGTCGATGCTGTTATCATCGGTGGACTGGCATTTTCCAGTTTAAAAAATTTCCAGTTAAATCCTGTAAATACATCATTTGGTAAAGTCGATGTTTATATTGGTAAAATTTTTGACCGGAATATCGCTGTAATTCCTCGACATTCGGGGGAACAAAACCATGTACCTCCTCATAGAATCAATTACCGTGCCAATATTCAGGCTGTATATGAACTCAAGGCAGAACGTATAATATCAGTAAATTCAGTGGGGAGTATGAAAGACCACATACCTGGAAGTTTTATATTGTTTGACGATTTTCTGGATTTTACTAAACACCGGATTTCTACCTTTTTTGACAACAAAACAATGCATGTTGATATGTCCCAACCATACTGTCCGCAAATTAAAAAACGTCTTTCCGAATCACTTGTATGCAGAGGTCTCAACTATTTTGGAGGGGTATATGCCTGCACTGAGGGTCCTCGTTTTGAAACAAAAGCTGAGATTAATATGTTGAGCCATTTTGCAGATTTTGTGGGTATGACAGGGGTGCCGGAAATAATACTGGCAAAAGAACTTGATATCTGCTATGCATCGATAGGTCTGGTTACAAATTATGCATGCGGGTTGAGTTCTGAAAGACTTACTGTCGATGAAGTGATGGATGTTGTGAATGATTCCCGTAACCTGCTTTATGATGTAATATCTGATACAATATCCCGGTTGCCAGAAAACAGGGATTGTTCATGTATGTATGCAACCTATAATGCTCGTATATAATCAGGCAATATCCTTGGATGTGTCTATCTGTATTCCGCCTTCTGCAATGTTGAATTTTATAATTTCGGTTTTTGGCGTCATACCCCGAATTTTTGGAACTGAGAGTTTATTATTGACTTTATCTACACTGTGTTCCAGATGAATGTCAAAAATAACATCCGATGCATTAAAAAGGTCGTTTTCAATATCTTCTGAATGGCTGCCTTTCAAACCGTAAAGATATGTAAGGCTCTGAATTTCTTTTGTTGATTCATATAATTGATGTATAATTCTTTTCAAAAGGCTGATATTGACATTTAGGTTCATGAAGAATGTAAAATTATCGATTATTATATTAACATCATCGTTTTTAGCATCATTTATTATATTTTTGAGATTATATTCGGTGAACTCTATTATTTTTGTATCTGCGTATTGATTTCCAATATTGTCACTTATTTCACCACTGGATGTGAGGTAGTATTCACTATAGATATCGATAAAATTAACATTTGATGCATCAAATCCCTGATTTATTATATCCTGATGTACATACAGAGGTTTACGGTTTGTGGTAAAATAATATGATTTACGTGCGAGGGTAAATTGATACAAAAATACTTCAGACATTGATTTGGGGTCTGCAGAAATATATGTCAGTGACCCTGCAGGCAGTCCACCACCAAGAATTCTGTCAAGGGCGAAAATCCCAGTCTGTTTTATACTGGGTACTGTATGTACCTGTTCTTCTTCTATTGGTGGATTCTGTTCCATGTTTTCAAGTTCAACGATTATTTATCCCTCATCAATACATAATAAAGTTTTATTATTATATTTTTTTGGTATAGTTGAGATTTTTACGCAAAGGTTATTTATATATTATCAGAGACTGAAACCCAATACAATGACGCTTTGGACAGTTGTAAGTGCTCAGAAATCAAAATTTAAAGTAATGCCTATAAAAAATAAAAAAAAGGTTCCTATTTTTCTGGGTGAATTAATACTTGGAAATACATCTGCTGGACCTCGCCCCCATAAATTCAAGGTCTATAAGGAAGGAAAAGGAGAATATCGCTCACCTGAGGAGTTTGTAGACCTTCTCCGAATGTCTAACCGAATTATGGTAGTTAATGGTGAATATGATGAGCAGGAATCTGATTTTTTTGAAATGCTTAAAGGATATCAATTAAAAGGCGAATATGTTAATGCGTGCAGACATTGTCTTTTAAAAAACAGATTCAATTTTGTGAATAAAAAATCAATTAGGTATCACAATGAATTGATATGTGAAGATTGTGCAAAAGGGGAACTTGAAAATGCTCTTAACAATGCACAATACAGATACAGCGAAGAAGCAATCGAGCACCTTAAACAACTTTTAATAAAAACAAGGGATTTTGACCGCACTCTTGGAATGCTAAATCCTGAAACGATTGATTCGGATTTAACCAGATATGATACAATAGAGTCCAACCCCGATGTTAGCACCATAAAAATCGATGATATACCAATAAATAAAAAATTCAAACAACATCTTCAGAAAAAATCCGAATATCTTCTTCCTGTCCAATCATTATCGGTACAAAAAGGATTGCTGGATGGCAATAACCAGCTTGTTATGTCTGCTACAGCAACGGGGAAAACCCTTATAGGTGAATTGGCAGGAATTAACAACGTTTTGAATAAAAGAGGAAAGATGCTTTTTCTGGTTCCTCTTGTTGCACTGGCAAATCAGAAATACGACCAGTTCACAAAGAACTATTCACACCTTGGTATCAAAACTTCAATAAGGGTCGGGAGTTCACGCATCAAAACCTCCAAAACGGCATCCATGCGTACGACACTGGATTCAGATATAATTGTAGGTACCTACGAAGGGCTGGATTATGTGCTGCGAACAGGTGATGCCGACAAACTCGGAAATATCGGGACAGTGGTTATAGATGAGGTTCATATGCTGGAAGATGCTGAACGCGGTCACCGGATTGATGGTTTGATCTCCCGGTTGAAATATACCGTACCTGAAGCCCAATTTATATACCTCTCAGCTACAGTGGCAAATCCAGAATGGTTTTCTCAAAAACTAGGGGCTTATCTTGTAGAATATGAATACAGACCTGTTCCGATAGAGAGGCATCTTGTGTTTAGTGATGACAGCAAAAAGGTCAATCTAATCACCAAACTTGTAAAGGACGAGTACAGCCAATATTCTTCCAAAGGTTACAGGGGACAATCCATCATATTTACCAATTCCAGAAAAAATTGCCACAGGATATCCGATGCTTTACCCATGAGTTCGGCAGCCTATCATGCAGGGCTTACCGGTTATGAACGAAAGAAAATAGAAAACAAGTTCCAAAACGGTGAACTTCCAGCAGTAGTTACTACAGCAGCACTTGCAGCAGGTGTAGATTTTCCAGCATCACAGGTTATTTTTGAATCTCTTGCTATGGGTATTGACTGGATAACAATGCAGGAATTTCTTCAGATGCTTGGACGTGCAGGAAGGCCGGATTATCACGACCGTGGAACAGTGGTTCTTCTGGCTACACCTGATAAGAACTATACAGGTGAACAGAAATTAACAGAGGATGAAGTTGCCATACAACTGTTAAAAGGTGAAATGGAGCATACTGGTGTGGAGTATGGTGAAGATGAGAATATGGAAGAAATACTGGCATCTTCAGCCCTGACAACATCAAAGAGTGATTTAAAAGCAATTCACAATAAATTTATTGGTGGATATGGTTTCAGCCAATTTTTCAATCAATTAAAAAAGTATAAGTTCATAAATCAGAAAGGTGAAAAAATCTACCTGACAAAATTTGGTAAAATAGCTGCCAGACATTTTCTTTCAGTAACCAAAGCTTTTCTTATACGTGATGCTGTTTTAGCTGGAACCGAACCTATTAACATTGTAACTAATCTGGAATTTTTCGATTCTGTTTATTTCAAGCACGCATCCCGGATATCACGAACATTAAAAGTAAATCTTCCTGCACGTGTTTTTCAGGGTGGTACAATTGATATATTGTTTGAAGGGGAAAACCTGTCAAAACTGGATGAGTCCCTGCAGGACCAGATATATGAATTTGCTGAGGATTTTCTGACATGTAACTGTAAGGACTCTCCATATTGTGGTTGTCCAGAACACAAATTTTCATCCAAGTTAATAAGTTTAAGAGCTGAAGGCAATGACCCTGAAGAAATTATAAAACAGCTTGAAATCCGCTATGGTATAACCGCTTATGTGGGAGATCTTTACGATTATCTGGATGATGTTATCAGAAACCTTGATGCAGTAGAACAAATGGCAAAAGCATATTCAAAAAAGGATATAGCAAAAAATGCCTATACGTTGAAAAGGAACGTTGAAGGAAGTGGGTAAAAAGTGGATAAGCGAAAGTGATTAAAATAATGCAAACACATTACCAGACAAATTAGGATAATCAATTTTGGGATATCTAATCATGACTGAAGATAATAATGAGGGCAAAAAGAAGGTAACCGTTGAATTTAAAAAGGCGGAAGATTTTAAACAGGCATATGCTATTGGTGCAGTAGGCGGACACAGTCCATATGATTTTCGAATAGGTTTTTATAATGATTCTCAGAAAGGGTTTGGACAACAATCAGATTCACGTGTTATAGAAAGAACACTCGAGACGGAAGTAATACTTTCACCAATGGCAGCCTACGAGCTCTCAAAATGGTTGAACCAGCATATTCAAGAATATGAAAATTTATTTGGACCCATCAGCAGACAGCAGGCTCAGAAAACAGAGAAAAATGAAAACAAGTCTGATAGTTCTGAACTACAGGGTTATATGTAAATAATAATATTATCTTTAAACAACATTAATCAATAAAAGTGAGGTTATAAATTGTTCCCAAATAAAAAAGTTCACAAATTACTTGGATCTAAGGTACAAGTTGAAATGAAAGGCGACCTCCATCAACTTGAAGGCGTTCTTGAAAGTGTGGATGATTATCTCAATCTACATCTTGTGGAATCTGTTGAAATAGCAAATGGTGAGCGCCTCAGATCACTCGGTTCAGTAGTATTAAGAGGTAACAACATCGTTTTACTGGCACCTGTTGAAGATTAATAAAAAAAGATACAGGATATTATGGAACCTGAAGAACTGGCTTTAAAAGTAATAAAAGAACATCCAGAGGGGATATATCAGAACCAGCTCTGGAAAGAGATGAATATAGACAGCCGTAAGTGTTCAAGGATTGTGTCAAAACTGTTGAAAAAAGGATTAATAATCCGTGAATCAGCGACTTCAAAGGGTTCAAGAACTTATCTTTTAAAAAGTGCTGAAGAACCAAAACCATCCTATGAGATGCTTTTGTCAGGAAGTATGTTCTCACCTTGTGCAGGATGCAGGCTGGCATGTGAACCAGAATATTGTGAATATTTGACCGAATGGATTGTGAAACTGGATGAAGAAGATGAAACATCCCAGTCAAAAGCACAATGTTGAATCTCAATTCCAGTAAAAATCGAAAATTATATATAGGTGCGTGGTAATTGTGTATTCCCGCACCGAAACAATCCAATTTGCTCCGGTAGTGTAGTCGGGCCAATCATTTCGGCCTTTCGAGCCGAAAACATGGGTTCAAATCCCATCCGGAGCATCTTTGAATTTTTTTATAATCCCTCAAATATTACTATTAACTCTTTAATCATATATAGTACATCTTTTTTGAGAATTTTTTACTTAGGAAAAACCGCCCGGGACTACTAAGCAAGTTTGCTAGTTTCAGGGTGATCAATATCTTTATTATGAGATGGTTTAGTTTAATTTAATTGAGTTAATTTTTTTATGTAAACTTTTAGGTTATAGGTTAAGATAGGTGTTAATGTTCCAATCATGAATCCTATATAATGCCCCTGTATGTTTGTTATGTTACCATTATTTAGGACTTTTTCAGGGAAGAGAATTAACCACAAACCTATTGTAAATGTAAAGAAAAATAATACAGTAGCTATTGCATACCAGTAAAATGGTATATTTTTAAAGTTACTATTTACTAGATTATTATTTTTAAACGAATGATATATTTTGATGATATCAATTTTAGCTTCATCAAGAAGGTAAATTGAAAGGATAAAAATCAGTAACAAATCAAGTCCTGTATTTTCTATTAATCCATACCTAATAAGTGATAATATAGATAAATTAAAAAAAATCACAGGGAACAAGAACAAAATTGTACGGTTCAAATTTATATCTGCTTTTTTATATGTATAGGTCACAAATGAGGCTGTAAAATAGCCTAATAGAGATGATACGATACCTGAAAATCCCAATATTTTATCCATGTCATAAATAAGGAGACTGAACAGAGAAATTCCAAACGGTGCAATAATAAAAATGGTTAACAGGTTTAAATAAAAATTTTTTCTTTCACATAATCCAAATATTCTGAAAAAAATAAAAATTAACAATATTATAACCATATACGACAAAAGGTTGCTCATGAAATGGTTATAATCAAAATGAGCGAAATTTGTGGCGTATATTGTAAAAATAGTATAATCATCTGTATGTAATATAAATGCACTATTTAATGAAGTAAAATATACTACAGTTAAAAAAAGTGGTAGAAAAACAAAAAGGAATAATATATCAGGTAGATATCGAGTATTCCCACTATTCATATACATATACTATTACTCTTTTGAATAAAAAATCTATAGCAACTATAGTTGAACACAGATTATTTGTTATTAATTTGCAATATATTTCAATAATTATAAGCAACAAATATTGAGTTATCGACTATAAAATGAGAATAATACAAGTTATTATATTTCATTATATTATTATATTGATTTTTACAATATATACACCCAACAATATTTATTGATATATTGCGTTTTGTCAGCTACTAACCGCTAAAGCGGTTAGCTTGTCCTTCCATCTCTTAACTAATAGAAGTTAAGCGGAGGACATCAGGAAGGCTGACAGCTCCCCTGTGTGCAATGTTCTTCGAAGCATTGTAGTCGGCGTTCTCTCTATGACCGCATGTCTTACACCTGAAGTTAGCCTGTTTCTGGCGGTTGCTCTTATTGATATGCCCGCACTCAGAACATTGCTGCGAAGTATACATCGGGTTAATTATTATAACAGGTACTCCTTCAAGTTTTGATTTGTATAATATGAAATCGGTCAATTCAGAGAACGCCCATTTACCCAACCTATCTTTCTGCGCTTTAGTAACCGTAGCCTCCGGACGAAAACCGTTGAGGTTTTCCAATGCAATAGCCCGGGACGTGTCTTTAGCGCGTTTAACCAGTTGTTTGGCAACCCGGTGATTCAAGTCACGTTTGAACCGGCGTTCCTTTTTGGATAATTTCTTGAGGTGCTCCTTGGCGGACCATGTTCCAGCTGACTGCAATCTCGATTTTAGACTGGTATATCGCTCTCGTATCTCATCAGCTTTTGTGCCTTTGTAAACTTCGTTATTAGAAGTGGTTGCTATATTAACTACGCCAAGGTCTACTCCCATGACATCATCGTTATATTCAACCTCGTTTTCACCCACTTCCATCACAAGCATCAGGTAAAAATTATTATCTTCGTAAATCAGGTCTGTTTGACCTCGGATTTTACTTATGTCAAAAGGTCTATAATCACCGTAAGATATACTTATCTTCTCACGCCCATTCAGAGTAAGTATGGAAACCATATCTTTTCCCTTGAACGACAGAACTCTCTGGTCGTAGACCACTGCACCTCTTCTATTGAATTTGTGCATGGTTTTTCTGTCGTTGCTGTAGCTTTCAGCTACTTTACCGATTGCCCTGACAG
The DNA here is from genome assembly GCF_000196655.1 of Methanohalobium evestigatum Z-7303. Classification (GTDB taxonomy): domain Archaea; phylum Halobacteriota; class Methanosarcinia; order Methanosarcinales; family Methanosarcinaceae; genus Methanohalobium; species Methanohalobium evestigatum. The sequence goes on along the minus strand of NC_014253.1, from coordinate 1,909,359 downwards.
TCAATTGAGCAGACAGAGCGAATTTTTGCCTAATGTCATAATAAGTCAATTTCTGAATCCCGGTTTTACCAAATTTCTTGTTGTGCCATGCAGTCTCAGAAGCATAGTTGCAGGCCTCATTGAACTTTTCCATAGTTGTCAATAGTTTATTGCTTTGTTTTCTATCGGGATTCAGTTTTACTTTCAACGTCAGGTACATGCTATCTACAAATATGTTAGATACATATAAAATAATTATGAATCAGAGATGTTACTGCTGGTCATCAATGGTTTGTTTAAGTTTGGACGCATTCCTCCAAAAGTTGAAACTGTTGGCTTCCTTCTCCATTTCTCGTGAATACTTATCTCAGAAAGGGTGGTAAGTATAAAGATTTACCAGTTGTTTTATGTTTTCATACGCATCTTTATCCATTTGGAGGTTCATGACGTCACCGTTTTCTTGCATGGCGTTTATAAGGTTTTCCGCAGCTTCATTTATTGATAAAGGATGATTTTTACTATCATACCCAAAACACTCCAGCATTCGGAAAATTTTAAGTGGATCAGGTGCTTCCAAGTTAAATTGTTTCAATAATTCAGGATTTGAAAATATATCATGTGGTGTTCCTGAGGCTACTATCTTTTCATTAAGAACATATACTCTATCTGTAAGATATGATATTGTATTCACATCATGAGTAGCTATTATTGTAGTAATACCTTCTTTTTCATTAAGTTCCTTGATAAATGATATGATCTCTGATTTGCTTTTTGGATCAAGATTAGCAGTTGGTTCGTCCAAAACAAGTATTTTAGGTTCCATTGAAATAACTGCAGCCAATGCAACTTTCTTTTTTTGACCAGTGCTCAAATGTTGGGGGACTTCATTTTCAAATCCTTGAAGTCCTACTCTGGTCATGGATTTTTTAACTCTTTTGTCAACTTCTTTTTTGTCCAGACCCATATTATAAGGCCCAAAAGCAACATCATCATAAACTGTCGGCATGAATAGCTGGTCATCAGGGTCTTCGAATAAAATTCCTACATATTGTATCCGGTCTTTTATATTCATTGAACTGATTGCCTGTTCAAAAATATAAACATTATCGCTATTTGATGTTTTTAATGTACCGTTTAGATGTAGCAAAAGAGTGGTTTTACCAGCACCATTTGGACCCATGATTGTAATTTTTTCTCCTTCAAAAACCTCCATGTTAACATTATCTAAGACTTTTTTACTGTTTGGATATGTGTAATCCAAATTTTTTATGGATACTGCAGTTCTTTTCATTATATCACCGGATAAATATGTACGCCAAACGCGAAGATCATCATAAAAATCGTTAACACATAGTCAGAAAACATTAAATTGTAATTTGTATCCATTCTTGGTTTCCCTTCATAACCCTTTGAAATCATCGACTTATGTACTCTTTCCCCTCTTTCATAACTTTTAACAAGTAACATTCCTATCAGGTTTCCTATAGTAGATAATCCATATCTGTTGGCTTTAATTTCAAAACCTTTTGCAGACATTGATTTTTTCATATTTTGAAATTCATCCACCAAAACAAAAATATATCGATAAGAAAATACAATCATCTGAACAACTGCATTCGGCAATTTCAACATATATAAAGCTTTTATAACGGTATCAAACCTGTTAGTGGCAAGCATTAAAAATGCAATAATTAAAGCAGCAGTAGCTCTGAGAAATATAAGTAACCCAATTTTTAACCCTTCCAGAGTAACACTTACAAAATATGAATCTATTATTATGTTACCTTCTACTGTAAAGCACATTATCACAAAAATAGCAAATATGAATATTATTGGATATTTTAAGCGTGCGTAAACAAATTCAATAGGTAATTTGGAAATAAATATCAGACTTACTGAAAACAAAACAGCAAACATAGCTACTGTCAAACTTTCGATAAAAGCAAAGGAAAATATGAGGACTGTAAATGTTATAATCTTTGCTCTGGGGTCGAAATTGTGTATTACTGATTCGATTTCTGAATATGCGTCAATCCTTGGATAGTTCATTGTTTATTTTAGTTCTCTGTTCATTTATTTATTTTCGTTTTCATATTTTTTCTTTATTTTTCTGGCATTTGCCATCATCCCAATACCTGCAATACCTGCAATGTATCCAAAACCAGATACTATTCTTGCAGGCATAGGCAGTCCATCAGTATCACTATTATTGGATGACCCATTAGATGAGGATGATGATTGAGACTCCAAAATAACCTTTTTTTCAACTTGGTGCCCAAAATCAGATGCCACTACTTTGTAAACCTCGTGTCCCTGTTTAGGTTCAAAAGAATACATTCCTTTTTCATCTGTTGACTTGTCCTCTATATAGGGTTCTTCATCATTTTCAGTAATTAAATAGACATTTACTTCAACATCTTTCATAGGGTCGCCACCACCATAATAGGCTTTGACCTTGATTTTATCAGTTGATTTTTCGATAACGTCCATATGCACGCTGTGTGCAGATGTAGCAGGAACGAAAACCATAGTTAAAATGGAGATTACCAGTAAAATTCGGTTAAAATTCAGTACCATATTTAGATGCCTCCATTGATTTTTCATTTTTATTAATTTTTATAGGCAACAATTCAGGTTTAACTTTAGAGAGATATGTCACAACAGACCCTGTGATTATTGCTTCAACTACCATTAGCGGTGCATGTGCTGCTGCAGATACCTGTGCAACACCGATAAATTCTTGACCTGTTGTTAATAGAGTTATAGAAAGCAATATAACGGTCATAAAAATAGCTGCTCCGCCACTGAAAGCACCCATTATTTTTTCAGAAATACCAAAATCATAACCTTTCTTAAATGCATAGTAACTCAAAAGAGCAGGAATACCAATATTCATTGCGTTTACACCAATAGTGGTCACTCCTCCATGCTGGAACAGGAACGCCTGTAATATGAGACCCACCACCAATGACAGATATGCAAGTGGACCAAGAACGACACCTACAAGACCATTGAAAATCATATGAACGCTTGTGGGGCCGATCGGGAGATGAATCAAGGACGCCACAAAGAAAGCAGCTGTCATTACAGAAAATTTGGGAATCTCTTCTGTGATATCAGTTTCTTGATTCATCCACCAGAGGGTTAGAAACGCTAAGACAATTGTTATCGTCCATCCACCTGTTACAACAGTAGCAGAAAGGACTCCATCTGATATGTGCATTGTTTACAATCCTCCAGATAGTCTTATTATTTAATGAATAAGTTAAAATTGCATAGGTGGTTTAAAATATTCACCCATGCTTTATTTTATTATTCATTTTCTTTTTACAAGATAGACAACTGCAAACATTCCGGATATTGCTAACAATGAACCAAATCCTGGACTCTCAACAGCTCCTTCTTGTTCAGATTCTGAAGATTTAGAACTGGATTCGCTTTCGGATGATGAACCTTCTTCATGTTCGTGGTCATGTTCTTCTCCAGTTCCAATCACATCGCTTTCAATTTCAGAAGCATGCTCTTTAAGGTGGCTTCCGATATCACCGAGTTCATGGAACTCATGGTGAATGTCTTTAGCATATTCTTTGTGTGATTGCGGTGTATTTTCTTCCACTTCATGAACAGCATCTGATTTTGAGTTCAGGAGATTGGCTAATTCATCGATGTGTTCGTTGATTTCGCTAATTTCAGTTTTTACCTTATCCTTGTTTTCATCCGGGTGTTCAATTCCTTCAAGAGTTTCGACATGACTGATGATTTCTTTTGCAATGTGTTCCATCTCGTGAGAAGATTTGTGAACTGTCTCTGCTTTTTCTCTCAGGTCATCATTTAACGATTTGTCATCAGCAACCTTTGCGGACTTAGTGTGGATGGTTCCTGCCACACTTATAATCTCATTTGCATGTTCTTCAACTTCTGCTAATGCAGAACCTTCTTCATGTTCGTGGTCATATTCTTCTCCAGTTCCAATCACATCGCTTTCAATTTCAGAAGCATGCTCTTTAAGGTGGCTTCCGATATCACCGAGTTCATGGAACTCATGGTGAATGTTTTCAGCATATTCTTTGTGTGATTGTGGTGTATTTTCTTCCACTTCATGAACAGCATCTGATTTTGAGTTCAGGAGATTGGCTAATTCATCGATGTGTTCGTTGATTTCACTAATTTCAGTTTTTACCTTATCCTTGTTTTCATCCGGGTGTTCAATACTCTCAAGAGTTTCGACATGATTGATGATTTCTTTTGCAATGTGTTCCATCTCGTGAGAAGATTTGTGAACAGTTTCTGCTTTTGTTCTCAGGTCAGCATTTAACGATTTGTCATCAGCAATCTTTGCGGACTCAGTGTGGATAGTTTCTGCCACAATTATTATCTCATTTGCATGATCTTCAACCTCAACCAGTGATTGAGAGACGTTATCATGTGAATGTCCTTCATGAGCGGAGACTGGTACACTTAAAGCAAACACAATTAAAGTTGATACTAAAATTATTCCTAATATATTGAATTTATTCATTACAATCACCTTTCATCTATTAATTTAGTAAAATTCGGTATGAAACCATGACGTAAATATAAATTAAATCAATTTGGATTTGACAAACGTACGTTAACCATATGGTTAACAAGAAGTAATAAATCCTGAAACAAGGGAACAATAAAAAATTGGGATTATTATTTGAACTAATTAAATCAAGTAAAATTGATTAATTTAAAAATGTTAAAAATAATATAGTAAAAGTAAAATTTTAAATTTTTATCAGCAACCATGAGTATAGTTTAACTATTATCTTCATGGTCTTTAATGTTAATATCGAGTTTCAACCTGGTAATAGGTTCCAGCTTTTTCCATTCTACAATAGCATCATCTTCAAAAGTACATTCATGAACGGTTTTATCTGACATTTTCCCGTTGACTTCATAAACGAAAAAACCCTCATCTCCGTCTGTAGATACGACAGCTTCTCTATCTCCTATCTTTTTTACTTCAACTGATGAGACCTTTTTGAGTATATCAAGGAGGTTAGTTCCTCTTTCAACTTCTATATCTTTGGTTGGTGCGAATTTATCCAAAATGGTATAGATGTTTTCTGTATTAACTTTTAATATATGTGAATTACCAAACTTTTGACGTTCAACAAGTTCTGCATTTTCTAATATTCTTATATGTTTTGCAGTTACTGGAACAGATATGCCTAACTCATTGGCTATACCTGTAATATGCATTTCATTATCTGCCAGTAGTTTGAGTATATTCAGTCGGGTATTGCAGCCCAAAGCTTTGAATATTTTTTTATTTTTATTGGTCTCACTCATAATATTCAACTTTTAATTATTTTAAGATTGATATTAATCAAAATTTATTTCCCAGAGCAATCATGAGCTTTTATTTTAACAATAAACAGCTGCAAGTATATTGCTTAGTCTAAATTAATTGTAATATTATTCAATTAGTTGGTATACAAGTGGAGTTTATATTTATTCAAGTTAATTTTCTTCATCCAAGTTAAAAGTCATTACTTAATATATCTCTATTTATTTGCATTACAATCGTTACCTAAATGGGTAATATACTTTAAAAACAATATTAATCTGTAATAAAATTTGTTATCTGTTAGGCAATCGAATGTGTAATATAAAAAGTCCATTATAGTTTAATATTATGTTTTATGTTATACTCTCATTAAATATTACCTATACGGGTAATATTTAATACTCAAATAATTCCTTTTAAATTGGTTGAAGTATATGGATATATTGGCGGTGAATGTAAAAATCTCTTAGAAGCTTTGTCTATTTCCAAGTGCTTTATCTCACCTTTGTGCATCGGTGTAGTTTTCCCCATGTAACCCTGCTACATTGAGTAGCAGGGTTATTTTTAAAATTGTAATAATTATATCCTTATTCCGTTCCCAAGAGCCCATACACGGACTAATGCAACTATCACCATTATGACTGAACCTAAAGCACCCAACAGTAGGATAATTTTTGATTCATCGATATCGTTTTCATCCTTTATACCCTGAAATTCTTTTCTCAGCACATAAAACATTACTGTCAGAAACAGGGGATATAATTTAACCTCCCATGAAAGTGGATAATTAAGGTTGAAATATTCAATTAAAAATACGGAAACCGAAGATACCAACCCCAGTAAAAGACAGAAATAGATGAAAACCATTACCATAAAGGGTGAAAGATTTAATTGATTTGTTTTTTTCTCAAAATATTCACTTTCATAATACATTCCGTTTTTATTCATGGATTCTCACATATCTGCAGCTGTAGTTGGATTTAACCGCTCTGATAAAGGTTTTATGTCATTACAATCTGGACAGCACTTGGATATTTTTTCTTGATGGAATACGCAATAGCTTTTCCCATCCAGTGACGGTTGTTTCGAAATTCTCTTTTATATCCGATTTCACCAAGAATTTGCAGGGCTTCAAAAGCTGTTTTATCATTTATATAACAGCTATCATCTATCTGCAGGTCAAAGAAAAATAATATCGGGAGTTTTAACCTCGTTTGTATATGTTCTGGAAGCCTATTTTCGAGTTTGTTAATGATTTCTTTTTTAAATAAATACTCTCTTCCATCTTTTGTTTTTGAAGATGGATTATCTTCTTCAAGTAGCTGGTAAAGAGTTTTCCTTGCAGTTACAATGCTGTTGTTTATTTTACCTATTTCAAGGTTCATCCATCGGTTGATAATTGAATCATCAGTAATTGAAGCTCTTCTGTCAGACATTTTAGATTTGTATCCTTTTTTCTTTGAAATTATTGAGGCTGACAATAATATAGTTTTCCATTGTTATGTAAAAAATTTAACCTGTAGTTTCGTATACTTAAATGTATTTATAAATAATGTTTTATAATAGTAAAGATTAACGTTAAATCGTTTATAACCAATTGTCCAATATAGAATTGATGATGCTTTATGAAGCTGAAATCGATAAAACGTTTGATATTAAATTTAGTGATATAAATGAAAACAAACAAAAATAAATTATCTGTATTTATAATATGTCTGTTGCTCATATTTTCCCTTGCTTCATCCGGATGTATGCAGCAAAATAGTGAGCAAACACCAAACAATAAAGAACCCACCTCTGATAAATCCAAAACGATAAAACTTGGCTCAACTACTTGGGATGATGGTCGGGCAACATCCAACATGTTCAAACATATACTGGAATCTGAAGGTTATAATGTGGAACTGGTATATGGTGACCTCGGTGGTGTATATCAGGGTTTGTCTGATAAAGACCTTGATTTTTATGTAAGTGCATGGTTGCCAGGCACACAGGGAAATTATTGGAATAGATACAGTGAAGACCTGATTATTGTAAATAACCTTTCATCGGGAGCTAGAACAGGGCTTGTAGTTCCGTCCTATGTGCCGGTGGATACTATTAATGGTTTAAAAGAAAACAGGGACAAATTCGATGGTCAGATACAGGGAATAGAGCCAGGTGCAGGCATTATGAAACAGACTGAAAATGCAATTTCTGAATACAACCTTGATTATAAATTGCAATCAAGCAGTACAGTTGCAATGTCTACTGAATTGGGTGATGCTATAAAAGATGAAGAATGGATTGTTGTAACCCTCTGGAATCCTCACTGGTCTTTTAGCCGTATGAAACAGGAGTATGGTGTAGATTTGAAATATCTTGAAGATCCAAAGAGTGTTTATGGTGAAAGCGATGATATAACCATGATAGCAAGAGAAGGTTTCAAAGAGGATTATCCAAAAATTTATAAACTGGCATCAGATTCCAGTATGGGTATATCAGAAATAGAATCCATGATGCTTGATATAGAAAATGGTATGAGTCCTGCAGATGCAGCTCAAAAATGGATTGACAACAATCCTGAAAAAGTAAATAAATGGCTTGGCAAATGAAATCCATCCCATTTTTACTTTATTAATTTTTGTAATTGTTCATATTTACAGTATTTTCAACCTCTTTTTTCAATAATCTGGGTTATTGAGTCAGTATCCTTCCTTTATGGCTTTTTACTGGTCTTTAATTGTTCAATTAAAGTCTATGAAAAAATTAATATATCATTACTTGTTTGGAGCTATGGTTACTCTCAATAAAAATAGTGAAAAGTGGTGAAAATGCTCTCTGAACAAGTACAGGTCCCTTATAACAAAAAAATAAACAAAATACACCGTTTTGGATGTAAGCCCGTAGCAGAATTGATATCCTATACAGATGGAACTTCTTGCCTCATTAACAGAATTACAGGAGATGAAGAAGTGTTTGAAGAGGAAAAAAAGGATTTAGCCTTCTCAATAGCTCAATCAATATCTGAAAAATACGATATAGACAATCCTACAACAGGGGGATGGTGAATTCAACCATCCTTTTTATTAAAATTATTTTTGTTTAATCTGATAGTCATAGTCCCATGATATACCCAGTTTGTCTTCATAGGATTTTAAAAACATCTCCCAGTATTTTCTGGCGGTATTAATTTTGTCATTTTCAAATTCATTCCACCATTTCATGTTGCCGAATTCTTTTGCACCATAAGCAACAATATCCAAAACTCTGTGGCTGTCCCAGAACGAAGGTTTTATCCCGGCTTTTTTATCGTATTCTACCATTTTTTTAATAATTTCTTCATTGTGGCTTTTATCTATGTCAATATCCCATGCTTTTTTCAAAAGCAATGGTATGACCTCGGTTGCCCAATTTCTGTGAAATCTACACATCCCGGTATTTTCAGAATAGAGTTCATATACAGCTTTTTTGAAACATTCTTCTGCCAGAGTTTCTGGGTCGAAAAATCCAAACTGATAATAGGTGAGATATTTACCCTGTATTGGAACAGGCACAAAATTTCCAACTGCCCAGTACATAGTTGGAGCGATACATCCATCTTCGCCGAAGGGCACATAGACTGCAAAATCTTTGTAGCTATTATAACCAGAACTATGATTTTTAATTCTTTCTTTAAACATCTCATCAAATTTGCTGGCGGATTTCCTTATTCCCTGTCTCAAGACTTTACAAACTTCAGTTTTACCATAAGCTACATTATCGGCAAGTTCTGCTACGAGATTTGCGTTTATTTCTGAATCTTTTTCATAATCAAAATTTTTCATGTCAAATCTTGGGTTAGCGGATAGTCCAAGTTCTTTTGATGATAAGAGCCTTTCAGATATCAGTTCAAGTATCCATGCTGAAAGATTGCCAAACTCTATGGCATCAATCCCTATAGTATCGATTTTTTTTACCGAGACATCCGTTTTGTGAATCTCATATGAACCAGCCAGAGGACCATCTGCTTCGTAAGGCTCATAATCAACATGTTGTCCTTTACGATGTTTTTTACATACCACAGGACAGGGCTCTCCACAGGTAGTCCAGTTTCTTGGTTCCATAGATTCTTTGTTGAATGGTTTCCAGTATTTATCTAACAATTTTTCATGGATGTTTATCCTTTCATCTCTGGGCATGTAAATCATTTTCCAGTTCATTAAGGGTATGAATTCACCCAGACAATGAATATTGGAACCAAATGTGCCCCCACTTTCTATTTTTGGATTATATCTGTATTTGGTGGTTCTTTTTTTGATGACCTTTATATATGATTCATTGTAATATGTGTCAAGAATATCCTTGACGTTATCCAAATCTGAAAGGTCTACACCAGGGAATATTCTTTCCATTTCTCCTCCAAAAACAATGCCGGCAACACCATGGCCCTGATATAAAACAGAGCCGCTCCCTCCTCTACCAGCCCATTCTTCAGAACCTACAACCATTTCATTGTTTTTTAAAGTGGCTGAAAATGTTGCGCCCATGTTGGAATATAAAGAACCAGGACCAACGACCATACATCTATAATCATTATTATACTTGGATGAAAAGTTGCTTATTAAATATTCAGATAATGCGTAAACACCTTCTTTACCATTGTATCCTTTGTAGACATTTAGCAATTTGTTTTCTGTAATTTCGTGAAACTCTACATCTACATATCCTTCTTTTCTGCCTTTTAGTACTATGATTGATGGTTTTTCTGACCTCCCTTCAATTGTTACATAATCAACACCCACTCTTTTGAATACATGTGCTGCACCACCCAGTGCAGAAACAAAAAAACCTTTCCAAAGCGGTGAACGGAAGGAAAATATTAATCTTTGAGTACCGGGAAGTTTGCTTCCAGCAAGTTTACCCAGACCAAAACACAATACATTGTTTTTACTATATTCTGAGTATTCATAACTTCTGTAGTCAAAATGGTTCTTCAATCCCCAGTCCACCGGTCCTACTATATCTTTATCAACAAAACTAACGGTTTTGGTTTTATCACAAGGGTTTAGGGATAGCGACCTAACCTTGTAGTTTTTCTTTTCTTCTGAAACACTCAATAAATTCACACTCCCATGATATACGTAAAACTATTGAGATACCCCTATAATAGTTAAGTGTAGCTCATATTAAATTTGTTGAAGAAAAATGCAATTATTCAAAGACTAACTTTACAATAAAAATAGTGTATGGCGGACCCGGTGGGATTTGAACCCACGACCTCCGGGTTAGAAGCCCGGTGCTATATCCTGGCTAAGCCACGGGACCTTATGCCACAGATAGCAGAGATACTCAATTGTTGTTTATCCATAAAAGGTTTTTTGTTGTATCTTCCATTAATCCGTCTGTAATAATTGTTTTCTTCTGTTGAGTTTACAAATATACATATATAACATTGAAAATATCGAAAGTGATATGAATAATATAAAAATAGCATTGGATGAGGCTTAAACAGATGAGCGAGTTATTGATTTATTTCAACGGTGAGTTTGTTCCAAAATCCCAGGCGACGACATCGATATATGATCACGGGTTCCTCTATGGAGATGGTGTTTTTGAAGGTATCAGAGCCTACAATGGTCGGGTTTTCAAACTGGATGAACATATTGATAGACTGTACGACTCTGCGAAGGCTATTGTACTGGACATACCATTGACAAAGAATGAGATGAAAGAGGCAATACTTCAAACATTGAGAAAGAACAACCTTATGGATGCCTATATCCGCCCGATTGTATCAAGAGGAATCGGAGATCTTGGACTTGACCCGAGAAAATGTACAAAACCAAATGTATTCATTATAACCCAACAATGGGATGCGCTCTATGGCGACCTTTACGAAGTGGGACTTACTGCAGTAACGGTAACAACCCGCAGGAACGCTCCGGACGCGCTTTCTCCAAATATAAAATCTATGAATTATCTCAACAATATACTGGCTAAAGTTGAGGCGAATAATAAAGGTGGAGATGAGGCTATATTCCTGGACAACAATGGATATGTTTCTGAAGGCTCAGGAGACAATATATTTGCAGTAAATAATGGTAAAGTTTACACACCACCGACCATCAACAATCTGAAAGGGATTACAAGGGCGGTTTCAATTGAGATTTTAAAGGACATGGGATATGAGGTTAATGAACAGCACATGGGATTGTTCGATTTATATACTGCAGATGAGATTTTTGTAACAGGTACAGCAGCTGAAGCAGCTCCTATAACTCAGATAGATGGACGAAGTATAGGTGACGGAAAACCCGGAAAGGTGACCAACAAAGTTATTGAGGCTTTTAAAGAAGTCACGAGAAACAACGGAACACCTATATACCCTGAAAACGAGGTTAAAGTTTAAAAACTCTTATATTTTATTTTAAAAAATCATGGCACATAAAGAATTTAGAACGTTGATTCCTGTGGATGAAGCACACAGGTTGTTAAAACAAATCCCTATTAATCATTCCACAAAATCTCTTCCTTTGGAGGAAGCACTGGGATATACCTTAGCGGAACATGTTGTTTCAAGTATAGATGTACCATCGTTTGATAAATCAATAATGGATGGGTATGCTGTTCGTGCAGATGATACCTATCAGGCAGGAGAAACAAATCCATTAACTCTATGTTTTACAGGTTCAATAGATGCTGGATTTGTTGGCGACTTTTATTTAAACAAGGGTGAAGCGATGTCCATAGCTACAGGAGCACCAATACCCTACGGTGCTGATGCAGTGGTGAAAGTGGAAGATACAAAAAGAGCAAACAGTAAGGTATCGGTTTACAGACCTGTTCATACCGGTGAGAATATCATGTCCAGAGGTTCGGATATTATGAGGGGTGAACAGGTGCTTTGTCGAAATACACGGATAGGTTCACGTGAGATAGGAGTTCTTTCAGCGATAGGAAAGCGGTATATTGATGTTGATACAATAAAAGTGGGTATTATTTCTACCGGGAATGAATTGACTACTCCTGGAAATCCTCTGGATAAAGGGATGATTTATGATACAAATTCTTATGCCCTTTCTGCAAGTGTTAAAGAGTGCGGTGCAACACCAGTAATGTATGGAATTGTGGAAGATGAAGAAAAGGCAATGTTTAATGCAATAAACAGAGCTGTGCAGGAATGCAACCTTGTCCTTACTTCCGGCAGCACATCTGCAGGTGCTGGAGATATTATGTATAAGGTAATAGAGGAGAAGGGTAGAACCCTGTTTCATGGAATTAATATCAAACCCGGTAAACCGGTTGTTGCAGGTATGATAAATGGTGTACCTACTATAGGGCTTCCAGGAAACCCTACATCAGCACTAACTATATTCAATGAGTTCATAGCACCTCTTATTCATAATTCACAGGATACGTTTGACAGTACTAAAGATGAATTGACAGTTACTGCTGTTCTTGGAACTGGTATAAATTCGCAGGGTAGACAGCAACTACTTCCGGTGGGAATGGTACGTGGGAAAGTATACCCTGCTGATAAAGGGTCAGGGGCAATAACTACCCTTGCCGATGCAGACGGATTTATAGAAATTTCAGCAGAAACCGAATATATAGAATCCGGTACATCCGTGAATGTAACACTGTTTGGAAATGTGGATGAGCCAGATTTGTTGTTTGCAGGTGGATATTGTCCGGGAATAGAAATCCTTGAAGAACTTTCAGGGCTTAAATTCAGGGTATTGAATAATGGTTCTTCTGGAGGTTTTAGTTCTGTATCAACAGGTTTTTCAGATATTGCAGGAATAAATATGCCGGATGATTCTGGTAATTATAACATATCTATGATCGAGAAAATGAAATTATCTGATGTGGTACTTGTCAAAGGTTACAAGAGGGAACAGGGTTTAATCGTTCGCCAAAATAGTGATATTTCTGGAATTGATGATATACTGGACAAACGACTGATAAATCGTAATAGAGGCACAGGGACACGAAGTTTACTGGATTTGAACCTTAAACAATTTGCTGATAAGATGGGGATGTCATTTAATAATTTAAAGGAATCTCTTGCAGGATATAACAGTGGGGCAAAAACACATCTTGCAGTTTGTAATGCTGTCAAGGAAGGATTCGCAGATGTGGGTTTTGGTCTTAGAACTATGGCTGAAAATTCAGGGTTAAAATTTATTAGTATTTGTGAAGAAGAATTTGATTTCCTGGTTCAAAAAGAAGCAATGGATTTAACTGAAATAAAGACATTGATTTCCTGCATTTCATCAAAATCTTTTGCTGATAATCTTCCATCTGGAATTTCAGTCTACGAACGAACTGGTGAAATAATTGAGTTTTAATCATCAGTTTTATAAATTATAACCGATACAATAAAAATACGATTTTTCAATTAGACTTCTATATGGATAAAAACCTTTTTTATTTTTGAAGCAGTGTCGGGGTACAAAATGAGTATACAGGAAGAGATAAATAAAGTACAGGAAGAAATAAAAAATACCCCATATAACAAGGCAACATCTCATCACATAGGTCGGCTCAAGGCAAAGCTTGCACGTCTTCGGGATGAGGCAGAGAGAAAGGAATCCGGTAAATCCAAAGGAGCAGGATACTCTGTAAAACGATCTGGTGATGCTACAGTATCGCTGGTTGGTTTTCCATCAGTGGGTAAATCCACCCTTTTAAATAAATTAACAGGAGCACAGTCTGAAGTAGCAGATTACGAATTTACAACACTTGAGGTAATACCCGGTGTACTGGAATATAAGGGTGCAAAAATACAGATGCTGGATGTTCCGGGACTTGTGAAAGGAGCCGCATCGGGAAGAGGTAGAGGAAAGGAAGTAATATCGGTTATTAGAAACTCAAACCTTGTAGTCTTTATTCTGGACGTTTTCCAGATATATCAGTATGATGTATTGAAACAGGAACTGTACGATGCGGGTGTTCGTATTAATGAAAATCCACCTGATGTTACAATAAAGAGAATGGATCGTGGAGGCGTAATTGTAGACAGTACGGTAGACCTTGATTATCTTTCAGTTGATACTATAAAAACGGTCCTTGGCGAATACAAGATTCATAATGCACATGTTTTAATCAGGGAGAATATAACAGTAGACCAGCTTATAGATGCAGTGCTTGAAAACAGAGTATATATACCGGGATTGCCGATAATTAATAAAGTGGATTTGGCTGACGAGGGTACAATAGAA